>CAIWHR010000188.1 GCA_903912485.1 uncultured beta proteobacterium | reverse complement strand
GGCCATTCGCTGCGCTCGATGACGGCCGTGAGGTGTTGCGGCAATACGCGCGGGATGTTCTCGGTCAGGCCGCCGCCGGTGATGTGCGCCATGCCCTTGACCGGCAGCGCAGCGATGACCGGCAGCAGCGACTTCACGTAGATCCGCGTCGGCGTGAGCAGCGTCTCGCCCAGCGTCGCCTCGCCGGTCACGCCGCCGATCGGGCGCTTGAGGTTGGCGCCGACGCGGGTCACGATCCTGCGGATCAGCGAAAAGCCGTTCGAATGCGCGCCGCTCGACGCCAGCCCCAGCAGCACGTCGCCGGCGGCGATGCTGCGGCCGTCGATCGCCTGCGACTTTTCGACCACGCCCACGGCAAAGCCTGCGAGGTCGTACTCGCCCGCCGGGTACATGCCGGGCATTTCGGCGGTCTCGCCGCCGATCAGCGCGCAGCCCGCCTGCTCGCAGCCGGCGGCGATGCCCTTGATGACCTCGGCCGCGGTGGCGACGTCGAGCTTGCCGCAGGCGAAGTAGTCGAGGAAGAACAGCGGCTCCGCCCCCTGCACCAGGATGTCGTTGGCGCTCATCGCGACCAGGTCGATGCCGACGCTGTCGTGGCGGTCGAGTTCGAACGCGAGCTTGAGCTTGGTCCCGACGCCGTCGGTTCCCGCGACCAGCACCGGCTCGCGGAAGCGCTTGCCGATCTCGATCAGCGCGCCGAAGCCGCCGATGCCGGCGAGCACCTCGGGCCGCAGCGTGCGCCTGGCGTAGGGCTTGATCCGCTCGACCAGCGAGTCGCCGGCGTCGATGTCGACGCCGGAGTCGCGGTACGACAGCGACACGGGGGAGGGGGATTCCGGCGGGGAGGAGGGTGGGCGGCTCATGGCGACTCGGGGCCGAACGCGCCGCGCCGGCAGGACGCGCGGATACGCCGGGATTGAGGAAACGGGCACGGGCACGGTACAGTGCGACGCTTTGGCAGAGGATTTTACCGGAAATGGGCGATTCCCGACCGACCCCCGAGCACAAGCCGCCGCTGCCGCCGACGGCCGCGGTCATGCGGCACACGCTGCTCCAGCGGCGGCAGTACGCCTGGGTGGCAGGCGCCGCGCTGGCCGGTGCGGCGATGCTGCACTGGCTGGGGCCGGTGCTGACGCCTTTCCTCGTCGCCGCGATCCTCGCCTATCTCGGCCACCCGATCGTCCTGCGCTGCGAGCGCGTCGGGATGTCGCGAACCGTCGGCACGCTGGTCGCCGTGTCGGTGATGGCGGTCCTCATCCTGGCGCTGCTGCTGGTCGTCATCCCGCTGATCCAGGCGGAGGTCGTCCAGATCATGCGCCGCCTGCCGGAGCTCACCGATCAGTTCACGGGCCGCGCGGCGCCCTGGCTGCAGGAGGCGCTCGGCATCGAATTGAAGCTCGACTTCGCGGCGGCGAAGCAGCTCGTCGCCGAGAACGCGGAAAGCGCCAAGGCGCTGTCGCTGCAGATGCTCTCGGGCATGAAAAGCGGCGGCCTCGTCCTGATCAGCGTGCTCATCAACCTGGCGCTGACGCCGGTGGTGATGTTCTATCTGCTGCGCGACTGGAACCCGATCATCGAGCGCATCGACGAGCTGACGCCGCGCCGCTGGGCGCCGCTGGTGCGGCTTCTCGCCCACGACATCGACCACGTGCTGTCCGAATTCCTGCACGGCCAGATGCTGGTGATGATCTCGCTGGCCGCGTACTACGGGATCGCGCTGTGGATCGCCGGGCTGCAGTTCGCGGTGCCGATCGGGATCGTCACCGGCCTCCTGGTGTTCATCCCCTACGTCGGCTTCGGCATCGGCTTCATCCTGGGCATGCTCGCGGCGCTGCTGCAATGGAGCGGCGTGCCGGCCTTCCTCGCGATCGTCGCCGTGTACGGCGTCGGGCAACTGCTCGAGAACTACGTGCTCATCCCCTACCTTGTCGGCAAGCGCATCGGGCTGCATCCGCTGGCAGTGATCTTCGCGCTGATGGCGTTCGCGCAGCTGTTCGGCTTTGCCGGCGTGCTGATGGCGCTGCCGGTGTCGGCGGTGCTGCTGGTCGGCCTGCGCCATCTGCGCGCGACGTACCTCGAGTCGCCGCTCTACCGCGAGCCCTGATGGAGCAGCTGGTGTTCGAACTGGCGGCGCCCGAGCCGCCGTCGTTCGAGAACTTCCTGCCGGGGCACAACGCCGAAGTCGTCGCTGCCGTCGCGCGCTTCGCCGCCGGCGAAAGCGCCGAGACCGGCTTGCTGCTGTGGGGCGCGCCCGGGGCGGGCAAGACGCACCTGCTGAAGGCCGTCGTCCGGGCGGTCGGGGTGCGCGGTGTGGCGGCGACGTTCTGTCCCGATCCGGGTACGCTCGAAGGCGCCGATGTGGGCGCGCTGGCGGCGCAGGCGCTGGTCGCGGTCGACGGCATCGACGGCGCGTCGGCCGCGGCGCAGGCCAGGGTGTTCACGCTGTACAACGCGTTGAAGGCGAACGGCGGCCAGCTGATGGCCGCGAGCCGGCTGCCGCTGGCCGCGCTGCCGGTCCGCGAGGACGTGCGCACGCGGCTGGGCTGGGGCCTCGTCTACGAGGTGCTGCCGCTCGCCGACAGCGACAAGCCGGCGGCGCTGTCCGATTACGCCCGGCGCCGCGGCTTCACGCTGGGCGACGACGTGATTCGCTACCTGTTGGCGCACGGCCGGCGCGACATGACGGCGCTGTGCGCGACGCTGGCGGCGCTCGACCGCCACTCGCTGTCGACCAAGCGGGCGATCACCGTCCCGCTGCTGCGCGACTGGCTCCAGCGCGACATGCCTCTGGGCGGATAGGGCGGGGCCGACAGCGCCCGGTCCCGCCGCGGCACCCCGCCAGGGGGCCGCGGCAACGGATGTGTCAACCGGCGGTTCGGGGGACCCGTTATAGCTCGGGACACCACTCAAACCGTGTCGCCACTTTCTACCCATCCTGAGGAAACACCATGAGCAAGCTCCTGATCACCCTTATCGCCAGCGCCTTCGCGGCGACCGCGTTCGCCCAAGCCCCCGCCCCGGCCGCGCCCGCCGCCCCGGCCAAGGCGCCGGCTGCCGCCGTAGCCCCCGCCGCGGCGCCTGCCGCCGCCGCCAAGGCGCCTGAAGCCGCCAAGCCGGCTGCCGACGCGACCAAGGCAGCGGACACGACCAAGAAGTCGTCCACCGCCAAGAAGAAGAGCAGCAAGGCGAAGAAGCCCGCCACGCCGGCTGTCGATGCGGAAAAGAAGCCTGCCGCTGCCGTCAAGGCGCCCGACGCCGCGAAGGCCGCGCCCGCCGCTGCCGCTGCGCCGGCCAAGACGACCGAAGCGCCGAAGCCCGCCGCTGGCAAGTAAGCGTTTCCGGCGAAGCAACGGACCGGACACGCCGGGGCGCCGGACACGGCGCCCCGGGTTGCACCGACCCGGTGCGGCGCGTATGATGCCGGGGTTTAGCGATTTTTCCGCGCGCACAATAGCTGTCCATCAATCAATCTAAAGCCAGAGGATTCCACATGAACAAGCTGATCGTTGCCCTGATCGCCGGCACGTTCGCAGCGGTTGCCGCGGCGCAAGCCCCGGCTCCCGCCGCCGCCCCCGCCGCCGCGCCCGTGACCAAGAAGGAAGTCAACAAGGAAAAGGCGAAGGAAGTCGACGCCGCGACCAAGGCCGGCGTCGAAGGCGCCACCACCAGCGGCCAGGCCGCCGCCAAGGGCGCCGCCGTCGCCAAGACCGAGAAGGACCAGCCGAAGGCGCTGCCGACCAAGGCCGACAAGCAGAAGGCCGTCGACGCGTCGACCAAGGCCGGCCTCGAAGGCGCTGCCACCAGCGGGCAGGCCGCCGCCAAGGGTTCCGCCGCCGCCGCCAAGGAAAAGGGCGATCCGAAGGCGCTGCCGACCAAGGAAGACAAGCAAAAGGCCGTGGACGCCGCGACCGCCAAGGGCGCCAAGGACCACTGAGCCAGCACGCTCCGCACCAGGGCAGGGGCCGCGAGGTTCCCTGCCTTTTTTGTCGCCTGCTCGCCGCAGCGCCGAGCCCGGCCCTGCGCGAAACCCCGCTCGAGGACTACGGCCGATGCCCCGCCGCCGCCGCGTGATCGTCGGGATGTCCGGTGGCGTCGACTCGTCGGTCGCCGCCTGGCTGCTGAAACAGCAGGGGTACGACGTCGTCGGCCTGTTCATGAAGAACTGGGAGGACGACAACAGTGCCGAGTACTGCACGTCGCGCGAAGACCTGGTCGACGCCGCGGCCGTCGCCGACGTCATCGGCATCGAAATCGAGGCGGTCAACTTCGCGGCCGAGTACCGCGAGCGTGTGTTCGCCCACTTCCTGCGCGAGTACGCGGCCGGCCGCACGCCGAACCCCGACGTGCTGTGCAACAGCGAGATCAAGTTCCGCGCATTCCTCGATCACGCGCGCACGCTGGGCGCCGACCACATTGCGACCGGCCATTACGCCCGCCTGCGCCCGGCCGCGGCCGGCGTGGAACTGCGCAAGGCCGCCGACGGCTCGAAGGACCAGAGCTATTTCCTGCACCAGCTGACGCAGGAGCAGCTCGCGCCGGCGCTGTTTCCGCTGGGGGACATGGTGAAGCGCGACGTCCGCGCCATCGCCCGGCGCGAGGGCATTCCGACCTGGGGCAAGAAGGACTCGACCGGGATCTGCTTCATCGGCGAGCGGCCGTTTCGCGACTTCCTCTCGCGCTACCTGCCCAGGACTCCGGGACCCATCGAGACGCCGGAAGGCCGCGTCGTCGGCAGCCACCAAGGCCTCGCGTATTACACGCTGGGACAAAGACAGGGGCTGGGGATCGGCGGCACGCGCGAAGGCACCGACCTGCCGTGGTTCGTCGCGGCCAAGGATCACCCGCGCAACGCGCTGATCGCCGTGCAGGGACACGCGCATCCGCTGCTCTGCCGGACCGCGGTCGACGCGCAGGCGGTGCACTGGATCGCGGGGGCGGCACCGACGGCGGAGGCGCTGGCGGCGCTGGGCGCCAAGACCCGCTACCGGATGGCCGACGCCGCCTGCCGTGTCGAGTTGCAGCCGGGCGGGGGCTGCCGCGCGGTGTTCGCCGTGCCGCAGTGGGCGCCCACACCCGGGCAATACCTCGTACTCTACGACGGCGACGTCTGCCTCGGCGGCGGCGTGATCGGCGATTCGACCGGCCGGGAGGCGTGACCGGTTTCAGCGGGGCTTCAGGAACACCGCCACCGCCTGTGCGAACTTGACCGCGTCCAGCGCGGCATCGGCCGCGCGCTGCGATGCCACCGCTGCCTCGGCCGAGGCCTTGGCCAAGAATTCGTCGGCCTGCTGCGACACCGCCTCGGCGCATGCGGCGGAGGCCGCTGCCGCTGCCGCGGCCGCTTCGGCCGCCGCCTGCGCGGCTTCGCCTGCCGCCGCGGCCGCCGCTTCCGCCGCATCGACCACTTCGCGCGCCGCCGCGACCGTTGCCGCGGCCGCCGCCTGTTTGGCTGCGACGGCGGACTTCTCGGCCGCGGAGGCGGCGCGTACCGCCGCCTCCTTGGCCTGTTCGGTCAGCGTCTTCAGCGACTTGAGCGACCGGGCGTAGCGCGCGTTCATCGTCGCGTAGCCCTGTTTCACCCGCTGAACCTCTCCTTCCAGAACCCCCAGCCTGGCGGTGATGTGGTCGATGTCTTCGGACACGGGAATCTCCCTCGATGGGCGCCCCGACCTGCCCGAATCGCGCTGCCGGTGACCGACTCCGGATGGAGGGGGCAATACCCGTAACGCTACACGCAGCCGGGGTTCGGGGCAAATCGCGGGTCGAACGGCGCCGGGGCCGGCCGATCGGCCCGCGCACGCCACTGCGTTCGAGCGCCCCGCGCGCGAAAGAAAGAGGCCCGCAGCGCTGGGCATGCGGGCCGGTCTCCAGGAAGTGGCGGAGGTGTCCGCTAGAACGGAATGTCGTCGTCGAAGTCGTCGGACTTCGAACTCCTGCCGGCGGCCGGCTTGCTGCCCCCGGCAGGAGCTGCCGGATTGCCGGCGGGGCCGGATTCGCGCCGTCCGCCGCCGCCGGAGAATTCGGCGTCGCCGCCGCTGCCGCCGCCACCGTCGCGGCCGCCGAGCAGCTGCATGCGGTCGCCGACGATTTCGGTCGCGTATTTCTCGACGCCGTCCTTGTCGGTGTACTTGCGCGTCTGCAGCCGTCCCTCGATGTAGACCGGGCGGCCCTTCTTCAGGTACTCGGCGGCGATCTCGGCCTGCCGTCCGAACAGCACGACGCGGTGCCACTCGGTCTTTTCCTGCTTCTCGCCGCTCTTGTCCTTCCACGCCTCGGTGGTCGCGATGTTGAGGTTGGTGACCGCGTCGCCGTTGGTCATGTAGCGCGTTTCGGGGTCCCGTCCGAGGTTGCCGATCAGGATCACTTTGTTGACGGAGGCCATCTATGTCTCTCCCATCGAGTAGGAAGCGTGGGTGGGGGTCGGCGGGGCCGACATCGTGGTGCTCACCGCAAGCCACAGCGCGGTGAGCGCGAGGCAGAAGGCGAACACCGCGCCGGGGCCGTACTGCTGCGACAGCCAGCCGCCGACGGCGGCGCCGACGAAGGCGCCGAGGAACTGGATCGCCGAGTACACGCCGGTGGCGGTGCCCTTCAGGTCGGCCGGCGCGAACTTGGAGATCATCGACGGCAGCGTCGCTTCGAGCAGGTTGAACGCGGCGAAGAAGACCAGCAGCGCGACGACGGTGACCGTCAGCGAGTGGCCCGCGAGCGCGAACAGCAGCTGGCCGGCGAACAGCACCGCCACCGCGCCCATGAACACCGGCTTGCCCTTCCCGGGCTGGTCGGCGCGCATCATCGCCGGCCACATCAGCAGCACCGAGCCGACGAGCACCGGCAGGTAGACGAGCCAGTGCTGGACCGACGGCACGCCGTTGTCGCGCAGCATGAACGGCACCTGCACGAACAGCGCCATCAGCGAAGCGTGCAGCGCGAAGATTCCGTAGTTGAGGCGAAGCAGCTGCGGGTCGGTCAGCACGCGCCGCCACTGTCCGGCGGAATCGCTGCGCGGCTTGGGCGCCTCAGGCTCGGGCACCGCGCGCTGCAGCAGAATGATGGCGCCGAGCGCGAGCAGCCCGGTCAGGATGAAGATGCCGGGTACGCCGATGACCGCCGTGAGCACCGGGCCCGCGATCAGCGAGATCGCGAACGTGGCGCCGATGGTCATCCCGATCACCGCCATGGCGCGGGTGCGGACCTCGCTGCGGGTGAGGTCCGCCGTCAGCGCGATCGCGGCGGCGGAGATGGCGCCGGCGCCCTGCACGCTGCGGCCGGCGATCGTCCACCAGATGTCGGGCGCCCATGCGGCGATGAAGCTGCCGATGGCGAAGATGACGAGACCGGTGGCGATCACCGGCTTCCTTCCCCAGCGGTCCGAGGCCCAGCCGAAAGGGACCTGCAATATCGCCTGCGTGAGGCCGTAGGCGCCGAGCGCCAGGCCGACCAGCGCGTGCGCGCGGCCGCCGGGCAGCGTCTCGGCGTAGAGTGCCAGCACCGGCAGCACGATGAACATGCCGAACATGCGCAGGCCGTAGATGCTGGCCATGCCGGCCGTTGCCCGGCGTTCGGCAGGCGTCATCCGCAGCTTGACGGCGTGAGCGATCGGTTCGGCGGGGCGACCGGCGGGAGAGGGGTCGCGAGCGGACGACATCGGAGCGGAAATGGCGGGACCGGGGTTTATGAACAGCTGCGGATTGCCGGTATAGTAGCAGGTTGCCCCCGGCCATCGCCTACGCCATGCGGCTAGGACGAACGGTCTAGGCCGGACGACGCGAAAATTGCGCCGGCGGGCGCCAAAGACCTTCGGGACAGCATGGATTACATCCGCATACGCGGCGCACGCACGCACAACCTCAAGAACATCAACCTCGACCTGCCGCGCCATCGGCTGATCGTCGTCACCGGGCTCTCCGGGTCGGGCAAGAGTTCGCTCGCCTTCGACACGCTGTACGCGGAGGGCCAGCGCCGCTACGTCGAGTCGCTGTCCGCGTATGCGCGGCAGTTCCTGCAGCTGATGGACAAGCCGGACGTCGACCTGATCGAGGGGCTGTCGCCCGCGATCTCCATCGAGCAGAAGGCGACGTCGCACAACCCGCGCTCGACCGTGGGCACCGTCACCGAGATCCACGACTACCTGCGCCTGCTCTACGCGCGCGTCGGCGATCCGTACTGCCCCGACCACCCGGAGCAGAAGCTCGCGGCGATGACGATCTCGCAGATGGTCGACGCGACGCTGGCGTTTCCCGAGGACACCCGGCTGATGATCCTCGCGCCGGTCGTCGTCAACCGCAAGGGCGAGCAGGTCGAGCTCTTCGTCGAGCTGCAGGCGAAGGGTTTCGTCCGCGTGCGCATCGACGGCAAGGTGCACGAGATGGACGCGCTGCCGCGGCTCGCCAAGACCACCAAGCACACCGTCGAGGTGGTCGTCGACCGGCTGCGCGTGCGCGCGGACCTCAAGCAGCGCCTCGCCGAGTCGTACGAGACCGCGCTGCGCCACGGCGACGGCCGCGCGATCGCCGCCGAGATGGACACCGGCGCCGAACACCTGTTCTCGGCCAAGTTCGCCTGCCCGGTCTGCAACTACTCGCTGGCCGAGCTCGAACCGCGGCTGTTCTCGTTCAACAGCCCGATGGGCGCGTGTCCGCGCTGCGACGGGCTGGGCTCGATCAGCTTCTTCGATCCCAAGCGCGTGGTCGCGTTTCCGCAGCTGTCGCTCGCCTCCGGCGCGATCAAGGGCTGGGACCGCCGCAACCAGTTCTATCACCAGATGCTGCAGGGGCTGGCCAAGCACGTCGGCTTCGATCTCGAGCGGCCGTTCGCCAAGCTGACCGAGCGCGTCGTGCAGGTGATCCTCTACGGCAGCGGCGACGACAAGATCCCGTTTGCGTACCTGTCCGAGCGCGGCAAGCCGGTCGTGCGCGAGCACGTGTTCGAAGGCATCGTTCCCAACCTGGAGCGGCGGTACCGCGAGACCGATTCGGTGATGGTGCGCGAGGAGCTCGCCAAGTACCTGAACTCCAAGCCCTGCCCCGAGTGCAACGGCACGCGGCTCAGGCGCGAGGCGCGCTTCGTCAAGGTCGGCACCGGCGAAGGCGCGCGGGCGATCTTCGACGTGTCGGGGATGCCGCTCAAGGACGCGTCGGCGTTCTTCGCCGCGCTCGCGCTCGACGGGCACAAGCAGGCGATCGCCGACCGCATCGTCAAGGAGATCGGCAGCCGGCTGCAGTTCCTCAACAACGTCGGCCTCGACTACCTGTCGCTCGACCGCTCGGCGGAGACGCTTTCCGGCGGCGAGGCGCAGCGCATACGGCTGGCGTCGCAGATCGGCTCCGGCCTCACCGGCGTGATGTACGTGCTCGACGAGCCGTCGATCGGGCTGCACCAGCGCGACAACGACCGCCTGCTGGCGACGCTGAAGCACCTGCGCGATCTCGGCAACAGCGTCATCGTCGTCGAGCACGACCACGACGCGATCCAGGCCGCCGACTACATCGTCGACATGGGGCCGGGCGCGGGCGAGCACGGCGGGCAGATCGTCGCGCAGGGAACGCCCGAGGAAATCAGGCTCGCACCGCACTCGCTGACCGGGCAGTACCTCGCCGGCCTGCGGCGGATTCCGATGCCCGCGCAGCGCCGGCGCGTCGACCCCGAGCGGATGCTGCGGATCGTCGGCGCGCGCGGCAACAACCTGCGCGGCATCACGCTCGAACTGCCGGTCGGCGTGTTCGTCTGCATCACCGGCGTGTCGGGTTCGGGCAAGTCGACGCTGATCAACGACACGCTCTACCACGCGGTCGCGCGCCACCTCTACGGCAGCGCCACCGAACCCGCGCCGCACGACGAGGTCACCGGCATCGAGCACTTCGACAAGGTGATCAGCGTCGACCAGAGCCCGATCGGCCGCACGCCGCGCTCGAATCCGGCGACGTACACGGGGCTGTTCACTCCCATCCGCGAGCTGTTCGCACAGGTCAAGGAGTCGCGCGAGCGCGGCTACGGGCCGGGCCGCTTTTCGTTCAACGTCAAGGGCGGGCGCTGCGAGGCCTGCCAGGGCGACGGCCTGATCAAGGTCGAGATGCACTTCCTGCCCGACGTCTACGTG
>CAIWHR010000187.1 GCA_903912485.1 uncultured beta proteobacterium | reverse complement strand
GCGCCTGGCGGCGGAGCCGACGGTGCTCGCGCCGCGCATCCGGACCGCGCGGCCGCTGGCGTACGCGTGGGCCGCCGCCGCCGGCGTGGCCGCGGTCGCGCTGGTCGGCTGGGTTGCGTTCGGCACGCTGCAGTCCGAGCCGGCGGCGATGGCCCGGGCCGGCGAGTCGGCCAACGTGCGTTCGATGCAGGTCGTTCCGCGCGCGTTGCCGGCCGACTACCTGCTGGCGCACCAGGAGTCGTCGCCGACGACGCAGATCCAGGGCGTCGGGCCCTACCTGCGCAGCGTCGCGGCGCCGGCCGGCGACGCCCGGCAGTAGACGAAAGGATCGCATGGACCCCACGGGAGCACGAAGCGACGCCGGTGCGGCGGCGGTCCGCCGCGGGCGGCTGGCGGGACCGGTGGCGACGCTCGCGCTCGCCGCGATGCTGGCCGCGCCTGCCGCGCTGGCGCAGGATGCCCCGGCATGGCTGGCGCGCGTCGCCGCGGCGGCGGCCGACCTCAACTACGTCGGCACCATCGTCTACCAGCACGGGCTGCGGGTGGAGACGTCGCGTCTGGTGCACCTGAACGACCGCGGCAACCCGATGGAGAAGCTGGTGAACCTCGACGGGCCGGCGCGCGAGATCATCCGCAGCGCGACCGAGGTCCGCGCCTACTACCCCGATGCCCGGGTGATCCGCATCGAGCCGCGCGCCTTCCGCAACGCGTTTCCCGCGCTTTCGGCGGCCGAGCAGAAGGCGCTCGTCGACAACTTCGATTTCCGCAAGCTCGAGTCGGGGCGCGTCGCCGGACTCGACGCGCAGGCGTGGGCGTTCGAGCCCAAGGACGGCCTGCGCTTCGGCCACAAGTTCTGGGTCGACAATGCGACCGGTCTGCTGCTCAAGGCCAGCGTCTCCAACGAGCGCGGCGAGATCGTCGAACAGTTCAGCTTCACCGATCTCAGCATCGGCGCCAGGATCGATCCCGAAATGGTGAAGCCGACCTGGGCCGGCATCGCGGCGGGCTGGTCGATCCAGCGCTCCCCGCTGGGCGACATCGACCAGCGCGACACCGGATGGACCGTCGGCAAGCTGCCGGCCGGATTCTCGAAGATCGCCGAAGGCTACCGCGAACTGCGCAACCGGCCCGAGCCGGTCGCGCACCTCGTCTATTCCGACGGGCTGGTCGCGGTGTCGGTCTTCATCGAGAAGGCTGGCGGCGCGCAGCCGCGCCCGCCGGGCCGCTCGCAGCACGGCGGCACCAACGTCTACGTTCGCCCGGTCGACGACCGCGTCGTCACCGTCCTGGGCGAAGTGCCGGCGACGACGGTCCGCCAGATCGCCAATTCGGTGTCCCGCCGCTGACGCTGCACGCTTCGCGGTCGCTGCATCCATTTCGTTCGCCAATCCCGAGAGAAAGCCCGCCATGACGCTCCCAGGTCGCTCCCGCTTCGCCACCGCGTTCCTTGCACTCTTCGCCGCCGCATTCGCGTTTGCCGCTCCGGCAACGGGGCAGGGCAAGGCCGGCGGCCTGCCCGACTTCACCGAGCTCT
>CAIWHR010000186.1 GCA_903912485.1 uncultured beta proteobacterium | reverse complement strand
GCGGTCGCCGCCGTCGCGCGCGGCGCCAGAGGCGGCCGACAGGCGACACGCCAGCTGCCGCACTCCATCCTCGGCGCGTCGCCGGCGTCCGCCCCGAGCTTCCGCTCGCCGGCTGCCGCGTCGGCGACAAAGACCGCGACCGCGACTGCGCCCGCGATCCACAGGGTCGCATCGACGACCCAGCGCCTGGTTTCCCGTTTCATCGCCGCCTCCGTTCGTGTTCGATGGAGGCGAGCTTGGACCCGGATTCTTAGCGGAACCTTAACCGGTCCGGATTTCGGACCGGCGGCGCTAGGCAGCGAGGCTCGACGGCGCCGCCGCCTGCCCGATCCTGGTCAGCGCCGCGTCGAGGCTGGCCACCGTACGGTCGATGTTGGCGAGCTTGTCGAGGCCGAAGAGCCCGATCCGGAAACTGCGGAAATCGGCGGGCTCGTCGCATTGCAGCGGGACGCCGGCGGCGGTCTGCAGCCCGAGCCCCAGGAACTTCCTGCCCGACTGGATTTCCGGGTCGTCGGTGAAGCTGACCACGACGCCGGGAGCCTCGAAACCGTCGGCCGCCACGCTGCTGTAGCCATGGCGCGCCAGCAGCGCGCGCACGCTGGCGCCGAGCTCGCGCTGCTGCGCGCGCACGGTGTCGAAGCCGCGCGCCTCCGTTTCCTTCATCGCATCGCGCAGCCGGACCAGCGCGTCGGTCGGCATCGTCGCGTGGTAGGCGTGGCCGCCGTTCTCGTACGTTTCCATGATCTGCAGCCACTTCTTCAGATCGCAGGCGAAGCTGGTGCTCGTCGTCGCGTCGATCCGCGTCCGCGCGTCCTCGCCGAGCATCACCAGCGCGCAGCAGGGCGACGCGCTCCAGCCCTTTTGCGGCGCGCTGATCAGGACGTCGACGCCGCTGGCGACCATGTCCACCCAGATGGTGCCCGAGGCGATGCAGTCGAGCACGAACAGGCCGCCGACGGCGTGCGTGGCGTCGGCGACGGCGCGCAGGTAGGCGTCGGGGAGGATCATGCCCGACGCCGTCTCGACGTGCGGCGCGAACACGACGTCCGGCCGGTGCGCGGCGATCGCGGCCACCACCTCGGCGAGGGGCGGGGGCGCGAACGGCGCCTGGCTGCCTTCGCCGATCCGCCGCGCCTTGAGCACGACCGTCTCTGCCGGAATCGCCCCCATGTCGCAGATCTGGCTCCAGCGGAAGCTGAACCAGCCGTTGCGCAGGATCAGGCATTTCCGGCCGGTCGCGAACTGGCGCGCCACCGCCTCCATGCCGAAGGTTCCGCTGCCCGGCACCACGATCGCCGACCTGGCGTTGTACGCGCGCTTGAGCGTCGCCGAGATATCCTTGATCGCAGTCTGGAACGACTGCGACATGTGGTTGAGCGCCCGGTCGGTGTAGACGACCGAGTATTCGAGCAACCCTTGCGGGTCAACGTTCGGCAGCAGGCTGGGCACGGTCAACTCCAGAGAGGGGAAGCCACGAACCCGACACCGCGAACGGGCCGCGGGACGGATTCAGGAGGGCAAAGCACGCCGGGCGCGAGGCTCGCGGCCGGGTCGATGCCCGCCATTGTGGGGGGGATGCGGAAATCGTTCAAGCTGCGCCGGACATTTCCCGGGCGGCGCCCGGCGCCGCGGGTCGGGGACGCGACGGCCCGCACCGTCGGAATGTTATGATTCGGGGGCACGATCCAACATCCAACCACGGAGTTTCACCATGCGTTTTGCCGTCGCAACACTCTGTTTTGCCGTCGTTTCCGCCTTCGCCCTGCAAGCCGCCGCGCAGACCGGCGGCGCCGTCGTCGCCAAGGGCCCGGGCGTGGCCGGCGTCGCCGAAACCGTCGAACTCACCGCGACCATCACCGCCATCGACGCGGCCACCCGCGCGGTCACGCTCAAAGGACCGCAGGGCAAGGAACTCACGCTCACCGCGGGTCCCGAGATCAAGAACTTCGCGCAGATGAAGGTCGGCGACCAGGTCAAGGCCAAGTACGTCGAGGCGCTGACGCTCGAACTGAAGAAGGGCAGCACCGCCGCGGTGGCACGCACCGACACCGCGGGAGCCGCAGGCGCCAAGCCGGGCGAGCGCCCGGCCGGCGTGGCCGGACGGCAGGTGACCATCATGGCCGAGGTCATGGCCGTCGATCCCGCCAAGAAGACCGTGACGCTGCGCGGCCCGCAGCGGACCATCGATCTGAAGGTGTCCGATCCCGAGCAGTTCAAGCTCATCGCCAAGGGCGACCGCGTCGAAGCGACCTACACCGAGGCGCTGGCGCTCTCCGTCGAACCGGCGAAGAAATAACCGGCTTCGCTTGCGGTCGCCGCCGCGGATGGAACCCGATCGCGACCTCGAGCGGATGGCGCTGCAGGAGCGGCGCCTGCGTCTCGCGCGCTTCGACGCCGCTTCGGCGTGGCGGCTCGGCGAACGGCTGAAGGCGCTCGCCGAGGCGCGCGGCGTGGCGGTCGCGATCGAAATCCGCATCGCCGGCAGGCCGGTCTTCGCCTACACGATGCCCGGCAGCACGCCGGCCAACGCGGACTGGGCGCGGCGCAAGTGCAACACGGTCGATCTGCTGCAGCACGCTTCCTACGCCATCGGCCGTACGCCGCCGAAGGAAGGTTTGACCGCTGTGCAGCGGATGGGGCTGCCGGTCCGCGACTACGCGGTCGCCGGCGGCGGCTTCCCGCTCGCCGTGGACGGCGCCGGCGTCATCGGCGCGGTGGCCGTGTCCGGCCTGCCCGAACGCGACGACCACGCGCTGGTGGTCGAGGCGCTGGCCGAGCTGTGCGGCGTTGCGCTGGCCGAGGTGTGCCTGCCCGCGTCCTGAACGGGGCAGCGCAACCCGGGCCCGCGGGCCGCGCCGGACCGGTCAGTACCGCGCGTTGCCGGGCGTGCGCGGAAACGGGATGACGTCGCGCACGTTGGCCAACCCGGTCGCGTAGGCCACGGTGCGCTCGAAGCCCAGGCCGAACCCCGCGTGCGGGACCGTGCCGTAGCGGCGCAGGTCGCGGTACCAGCCGTAGTGTTCGCGGTCCATGCCGGCCTCGGCCATCCGCGCGTCGAGCACGCCCAGCCGCTCCTCGCGCTGGCTGCCGCCGATGATCTCGCCGATGCCGGGAGCCAGCACGTCCATCGC
>CAIWHR010000185.1 GCA_903912485.1 uncultured beta proteobacterium | reverse complement strand
GGCCCGGCGGCGCTCACGACTGCCCCCACGCTTGCGGCGTTCGCCGCTGCGCTGCCCCCCGGGGGGGCGCAGTTCGCGCCTTGGGGCGGCCCGGCGGCGCTCACGTCGCTGCCTCGCTTGGCGTCGGCGTATCGCCGGCCATGATCCGCAGGAACACCTGCTCGAGGTCGGCTTCCTGCAGCGCGAGCTCGGCAATGTCGATGCCGTCGACGCGCAGCGCGGCGAGCAGCGCCTCGAGCTCGGCGTGGCAGTCGAGCCCGATGAAGAAGGTCCCCGCCTCCTGCCGCAGCACGCGCGGCTGCCACGACGCGGGCACGCGCCCGGCGACGAGGCGCACGGTGATCCCGGCGAAGCGCGACAGCAGCGCCTGCTTGGTGTCGAGCGCGACGACGCGGCCGGCTTTCAGCATCGCGATGCGTCCGCACAGCGACTCGGCTTCCTCGAGGTAGTGCGTGGTCAGGATGATCGTGTGGCCGTCGCGGTTCAACTTGCGGATGAAGCCCCACAGGCTCTGCCGCAGTCCGACGTCGACGCCGGCGGTCGGCTCGTCGAGGATGATGACCGGCGGCTTGTGCACCAGCGCCTGCCCGACCAGCACCCGCCGCTTCATCCCGCCCGAGAGCGAGCGCATGTTGGCGTCGGCCTTGGCGGTGAGGTCGAGGTGGTGCAGGATTTCGTCGATCCACGCGTCGTTGCGGCGCAGCCCGAAGTAGCCCGACTGCAGCGCGAGCGTCTCGCGCACGCTGAAGAACGGGTCGAACACGAGTTCCTGCGGCACCACGCCCAGCTTGCGCCGCGCGTTGCGGTAGTCGCCGACGACGTCGTGGCCGAGGATCTTCGCCGACCCGGTGTCGGCGCGGATGAGACCCGCGAGGATCGAGATCAGCGTCGTCTTGCCCGCGCCGTTCGGGCCCAGCAGGCCGAAGAACTCGCCCTGCGCCACGGCCAGGTCGACTCCGGCGAGCGCCTGGACCGCGCCGAAGCGGCGGGCAACGTTGACGGCTTCGACGGCGAGGGTCATGGTGATCGGGCGCGGGAACCGCGGCGGCCGGAGAGCGTCCGGCATCCGTCCCCCGGCTTCACTCCCCGAAGATGTCCTCGACGCCGTACAGCGCGGCGAGCGTCGTCAGCGCCGCGGGCATCGCGACGAAGGTCAGCGGCGTCCCGCGCTCCGCGCCGCGGCGCTTCAGCGCGAGCAGCAGCGCGACCGCCGCCGAATCGACCGCGGTGATCCCGTCGCACTGGACGACGCCGGTGGCGGGCAGCGGCAGCTCCTGCGCCGCCGCGAGCACCGGGCCGGCGTTGTCGAAGGTCACCGCGCCGCTCGTCAGCCAGCGCGTGCCGTCGTCGCTGGCGCGAAACACGGAGGCGTCCGCCGGAGGCGCCGCGCCGAGCAGCTGCGCGATCACTTGGCGGGAGCTCCGCGGTTCTTGTCGGCGAGCGTCTTCAGCAGGCCGTCGACGCCGCCGCTTCTGATCTGCTCGTTGAACTCGTCGCGGTAGTTGGTGACCAGCGACACGCCGCCGACGATCACGTCGTAGGCCTTCCAGCCCGAAGGCGACTTCGCCATGCTGTAGTCGATCTGGACCGGGGCGCCGCCGGGCTTCAGCACCGCGGTGCGCACGGTGACGTCGGTGTCGCCCGGGTTCATCCGCAGCGGCTTGTACTCGATCGTCTCGTCGCGGTACTTGTTGAGCGCGCCCGAGTAGGTGCGCACCAGCAGCGTGCGGAACTCGTCGGTCAGCCGCTGCTGCTGCTCGGGGGTAGCCGCGCGCCAGTTCTTGCCCATCGCCAGCGCCGTCATCCGCGCGAAGTCGAAGTTCGGCAGCAGCCTGGTCTCCATCACTTCGCGGATGCGCGCCTGGTTGCCGGCCTGCACCAGCGGATCGGCCTTGATCGTCGCGATGACGTCCTCGGAAACGCGCTTCACCAGCGCTTCGGGGGACTCCTGCGCCTGCGCGACCGCCGCCGTAAAGAGTGCGATCGCGCATACGGCCGCGGCGCTCCGAAACCCCTGCCTCATTCGTTGCATCATTCGTCGTCCTTTTCGGGCGGCGGCTGGCCGTCGTAGAGCAGGTAGCGCCGCCGCTGCAGATACGCGTTGCGGATGAACCGGTACTTGTCGAGCGACGCGGTGTCGGCGATCGAGATCGCGTCGGTCGCCTGCGCCCGGATGTCGACGGCGCCGATGCCGTACAGCGAATTGCGCACCGGGACGTCGGGGATGAAGCCGATCAGGCTGGCGTAGATGCGCACGCCCCAGCCGGCGCCGTCGCGCACGGTCGTCGGCCCGAAGATCGGCACGAACAGGTACGGTCCCTGCGGCATCCCCCATGCGCCGAAAGTCTGCCCGAAGTCCTCGCTGCCGCGCTCGATGCCGATGTCGGAGGCGAGGTCGAAGATGCCGCCCATGACGAAGCTGTTGAGCATGACGCGGCCGAAGTCGTTGCCGGCCTTGTCCGGCTTGCCCTGCAGCAGCGCGTTGATGCCGGAGTAGAGGTCGTCCAGGTTGTTGAAGAAGTTCGACACGCCGGTGCGCACGAGCCTGGGCACGACCGCGGTGTAGGCGTCGATCGCCGGCTTCATCACGTACTGGTCGGTGACCTCGTGCACGCCGAACAGCGCGCGGTTCATCGGCTCGAACGGGTCGTCCTTCGACGGCGCCGCAGCGCAGCCGGCCAGCGCCGCCAGCGCGACGGCGCCGACGATGCGCGCAGCGAGAGCCCGGCGGCGCTTCATTTGGCACCGCCGCCGGCCGCCTTGTCGTACAGGAACTGCCCGATCAGCTTCTCCAGCACGACCGCCGACTGCGTCTTCATCACCTTCCCGCCGTCGGCGAGCATCTTGCTGTCGCCGCCGGCGTCGAGCCCGATGTAGACCTCGCCCAGCAGCCCCGAAGTCAGGATCGAGGCGATGGTGTCGGCGGTGAACTCGTGGCCGTGGTCGATCTTCATCGTCACGATCGCCTGGTAGGTGACCGGATCGAGCCGCACGCTCTCGACGCGGCCGACGACGATTCCCGCCGCCTTCACCGGCGCGCGCAGCTTCAGGCCGCCGATGTTGTCGAAGCTCGCTTCGATCCGGTATCCCGGCGGCGAGCCGAAGCTCACCAGGTTGCCGACCTTGAGCGCGAGGAACAGGATCGCCCCGACGCCCAGCGCGACGAAGATGCCGACCCAGAGGTCGAGTGTGGTGCGGCTCATGCATGCACTCCGTGGAACATGAATACGGTCAGGACGAAATCGAGCGCGAGGATCGCGAGCGAGCTTTCGACCACCGTGCGCGTCGTCGCGGTCGACACGCCCTCGGCGGTCGGCTTGGCGTCGTAGCCCTCGAACACCGCGATCAGGCTCACCGCCGCGCCGAAGACGAAGCTCTTGATGACGCCGTTGACGACGTCGTCGCGGAAATCGACGGCCGACTGCATGTTGCCCCAGAAGGCGCCGGGGTCGATGCCGATCAGCTTCACGCCCACGAGGTAGGCGCCGAAGATGCCCAGCGTCGAGAACAGCGCCGCCAGCAGCGGCATCGAGACGACGCCGCCCCAGAACCGCGGCGCGACGACGCGCGCCAGCGGGTCGACCGCCATCATCTCCATCGCCGAGATCTGCTCGGTCGCCTTCATCAGCCCGATCTCGGCGGTGATCGCGCTGCCGGCGCGGCTCGCGAACAGCAGACCCGCGACGACGGGCCCGAGTTCCCGCACCAGCGACAGCGCGACCAGCACGCCCAGCGACTCGTCGGCGCCGTAGCGGGTCAGCACGTCGTAGCCCTGCAGCGCCAGCACCATGCCGACGAACAGGCCGGACACCAGGATGATGATCAGCGACAGCACGCCCGAGAAGTAGATCTCGCGCAGCGTGAGGTGCAGCCGCCGGAACGCCGCCGGCGTGTGGGCGACGACGGCGACGAAGAAGCGCGTCGCGTACCCCAGCCGGGTGACGCCGTCGATCGTGGCGGCGCCCAGCCGGCGCACCAGCGCCACCGCCGCCGAGAGCGCTCCGTCAAGCATTGGCCAGAAGCTCCTCGCGATAGCCCCGCGCCGGGTAGTGGAAAGGCACCGGGCCGTCCGGCTCGCCGTCGACGAACTGGCGCACGAACATGTCGGCGGAGCCGCGGACCTCGGCCGGCGTGCCCTCGGCGACGATCCTGCCCTGCGACACGAAATACAGGTAGTCGACGATCTTCAGCGACTCGTAGACGTCGTGGGTGACGACGACCGACGTGATGCCCAGCGCGTCGTTGAGGCGGCGGATCAGCTGGCCGACGACGCCCAGCGAGATCGGGTCGAGGCCGGCGAAAGGCTCGTCGTACATCACCAGCATCGGGTCGAGCGCGATGGCGCGGGCGAGCGCCACGCGGCGCGCCATCCCGCCCGACAGTTCGGACGGCATCAGCTGCGCCGCGCCGCGCAGGCCGACCGCGTTGAGCTTCATCAGCACCAGGTCGCGGATCAGCTCCTCGGGCAGGTCGGTGTGCTCGCGCATCGCGAAGGCGACGTTCTCGTACACCGACATGTCGGTGAACAGCGCGCCGAACTGGAACAGCATGCCGAACTTGCGCCGCAGCGCGAACAGTTCGTCGCGGTCGAGGTCGTGGACCGCCTGCCCGGCGACGGTCACCCGGCCGGCCCGCGGCGCGATCTGCCCGCCGATGAGGCGCAGGATCGTCGTCTTGCCGCAGCCCGACCCGCCCATGATCGCGACGACCTTCCCGCGCGGGATCCGCATGGTGATGCCGTCGAGGATCGTCCGCGCGTCGTACCCGAAGGTCACCGCGTCGAGTTCGACGAAGATTTCGGGCGCGACGGCGGAAGGCGCGGCGGCGGCGCTATCGGCGACAGTCGTCATGGGAAAGCGGCACGGACAAAAAGTGGATTGCAATTGTAGCCGGTCTGCCGCCGGGATAACAATGACCACCGGTCAGTTAGCGGTTTTCCGCCGAACCGGGGCCGCAGGCTAGCCCTCGAGCAGCCGCTGCTCGGCCCGCGCGAGCTCTCCGGGCAGCCCCAGCAGCACGACCACGTCGCCCACCTCGAAGCGCCAGTCGGGGTCCGGCGTCCGCGACCGCGCTCCCCGCCGCCGCACGCCGGTGACCTCGACCAGCCCCGCGAGCTTCAATGCCGACAGCGGCTTGCCGATGGCGTGCGCCCGGTCCGGCAGCAGCACCGAATGCAGCCGCGGCTGGAGGTTCTCGGCGGCGTCGGCGGCGTCGCTCACGCCGTGGAAGAACCCGCGGAACAGGCTGTAGCGCTCCTCGCGGATCGAGCGGATGCGCGCCAGCACGCGCGCCAGCGGCACGCCGACCAGCAGCAGCGCGTGCGACGCCAGCATCAGGCTGCCCTCCTGCACCTCGGGCACGACCTCGGCCGCCCCGGCCTTCAGCAGCCGGTCGATGTCGCCGTCGTCGATGGTGCGGACGATGACCGGCAGCTCCGGCCGCAGCGCGCCGACGTGGTGGAGGATCCTGAGCGCCACCGGCGTGTCGGCGAACGTGATCGCCAGCGCGCGCGCCTTCATCAGACCCGCCGCGAGCAGCGCTTCGCGCCGTCCGGCGTCGCCGTAGACGACGCTGCCGCCGTCGCCGGCGGCCTCGCGCACGCGCTGCGGATCGGAATCGAGCGCGACGAAGGCGATGTCCTCGCGCTCGAGCAGCCGCGCGAGGTTCTGGCCGCTACGACCGAAGCCGCAGATCACGATGTGGTCCTGCCGCGCCATCGTCGTCGCCGCGATGCGGGTCAGCTGTGCGGCGCGGGCGAGCCAGTCGTTGGCGGTGAACTTGCGCACCATCGCTTCGGCGAAATGGATGACCAGCGGCGCCGCGAGCATCGACAGCACCATCGCCGCCAGCGCCAGCTGCGCGACGAACGGCGTCACGATCCCGTCGTCGCGCGCGACCGCCAGCAGCACCAGCGCGAACTCGCCCGCCTGCGCGAGGTAGAACCCCGTCCGCAGCGACGTCGCCAGCGGCGCGCCGAACGCGCGCGACAGCGCGACGATCAGCCCGAGCTTGACCGCCACCGAGACCAGCAGCAGCGCCAGCACCCAGCCGCCGTGCGCGGCGACGACCGACAGGTCGAGCGCCATGCCGACGGTGACGAAGAAGAGGCCGAGCAGGACGTCGCGGAAAGGCTTGATGTCGTCCTCGACCTGGTAGCGGTATTCGGTCTCGGCGATCAGCATGCCGGCGAGGAAGGCGCCCAGCGCCAGCGACAGCCCGGCGAGCGCGGTCAGTTCGGCCAGCCCCAGCGTGATCAGCAGCACGTTGAGCATGAACAGCTCCGGCGAGCGCGAGCGCGCCACGACGTGGAACCACGCGCGCATCGGCTTCTGCCCGAAGAACAGGATCAGCGCCAGCGCGACCGCCGCCTTGAACCCCGCGGCGGCGAGCGTCCACGCGAGGTCGGGGCCCGGCTTGCCCAGCGAAGGCAGCACGATCAGGAAGGCGACGACGGCCAGATCCTGGAACAGCAGGATGCCCATGATGTCGCGGCCGTGCGGCGTGGCGAGCTCCATCCGCTCGGCGAGCATCTTGGACACGATCGCCGTCGAACTCATCGCCAGCGCGCCGCCGAGCGCGACGCCGGCCTGCCACCCGAGTCCCAGCAGCGGCAGCGCGATCATCGCGCCGCCGGCGGTGATCACCACCTGCGCCAGCCCCAGCCCGAACACCGCGCGGCGCATCGCCTTCAGCTGCGGCAGGCTGAACTCGAGCCCGATCGAGAACATCAGGAACACGATCCCGAACTCGGCGAGCCCGGTCGTCTCGGCGCTTTCCGGCACCCACGCGAGTGCGTGAGGCCCCACGGCGATGCCGACGATGAGGTAGCCGAGGATGGGCGGCAGCCGGAACCGCCGGCAGGCGGCGACGACGACGACCGCGCAGCCGAGCAGAACCAGGATCAGTTGCAGCGTCTGCGGCATGGGCGGGCGAAACGCGCCGTTCGGGGAGACGCTTCGACTCTAGCACAGCGCCGCCGCGCTCCGGCCCCGGCGGCTAAGGCGCGCGGGCGCCGGACGGCCGCGCGCGGCGCTGGAGTTATACTGGCCCGGATGAGCGTTGCCGCGACCAGCAAGACCCCGGCGTCGCCGGGCCCGGCGCCCGGCGCGGCACCGGACGCGGCGCGCGCGCTCGAACTCGCGCGCGGCGTGCTGGCGACCGAGGCGAACGCCATCCTCGCGCTGGCGGGCCGCCTGGGCGCGCCCTTCGTCGCGGCGATC
>CAIWHR010000184.1 GCA_903912485.1 uncultured beta proteobacterium | reverse complement strand
CCTGCCGCTCGCCGGCAGGACGGTGCGTTTCACCGTCGCCGGCGTGTTTCGCGACTACACGCGGCAGCAGGGCGCGATCGTGATCGACCGCGATCGCTACGTCGCGCTGACCGGCGACCGCGACGCGACCAACGCGGCGCTCTGGCTGGCGCCCGGCACGTCCGCGCCAGCCGTCGCGGCTGCGATCCGGCGCGGGATTCCCGGCGGCGACAAGCTGGACATCGCGAGCGCGGGCGAAGTGCGCGCGGCGTCGCTGTCGATTTTCGATCGCACCTTCGCCGTCACCTACGCGCTGGAGCTCGCGGCGATCGCGATCGGGCTCGCCGGGCTGTCGTCGTCGTTCGGCGCGCTGGTGCTCGCCCGCCGGCGCGAGTTCGGGATGCTGCGCCACCTGGGGATGACGCGGCGGCAGGTCGGAGCGATGCTCGCCACCGAGGGCCTCGCCGTCAGCGGTATCGGGCTCGTCGCCGGTCTCGGCCTCGGCTGGGTCATCAGCCTGATCCTGATCCACGTCGTCAACCGGCAGTCGTTTCACTGGGGCATGGAGCTGTCGGTGCCGTGGCTGGCGCTCGGCGAACTCGCGGCCGCGGTGCTGGCGCTGGCGACGGCGACCGCGGTGGCCAGCGGACGGCAGGCGATGGGCACCGACGTCGTGCGTGCGGTGAAGGAGGATTGGTGAGCGCGCGTCGCGCCGGTGGGGAGGTGCCCGCGTGAGGCGGCGCGCGTTTCTCGCCTGCCCGCTGCTGCTCGCCGCGGGCGCGGCGCGCGGCGTCGACTACCCGCGCGTCGTTCCCGGTGTCGCGCTGGCGTTTCCGCGCGATCACGGCAGCCACCCGGCGTTTCGCACCGAGTGGTGGTACCTGACCGGCTGGGTCAAGGACGGCAGTGGCGGCGAGTACGGCGTCCAGATCACGTTCTTCCGCCACCGTCCGGGCGTCGCCGAGGACAACCCCAGCGCCTTCGCCCCGAAGCAGCTGCTGTTCGCGCATGCGGCGCTGGCGCAGCCGGAACACGGGCGTCTGCGTCACGACCAGCGTGCGGCGCGCACGGGCTTCGGTCTGGCCGAGGCGCGTGAGGACACGACCCAGGTGTGGATCGGCGACTGGTCGCTCGCGCTCGACGGCGGCGCCTACGCCGCGCGCATCGCCGCGCGCGGCTTCGCGTTCGACCTGCGCTTCGCCCCGACGCAGCGCCTGCTGCCCGAGGGCGACGGCGGGTACTCGCGCAAGGGCCCCGACCCGCGCCAGGCGAGTTACTACTACAGCGCGCCGCAACTGGCCGTTTCCGGCACGCTCGCGGTCGAGGGGCGGCCGGTCGCGGTCACCGGCACGGCGTGGCTCGATCACGAATGGTCGAGCGAGCTGATGGCGAGCGGCGCGGTGGGCTGGGACTGGGCGGGCGTCAATCTCGCCGACGGCGGCGCGCTGATGGCGTTCCGGATGCGCGGCCGGAACGGCGAGACGCTCTGGGCCGGCGGCACGCATCGCGACGCCGATGGAAAGACGCGCACGTTCGCCCCGGGCGAGGTCGCTTTCCTGCCGCAGCGGCGCTGGCGCTCGCCGCGCACCGGGGTCGAGTACCCGGTCGCGATGACGGTCACCGCGGGCGGCGTCGACTACGCGCTGCTGCCGCTGCAGGACGACCAGGAGCTCGACTCGCGCGCCAGCACCGGGACGCTCTACTGGGAGGGCGCGGTGCGCGCGCAACAGGGCGGCCGCGAGGTCGGCAGGGGCTACCTCGAATTGACCGGGTACGGCGAGTCGCTGCAGCTCTGAGCGCTGGAGCATGGTTGGGGGCGGTGGCCGCATTCCCCGGGCTCCGCCGGGGCCGGTCGGCGGCTTGCGGCGGGGGGTCGTGCCGGCGGAGCCCGGGCTACGACTTGACGGCCGGGGTGCGGTCGGGGGCGGTGGCCGTGTCCCCGGGCTCTGCCGAGGGGGGGCGGTGGCTCAGGTCGGGCGTTCGTGCTGGCGGAGCCCGGGCTGCCAGACGCGATGGGCCGAATCGGTAGCCCGGGCTGCGCGCCCCGGAGCAATCGCCGCGAGCCGCCGGCGCATGCCACGCGCAGCCCGGGGCAGGCACCCCCGTGGCCGCAACGCCCCGGGTTTCGCTGACCGGCGTCGGGACGTCGCGGTCGGTGTCGGTGGATGCGAATTCCGGGCTATGACCGGATGTGCGGCGCGCGACCTGGCGGCGCGGTGAGGGAGAATCCCGGGCTACGACCCGATGTGCGGCGCGCGACCTGGCGGCGCGGTGCGGGATACGGTCAGCGCGGCGGCGGCCCGGCGTCGCCCTGCCGGTCCCGCGACGGCGAGCCGACGGTGACCATAGGCAGCACGACGACGGCCAACCGGTTGTCGGCGATCAGCTGCTGCTCGGGTCCGAGCAGCGCGTACAGCGCCTTGCCGGCGTCGGCGACGTCCTCGACCGCCGTCGCGCGATTGTGCGCGGCGTCGGCCAACTGG
>CAIWHR010000183.1 GCA_903912485.1 uncultured beta proteobacterium | reverse complement strand
TGAAGGCGGCGCTGGCGAAGTCCGCGAGCGACATCGCCGTCACCGTCGCGCAGCAGGGGCAGGCGCGCGCCAGGATCGAACCCCTGCTCGCCGCGGCCAAGGTCGACTCCATCGACGCGCTCCATGCCGCCATCGTCCACGCCGACGCCTGCCGCAGCGCCGAGCTGCGCGTGCGCGAAGCGCTGCAGGCGGCGGGCAACAACGGCGACGGCCTGCCGCTGGCGCAGCTCGAAGCCGAGGTCGCGGCCGAAGACCTCACCCAGATCGCCGCGCGGCTGGAAGAGACCGAGCACGCGCTCGCGCTGGCGCAGACGAAGCGCGACGAGGCGGTGGCGGTGCGCACGCACGCGCAGGCGGCCTTCGACGCCATCGCCGGACAGGACGACGCCGTCAGGGCGGAGGCCGAGCGGCAGGACGCGCTGCTGGTGATGGGCGAGGCGGTCGACGAATACGTACGGATCACGCTCGGGGCCAAGCTCCTGGCGTGGGCCGTCAACCGCTACTCCGAGGAGAAGCAGGAGCCGCTGCTCCGCAGCGCGAGCGGACTCTTCTCCACGCTGACGCTGGGCGCGTACAGCAAGCTCTCGGTCGCCTACGACGGCAACGACCGGCCGGTGCTGCACGCCTACCGGCCGGACGGCAGCTTCGTCGCCGTCGGCGGCCTGTCGACCGGCACCGAGGACCAGCTGTTCCTGGCGCTGCGGCTCGCCGCGCTGCTGCAGCACCTGCAGAGCGCCACGCCGCTCCCCTTCCTCGCCGACGACATCTTCATCAACTGGGATCACCAGCGCACCGCGGCAGGGCTGCAGACGCTGGCCGAGCTCGCGCGCAAGACGCAGGTGATCGTGCTCACCCACGACAACCAGCTGGTGGACATCGCGCGGCGGGTCACCGGCGGGCAGATGAATCTGATCGAGCTGCCGCGCGCGGCATAGCGATCGACCCGACGCTGCCCGGGCGGGCGTTCATTCCCACTTGTCCTTCTGCTTCGCCGCCCCCTCGGTCTGCCACTGCATGTTGCCCGGCGAGTCCGCGCCGCCGCGCTTCAACGGGACGACGTGATCGATGACGTAACCGGGGCAGGAGCCGCCCGATTTTCCGGTGGAGGGGCAGGGGTGCTGCTTCTTGAACGCGTTGGTTGCGCGCGGGTCGCGCGCGATTCTGCCGTGCGCGTCGCGGCGCACTCCCGGCACCGCCTTGCCCTGCGAGCCGGATCCGGCATGCGAACCGCTGCCGCGCGGAGCGACTGTCGGGCGGGCGCCCTTGCCGTGCGCGCCGGCGGTCGAGCCGGACCTGGCGCCCGAGTGGCTGGCCGATGGGCTGCCCGACTCCTTCGCGCCGGACGGTGCGGGAGCGAGCGCGATGGCGGCAACGCATGCGGCAAGAACGAGCGATTTCAATCCGGCCTCCTGACCGGCCAGTCTCCGCCGCTTTGGCGGCAGGAGCTTGACCTGGGGCAATGGCCGGGAAGACAGGCTTGCCGCCCGCGGCGGCGAGCGGTCCGCCGGCGGGATTGTCGGCAAGCTCACCGGGCGAGCCTGCCGTGGAGGAAACTACGGACTGGCATTGACTCGAGGCCCAAGTGACCATTGAAACCCTGCCCGCCGGGCTGTTCCTGATCCACGGCAATCGGGCCGAATCGCTGCGCGATCTGCTGGTGGCGTGGACGAAGCGGCACCCGCTCGCGCCGCTGGAAACCGAAACGGTGCTGGTGCAGAGCAACGGCGTCGCGCAGTGGCTGAAGCTCGCCCTCGCGGCGAACACCGCCGACGGCGGCTGCGGCATCGCGGCGGCGATGGAGTTCTCGCTGCCGTCGCGCTTCGTGTGGCAGGTCTACCGCGCGGTGCTCGGACGCGACGCCGTGCCCGAGACGTCGCCTTTCGACAAGACCCGGCTGTCGTGGCGCCTGATGCGGCTGCTGCCGGAAGTGATGTCCGAACCGGCGTACCTGCCGCTGCGCAGCTACCTCGCCGACGACGCGGACCTGCGTCGGCGCTTCCAGCTGGCCGAGCGTCTGTCCGACCTGTTCGATCAATACCAGGTGTATCGCGCCGACTGGCTCGCGGCCTGGGCCAACGGCGACGACGTGCTGGTCGACGCGCGGGCCAAGGCGTCGCCGCTGCCTGCGGACCAGCGCTGGCAGGCGGCGCTGTGGCGGTGCCTGGTCGAGGACGTGACCGAGCGCGCGACGGCGGGCACGCGAGCCGTCGACCCTCCTGCGTTCCACGGCGGACGCGCGGCGGTGCACGGCGCCTACCTCGATCGCGCGCACGCGCTCCAGGACGCGCCGCGTCCGGCAGCACTGCCGCGGCGCGTCCTGGTTTTCGGGATCGCCTCGCTGCCGCTGCAGACGCTCGAGGTTCTGGCCAGGATGGCCCGGTGGTCGCAGGTGCTGATCTGCGTCCCGAACCCCTGCCGGCACTACTGGGCCGACATCGTCGCCGGGCAGGACCTGCTGCGCGCCGGCCAGAGCCGGCAGGCGCGCAAGGCGGGTCGGCCGCGCGTGCTGACCGAGGACGAGCTGCACCTGCACGCGCATCCGCTGCTCGCCGCCTGGGGCAAGCTCGGACGCGACTACGTCGGGCTGCTCGACGCGTACGACGACGACGCCAGGCGCAGGTCCTACCGGAGCGCGTTTGGCGAGATCGGTCAGTCGATCGACCTGTTCGTCGGCAACGAAGGCGCCAACGTGCTGCAGCAGATCCAGGGCGACATCCTGGACCTGCGGTCGATGCCGGAGATACGGGAGCAGCGGCGCACCGCCGATCCTGCGCACGACGCCTCGCTGCGCTTCCACGTCGCCCACAGCCCGCAGCGCGAGGTCGAAATCCTGCACGACCAGCTGCTCGCCGCCTTCGGCGCCGACCCCGGGCTGCGCCCGCGCGACGTGATCGTGATGGTCCCCGACATCGACGCCTACGCGCCGCACGTCCAGGCGGTGTTCGGCCTGGCGGAAGCGGACGACCCGCGCCACATCCCGTTCAGCCTGTCGGACCGGGCGCGCCGCCGCTTCGATCCCTTGGTGCGCGCGCTCGAACTGCTGCTCGCGCTGCCGCAGTCGCGCGTGGGCGTCAGCGACGTGCTCGACCTGCTGCAGGTGCCCGCGCTGCGCCGGCGCTTCGGTCTCGACGACGACGACGTGCCGCTGCTGCACCGCTGGATGCGCGAGTCCAACATCCGCTGGGGGCTGCACGGCGAGCACCGTTCGGCGCTCGACCTGCCGGGCAGCGAGGACGCGGCGCAGAACAGCTGGCTGTTCGGCTTGCGGCGCATGCTGCTGGGCTACGCGACCGGGCAGCACGGCGCGGCCTGGACGGACATCGAGCCCTACGGCGACATCGGCGGGCTGGAGGCGGCGGCGCTCGGCCCGCTGGCGGCACTGCTCGAGCGCCTGGAAGACACCTGGCGCGGCCTGCGCAGCCCGGCGACGGTCGCGCAGTGGTGCACCCGCCTCGCCGACCTCAAGCAGTCCTTTTTCGACGCCGACGACGCCGGCGAAGCGTACACGCTGAGCCAGCTCGACGCGGCGCTCGAAGGCTGGCAGCAGGCCTGCGAAGAGGCCGGCTTCGTTGCGGAACTGCCGCTGTCGGTGGTCGCCGAGCACTGGCTGGCGAGCCTCGACGGCGGAGGGCTCGCCCAGCGCTTCTTCGGCGGCGCGGTGACCTTCGCCACGCTGATGCCGATGCGCGCGATTCCCTTCCGCCACGTCTGCCTGCTGGGCATGAACGACGGCGACTACCCGCGCACCCGCCATCCGCTCGACTTCGACCTGATGGGGCGCGAGGCCCGGCCGGGAGACCGGTCGCGGCGCGAGGACGACCGCTACCTGTTCCTGGAAGCGCTGCTTTCCGCCCGCGATCGGCTCACCATCTCCTGGGTCGGGCGCAGCATCAACGACAACACCGAACGCCCGCCCTCGGTGCTCGTCGGGCAGCTGCGCGATCACGTCAAGGCGGGCTGGACCCTCCAGGCCGCGGGAGCCGGCGGCGAGGAAGCCGGGGTCGAAGCCGCGGGCGATGCCGGGAAGGCGCTGCTGGCGGCACTCACCACCGTGCATCCGCTGCAACCCTTCAGCCCGGCCTACTTTCCGCCGCGCAGCGACGCCGCGACGGCGCCGGCGAAGTTCTTCACCTATGCCCACGAATGGCAGCCCGCGGGCGAAGCGCCGACCAAGCCCGCCGCCGCGACGGCCGGCGTCGCCCGCCTGCCGGTGCAGCCACGCGACGAGCCGCTGGCGCTGCGCGCGCTGGCCGGCTTCCTGAAGGACCCGGTGAAGGCCTTTTTCAAGCAGCGCCTGGGCGTGGCTTTCGAGACCGGGGATCCGGCCAGCGAGGACGTCGAACCCTTCGAGCTCGACGGGCTGCAGCGCTGGAAGCTGCAGGACGAACTGATTCGGGACGAGGCGGCCGCCGTCCTGCGCGGCGGCGACGGTCCCGCCCGGCGCGCCGCCACGATGACCGCGATCCGGCGCCGCGGCGAGCTGCCGATCGGCGCCTTCGGCGCGCGTCTGGCCGGCGAACTGCTGCAGCCGATGGACGATCTCTTCGCCGCGTACGCGAACGCGCTGGCGCGCTGGCCCGACGCCCGGGAGGGCGAGGTCGAACTGCGCTTCGGGCACACGGTCGCCGGCGATCGCATCGAAGTGGCGGACTGGCTCGGCGGGCTGCGCGGCGGCGACCGCGCGCACGACGACGCGGACGGCGACGCCGGGGACAGCCCGCTGGGCGTCGTCGCGCTCGAAGCGAGCGCGCTGATCGACGACGACAGGCAGTACCGGGGAGACAAGCTGATCGGGCACTGGCTGCGCCACCTCGCCTTTCACGTCGCCGTCGGCCCGGTGACGACGGTCGTCGTCAGCCGGAAGGGGATCGTCGAATTGCTTCCCCGCGACCCGGCCGAAGCCAGGCAGCGGCTGGAGGACATCCTGACCGCCTGGCGCGACGGCATGGGGCGGCCGCTGCCGCTGGCCGCGAAGACGGCGTTCGCGCTGCTGCGCGCTTCGGCGCCGACGGCCACCGACCCGGACAAGGCACGGAAAGCGGCACGCGCCGAATACGAAGGCGGCTTCAATCGCAAAGGCGAGCGCGACGCGAGTCCGTACCTGCAGCGGACGTGGCCCGACTTCGACGCGCTGTGGTCCGACGGCGAATTCCCCGGTCTGGCCGAGCGCCTGCTGCGCCCGCTGCAGGTCGCGATCCACGAGAAAGCCGGCCGGAACTCCACCCGACGAGCCACCCCATGACCCCTCCTTCCGCAGCGCCTGCGGCCGACGCCGGCGCGTCGACGACGCTCGATCCGCTCCTCTTCCCGCTCAGGGGCAGCCAGCTGATCGAAGCCAGCGCCGGCACCGGCAAGACCTACACCATCGCCGCCTTGTACGTGCGGCTCGTCCTGCGCCACGGCACGGACGAGCACCGCTTCGCCCGCGCCCTCACCCCGCCGGAAATCCTGGTGGTGACCTTCACCGAAGCGGCCACCAAGGAATTGCGCGACCGCATTCGCGCGCGTCTCGCCACGGCGGCCGAATACTTCCAGCTGGGATTCGACGCGCCGTCCCCGCGCGACGACTTTCTGGCAACGCTGCGCAATGCGTACCCGGCCGCGGAATGGCCGGCGTGCGCGTACCGGCTGCAGCTGGCCGCCGAATGGATGGACGAGGCGGCCGTGTCCACGATCCACGGCTGGTGCAATCGCATGCTGCGCGAGCATGCGTTCGACAGCGGCAGCCTGTTCACGCAGAAGCTGGAAGCCGACCAGAGCGAACTGCTCGCGGAAACGGTGCGCGACTACTGGCGGACTTTCATCGCGCCGCTCGCGCCCGACGCGGCGGCGGAAGTCGCGAACCGGTGGGCGGGTCCCGCGGCGTTCCAGAAGAGCGTGAAGGATCTCGTCGGCCTGGTCGAGTTCCTGCACGTCCCCGGGCAGCCGCCGCTGCCCGCGACGCCGGCGACGGCCTCCGCGGCCCCGCTGCCGCCGGAGCCCGCCGCGATGCTGCGCGCGGCGCTGGACGCGCGCGCGCGGACACTCGCCGCATTGAAGCGGCCGTGGGCGGCGTGGCCCGACGAATTGAAGGCCGAACTGGACCAGGCGCGGGCGGCGAAGGCCTTCAACGGCCAGAAGTTGAAGCAGAACCATTACGATGAATGGCTGCAGGCGCTAAGAGCGTGGCGCGACGACCCGTCCGCGCTGCGCCCGGCGCTGTCCGACGCGGCGCGGGCGAGGCTCTCCACGGCGGGGATGGAGGAGATCTGGAATGCCGCGTCCGCGATCCCCGAGCCGCTCGATCATCCCGCGTTCGCCGCGCTCGCCGCGCTCGAATCCGGGCTGTCGCAGCTGGCCGACACGTCGGCCGACCTCCTGCGCCACGCCGCGGCCTGGATCGCCGTGCGCTTCGCCGTCGAGCAGGAACGCCGCGCGCAGATGGGCTTCGACGAGCTCCTGACCCGGCTCGACGCGGCCTTGCACGGCGCCAACGGCGAGCGTCTGGCGGCGCGCATCCGCGACAAGTTTCCCGTCGCGCTGATCGACGAATTCCAGGACACCGACCCGGTGCAGTACCGCATCTTCGACGCCGTGTACCGGGTGCGCGAGAACTGCGCCGACACCGCGCTGGTCCTGATCGGCGACCCCAAGCAGGCGATCTACGCCTTCCGCGGCGCCGACATCGACACCTACCTCGCCGCGCGGCGCGCCTGCGACGGCCGGCTGCACACGCTTGCCCGCAATTTCCGCTCGACGCCGGCGATGGTCGCGGCGGTCAACCGCTGCTTCGGCGCCGCCGAGGCCCGCGCCAGCGGCGACGGCGCGTTCCTCTTCCGCAGCGCGGCGGGCAATCCGATACCCTTCATCGCCGCCGACGCCGAGGGGCGCCGGGACGCATTCACCGTCGAGGGAAGCACGCCGGCTGCGCTCACCCTCTGGTCGCTGCCGGCGCGCGCCGACGGCAGGCCGACGGCCAAGGAGAGCTACCTCGCGGACATGGGCGCCGCCTGCGCCACCGAGATGGTTCGCCTGCTCAACCTGGGACAGGCGGGGAAGGCGCTGTTCGCCGAGGAAGGCGGCAGCAACGCGCAGCCGCTGCGTCCGCGCGACATGGCGGTGCTGGTCAACAACCGCTACGAAGCCGACGCGATCCGCGCAGCGCTCGCCGCGCGCGACGTGCGCAGCGTGTATCTCTCCGATCGCGATTCGGTCTACGCCAGCGCGCAGGCCGAGGAAATGCAGCGCTGGCTTGCCGCCTGCGCGGAGCCGGACGACGGCCGCCTGCTGCGCGCAGCACTCGCCACCGCGACGCTGGACCTGTCCTGGGAGGAGCTGGAGCGCCTGAATCGCGACGAGCTCGCGGCGGAACGGCGCGTGCTGCAGTTTCGCGGCTATCGGCAGACGTGGCGCCGGCAGGGAGTGCTGCCGATGCTGCGGCACCTGCTGCAGGACTTCGGCGTCCCGGCGCGGCTGCTCGGCCCCGCGCAGGCGCTCGGTTCCGGCGAGCGGGTGCTGACCGACCTGCTGCATCTGGCCGAACTGCTGCAGAAGGCCGCAGCGGAGCTCGACGGCGAGCCGGCGCTGATCCGTCATCTTGCCGAACAGCGCGCGGCTACGGCCAAGCCCGGCGGCGTCGAGGATGCGCGGCTGGTTCGCCTCGAAAGCGACGCCGACCTGGTGCAGGTGGTCACCGTCTACAAGTCGAAAGGCCTCGAGTATCCGCTGGTCTTCCTGCCCTTCGCCTGCACCTTGCGCGCCGTCGCTCCCGACGCCGTTCCGCTCAAGCTGCACGACGACGCGGGCAAGCTGCAGGTGCTGCTGTCGGCCGACGCGCGGGCGGCGGCGCGCGCCGACCGCGAGCGTCTGGGCGAGGACCTGCGCAAGCTGTACGTGGCGCTGACGCGCGCGCGCCACGCCACCTGGGTGGGGCTCGCGCCGACCAGGGATTTCGCCGACAGCGCCTTCGGCCACCTGCTCGACGACGGGGCCGCGGTCGCCGCCGGGCAGCTCGGTCCGCAGCTCGACGCGCTGGCCGACGGCTGTCCCGCGATGGCGGTGGCGCCTGCGCCGCCGCCGGACGCCGTCCGCTTCGCACCGGAGGACCGCGGGCCGGCGCGCGGCAGCGCGCTGATCCCGGCGCGTCCGGCGCGCGAGCACTGGTGGATCGCCAGCTATTCCGCCCTCAGGACCACCGCGACCGATGCGTACCTGCCGGCAATCGCGGCCGGAGACGATCCCGTCGCCGGCCGGCAGCCGGTGCCCGACACCGCACGCGAGGACACGTTCCGCGAAGACCTGCCCGGGGCGCCCGCCCGGCCCCGGACCTCGCCTCCCGCGCCGGGCAGCATGCACGCCTTTCCGCGCGGCGCCGAGGTCGGCACGTTCCTGCACGACCTGCTGGAATGGGCCGCGACCACGGGTTTCGCCGAGGTCGCGGCGCGGGGGGACCTGCTGCGCGACAGCATCGCGCGGCGCTGCGCGCGCCGCGGCTGGAACGCCTGGATCGATCCGCTGACCGCCTGGGCGCAGGACTTCCTGCAGGCGAAATTCGCGCTGCCGGCGTCCGCCGCGACGGCCGCCGCGTCGTTGCGCCTCGCCACGCTCGCAGGCGCCGTGCCCGAGATGGAGTTCTGGCTCGCCGCCGGCGACGTCGACACCGCCGAACTCGATCGCCTCGTCCGCGAGCACACGCTGGACGGGGCGGCGCGACCGGCGCTGGCGCCCGCGAACCTCAACGGCATGCTCAAGGGCTTCGTCGATCTCGTCTTCGAGCACGACGGCCGCTACTTCGTCGCCGACTACAAGTCGAACTGGCTCGGCCCGGACGATGCCGCCTACAGCGCCGCGGCGATGCGCGAAGCGATCCTCGCCAGCCGCTACGAGCTGCAATATGTGCTCTACCTGCTCGCGCTGCACCGCCTGCTCGCGGCACGCCTGCCCGACTACGACTACGACCGGCACGTCGGCGGCGCCGTGTATCTCTTCCTGCGCGGCAGCCGCGCGCCGGGCGGCGGCGTGCATTTCGAGCGTCCGCCCAGGGCGCTCATCGAAACGCTGGATCGCCGCTTTGCGCAGCGCGCCGCCGGCGCCGCCACCCCCGACCGGCTGCGCGCCGAGGTGTCCGCATGATCCCCTGTCTGTCCGAACACGCGACCGCCGTCGCGGGCGCCGGCGACGCGAGCGGCCGCGAGCGCGAGGCAGCAGCGCCGGCGCGCGCGGCGGACCCGAACGGCCGGATGGAGAGCCTGATCGCGCGCTGGGCGGCGCGAGGCTGGCTGCGAGGTCTCGACGCCGCGTTTGCCGGCTTTCTGCGACGCGAAGTGCCGGAGGCGGACCCCTGGCTGATCCTCGCCGCGGCGCTCGCCAGCCACCAGCTCGGTCGCGGCCACGTCTGCCTCGACCTCGCCGCCGCGCTCGACGACCCCGGCTTCGCGTTGTCGCTTCCGCCCGAAGGCGCGCGCGGCGAAGGCGAGCCTTCGGACGAACTGCCGGGCAGCGTGCTCGGCCGGATCGATCTTGCCGGCTGGCTCGCCGCGCTCGACCACCCGCGCCTGGTCGGCGCCGGCGCCGGCGACACGCCGCTGGTGCTTCGCGGCAAGCGGCTCTACCTGCGCCGCTACTGGCAGTACGAGCGCTCGGTGAACGAAGGCATCGCTGCCCGCCTGGCGCGAACCGCCGAGCTGACCGCCACGCTGGACCTGCCGGCGCTGCGCGCAACGCTCGACGTCCTGTTCCCGGCCGCGGATCCGCCGGCGGCAGGGACGGCCGCCGACTGGCAGAAGCTCGCCTGCGCGCTGGCGGCGCGCAGCGCCTTCGGCATCGTCACCGGCGGGCCCGGCAGCGGCAAGACCACGACGGTGGTCAAGCTGCTGGCGCTGCTGCAGACGATCGCGCTGTCCACCGCCCGGGAGGATGGCGCAGCCGCAAGGCCGCTGCGCATCCGGCTCGCCGCGCCCACCGGCAAGGCCGCGGCCCGGCTGAACGAGTCGATCGCCGGCGCAGTCGCCAGCCTGCCGCTGGACGGACTGACGCAGGCGGAAGCGGTGCGTGCGTCGATCCCGACGCAGGTCGGCACGCTGCATCGCCTGCTGGGCGCACGCCCGGACACGCGGCGGCTGCGCCACGACGCCCGCAATCCGCTCACCCTCGACGTCCTGGTGATCGACGAAGCCTCGATGATCGACCTGGAGATGATGGCGGCGGTGCTCGCCGCGCTGCCCCCGAACAGCCGCCTGGTCCTGCTCGGCGACCGGGACCAGCTCGCCTCGGTCGAAGCCGGCGCGGTGCTGGGCGAGCTGTGCGCCCGGGCGCGCGAGGGCCACTACACGGCCGCCACCGCGCAGTGGCTGCAGCAGGCGACCGGCCAATGCGTCGAGGCGGCGCTGCAGGATGCTCGGGGCACGCCGCTCGACCAGGCGGTCGCCATGCTGCGCAAGAGCCATCGCTTCCCCGAGGGCAGCGGCATCGGCCTGCTGGCGGCCTGCGTCAACGAGGGCGCCGCCGAGCCCGCGCTGCGGGTTCTGGCCGCCCCCCATCGCGACCTGCAGACGCTGCGGCTGCACGGCGAAGCCGATCCCTCGCTGCGCGAGCTCGTGGTCGACGGCCGCGCCGACCGCAGCATGGCGCAGGACGTCCTGCGGCACGGCTACCGGCACTACCTCGAGACGCTGCAGCGCCTGCAGCCCGCGGCGGGCGCCGGCGCCGAAGCTTTCGACCGCTGGGCCCGCGCCGTGCTCGACGCGCACGGCCGGTTTCAGGTGCTGTGCGCGCTGCGCCGGGGTCCCTGGGGCGTGGACGGCCTCAATGAGCGCATCGCCGGCTTGCTGCACGCGGCCGGACTGATCGGCGCCAGCGCCGGCTGGTACCTCGGCCGCCCGGTGCTGGTGACGCGCAACGACTACGGGCTGGGCCTGATGAACGGCGACGTCGGCGTCACGCTCGCGCTGCCGCGCACGACGGACGACCCGGAGGACCGGCCGCTGTGCGTCGCCTTCCCCGCCGGCGACGGGAACGACGGCATCCGGTGGGTCCTGCCCAGCCGCCTGCAGGCGGTGGAGACGGTGTACGCGATGACCGTGCACAAGGCGCAGGGTTCGGAGTTCTTCCACGCGGCGCTGCTGCTGCCGGAAAGACTCAACCCCGTGCTCACCCGTGAACTGCTCTACACCGGCATCACGCGCGCCAGATCGCTGCTGACGCTGGCCAATGCCGGCGACGACAGCCTGATCGGCCGGGCGATCGGCCGCAGGGTGCAGCGGGCGAGCGGGCTGCTGGAGGGGGGCGCGGGCTGACCCGCCGCTCCGCCGCGCGCGCGCTGCCCCGTGTTCAGCGGTGCGTCCCCGGCGCCGGGACCGTCCAATGGGCGTCGATCTGGCCGTTCCGGCGCAGGCCCGTCTCGTCCCTGGGCAGCCATGCGCGCACGTAGTCGACGGCGACCCGGTCCGGGCCAACGGTCACCCGCAGGTGGCCCGGGCTCGAGACGATCGTCCCCGACGCATAGCCGTACGCGAGCGCCAGCGCCGGTCCGCTCGAGAAGTTCTTCGCGCCGGGCTGCGGCAGCTCCTGGTAGACGACGCCGTCGAGTTCCTGCCTGGCGTAGAGGTGATCGTGGCCGTGGAAGACCGCGGTGACGCCGTGGCGAACGAGCAGCGAGTGGATCGGCAGGCCCCAGCCTGGCCTCCTGGCGGCGAGGCCCTCCGTCCCGTCGGCATTGCGGCCGCCCCACTCCTAGTACGGCGCCGCCTCGACGCCGCCGCGCATCTGGCCCTCGAGCCCGCCGAGCATGAAGACCCAGCCGTCGCTGTTGCTCCTGGTCCGCGTGTTCCAGTACGGATCGAGCACGACGAACAGCGCGTCGCCCCACGGGAACGGGTAGTACGGACTGGTCTGGCCGCCGCGGGCGGCGTATTCCCGCTCGGCTTCGGTGGGCAGCCGATGGCCCTTGGCGGCGAGGTTGCAGCTTCCGGTCTCTCAGCCGCCCCGCGTCGGCCGCGTTGATCGCGCGCTCGAGCTGGCCCTGGAGGATCGACAGCCCGTCGCGCCCGGGCAGCTTCACACGATAGCCGAAGTGGCGCCGCGGCGGGATTACAAAACTGCCATGCGGGAGCGGGGAGCCGCGCCCGCGGTGCTGCGGGAACTAGCTGCGCCCCGGAGAAGCTTCGGCGGGCCGCCCCTCCGGCGCTCCCTTGGCCGGATTGCGCGGCTGCTTCGGCCGGGCGACGAGACCCTTGGGCGAGTCGACGCAGATCGCCGCGACCGCGCCCTCCGGCGTCGTATGCGAAATCGCGTCACCGGATTTCCTGCCCCGGCAGTCGTCGTACGCTTGCGGCGGCAGCTCGCGAACCGCCGACGGAGCCGGCAGCGGCTGCGGGGAACCCGCCTTCTCCTGCGCGATGGCGCCCGTACCTGCGAAAGTCATCGTCGCGGCAAGAACGGTCAGTGTCGTTTTCATGATCGAGGACTCCGTGTGGAAGCGGAAGACGACTCCAATTCTCTGCCACGTCGATTACGGCCGAGCGCCTGGCCCGATTACGAATTTGTAAGAACTCGGCAAGTGCGGCAGCCTGCTTCCCGCTTGCGCCGAGGATGCCCGGCGGCGAGCGCTACCGCTTCTTGTCGTCCGGGCGCTGCGCAAACTGCGCCTTCCCCTGCGCCGACCGGCGCCGCAGGAAGCTCGGCTCCGCCGCCTCCGCCGCGAGGCTGCCCAGCGCCTCGGCCTTCGACGACAGGCGGCTGGTCATCTTCCGGATGACGTCCCAGTCGCCGTGCACGGCGGCCTGGCGCGCGGCCTCCAGCAGCTTGCCCGCCTCGATCTCCGCCTGGCG
>CAIWHR010000182.1 GCA_903912485.1 uncultured beta proteobacterium | reverse complement strand
GGCAAGAGTGTGCTGCTTGGAATGATGGCTCGCTACACCAGCGCCGACGTCATTGTGGTTGGACTGATCGGCGAGCGCGGCCGCGAAGTGAAGGAGTTCATCGAGGAAAACCTCGGCCCCGAGGGGCTCGCGCGCTCGGTCGTCGTCGCGGCGCCGGCCGACACCTCGCCGCTGGTCCGCCTGCAGGGCGCCGTCTACGCGACGACCATCGCCGAGCAGTTCCGCGACCAGGGCCGGCACGTGCTGCTGCTGATGGACTCGCTGACGCGCTACGCGATGGCGCAGCGCGAACTGGCGCTGGCGATCGGCGAGCCGCCGGCGACCAAGGGCTACCCGTCGTCGGTGTTCGCCAAGATCCCGCAACTCGCCGAGCGCGCCGGCAACGGCAAGCCCGGCGGCGGGTCGATCACCGCGTTCTACACGGTGCTGACCGAGGGCGACGACCAGCAGGATCCGATCGCCGACTCCGCCCGCGCGATCCTCGACGGCCACATCGTGCTGTCGCGGACGCTGGCCGAGGGCGGCCATTTTCCGGCGATCGACATCGAGGCGTCGATCAGCCGCGCGATGCACAGCCTGGTCGCGCCCGACGAACTGCAGCGCATCCGCCGGTTCAAGCGCCTATACTCGCGTTACCAGCGCAACCGCGACCTCATCAACGTCGGCGCGTACGTCGCAGGCTCGGACCCGCTGCTCGACCAGGCGATCACCGCATACCCGCGGCTCGAAGCCTTCCTGCAGCAGGGCATGCACGAATGCGTTCGCTACGCCGATGGCGTCAGGGCGCTCGAGATGCTGCTCGCGACCGCGGGCCCGGTGATCGGATGAACTGATGAGCGACCGAGACCACAAAGGCCCGTCCTGGGTGCTGCTGAAGGACCTGGCGCAGCACGACACCGACGCCAGCGTGAAGGCGATGGCCGCGCTGCTGCGGCGCGGACAGGACGCGCAGGCGCAGCTGCGGCTGCTGATCGACTACCGCACCGACTACCGCTTGCGGCTCGACAATGCCGCGAAGAACGGCATCGGCGGCGAGACGCTGCGCAATTTCCGCGTGTTCCTGGGCAATCTCGAAAACGCGATCGACCAGCAGACCAACGCGGTCGCCCAACTGCAGGGCCAGTTCGCCTCGGCCAAGGCGGCTTGGGAAAAGCACAAGCGCCGCGTCGACTCGTACCAGGTGCTCGGCGACCGCCAGGTCACCGCGGCCAGGCGCGCCGAGGAAAGCCGCGAGCAGAAGCAGATGGACGAAATGGCAACGCGCAGCTATCTCAAACGCGTGATGGGCGGCGACGACTGACCGGCTGCCGCCAGCCGTCGAAGTGCTCAACGGAGAACACGATGTCCCAGATTTCCGCATTCCCCGCGCTGTCGGTCGTCGACGTCAGGCTCCCCGCGACCGACGCGGGCTCCCCGGGCACGGCCATCGAAGATGCGTTCGCGCTGCTGCTGGCAGCGGCCGGCGACGCCGGGGCGGGCGCCGCCGACGCCGCGGCGCTCCCCGACCCGGGCCAGGCAGCCGGCGACGGCGCCGTCGCGACGGACGCCTTGATCATGACTGACCCGGCGCCCGGGCTGACGCTGATCGTGCCGCTGCCGCCGACGCCGGGGGCACGCGACACGCAGCCCGTGATCGAGGCGCCGTCCGGCGAGTCCCGCGCCGCCGCCGCGGGTGACGCCTTCGCCGCGATGCGCGAGGTGCTGAGTCCGACCGCTGCGCCGGTCGCCGATGCCGCTGCGCCATTCGCGTCGCCGACGCCGGCCGCCGACGGCGCAGCGCCGTACGCGCGGCCGGCGCCGATCGCCGATGGCGCTGCGCCATTCGCACGACCGACGCCGGTCGACGATGCGCAGGGCTTCGCGCGCGGGGTGCTCGAAGCGGCCCACGAAGCGGCCCAGCGCCTCACGCGGCCGGCCGTCGCCGACCGGATTCCGGCAGCCACGATCGCCGGCGAAGGCGCGTCGGCGCCGCGGGCGCCGACCGCCGCGTTGACCGGCAGCGAAGCCTCCGCCGCCGTGCATGCGGCGATGTTCACGTCCGCCGCCGCGGCCGCCGAGGGCTCCCCCCGCACCACGCGCCCGATGGCGGGCGACGCGGGCCCGGGGATGATGCGCACGGCTGCGCCGGCGCTCACGCAGGATGAAGTGTCCGCCGCGGTGCGCGGTGCGCTGCTGCGGGGCGGCGCCGCCGGCCCCGACGGCATCAGGCTCCCGCCGAGTCCGAAGGCGGGCGACGACGTCCAGCGCCGCACGCGCGCGGCGGCGACGACCGCCGGCAACGACGACGCTGCCGCCGCGGCGAACGCG
>CAIWHR010000181.1 GCA_903912485.1 uncultured beta proteobacterium | reverse complement strand
CGGCGCGCGCGCCGGTCGCGGCCGTGTTCTACAATAGGCGTCGCGCCCGGCATCTCCCCTTCCCACCCGCGGTCGCTGCCTTCCCGCGCGGACGCGTCGACGAGACCGCGCTTCGCGCAGCCGACGGCGGCCGACGCCACCCCTTCCTTCCCGCCATGAAAAAAATCCTGATCCTCGGTGTCAACGGCTTCATCGGCCACCATCTGTCGCAACGCATCATCGCCGCGACCGACTGGGAAATCCACGGCATGGACATGCAGGCGGACCGCATCGGCGACCTGCTGGCCGAGAAGCGCTTCCACTTCTTCGAAGGCGACATCACGATCAACCGGGAGTGGATCGAGTACCACGTGAAAAAGTGCGACGTCGTGCTGCCGCTGGTCGCCATCGCCACGCCGGCGACCTACGTGCGCGAGCCGCTGCGCGTGTTCGAGCTCGACTTCGAGGCCAACCTGCCGATCGTCCGCGCCTGCGTGCGCTACGGTAAGCGGATCGTCTTTCCGTCGACGTCCGAGGTCTACGGGATGTGCGGCGACGCCGAGTTCGATCCCGAGGCGTCCGAGCTCGTGCTGGGACCGATCAACAAGCCGCGGTGGATCTATTCCTGCGCCAAGCAGCTGATGGACCGCGTCATCCACGCCTACGGCATGCAGGAAGGGCTCGAGTACACGCTGTTCCGGCCGTTCAACTGGATCGGCTCCGGGCTCGACTCGATCAACACGCCGAAGGAGGGCAGCTCGCGGGTGATCACGCAGTTCCTCGGGCACATCGTGCGCGGCGAGACGATCAAGCTGGTCGACGGCGGCACGCAGAAGCGCGCTTTCACCTACATCGACGACGGCATAGACGCGCTGCTGAAGATCATCGCCAACGAGGGCGGCATCGCGTCGGGAAAGATCTACAACATCGGCAACCCGGCGAACAATTTCTCGGTGCGCGAACTGGCGACGATGATGCTCGACCTGGCGCTGACCTACCCCGAGTACCGCGAAAGCGCGGCGCGCGTCCGCATCGTCGAGACGACGTCGGCCGAGTACTACGGCAAGGGCTACCAGGACGTGCAGAACCGCGTGCCCAAGATCGACAACACCTGCGCCGATCTCGACTGGAAGCCGGTCGTGGCGATGGACGAGGCGCTGTCCCGGATCTACGACGCGTATCGCGGGCAGGTGGCGGAGGCGCGGCAGCTGGTCGATTGATGCTGCTGGCGCTGAAGATCGACGTCGACACGCTGCGCGGCACGCGCGAGGGCGTGCCGAACCTGGTCGCGCTCTTGCGCAGGCACGGCGCCGACGCGACCTTCCTGTGGAGCCTCGGCCCCGACCACACCGGCCGCGCGATCAAGCGCGTGTTCCGGCCCGGCTTCGTCGGCAAGGTGAGGCGCACGTCGGTGGTCAGGCACTACGGCGTGAAGACGCTGCTGTACGGCACCGTGCTGCCGGGTCCCGACATCGGACGCCGCGCCGGCGACGTCATGCGCTCGGTCCGCGACGAGGGCTTCGAGGTCGGCGTCCACACCTGGGACCACGTCCGCTGGCAGGACGGGGTCGGCGCCGCCGACGCCGCGTGGACTCACGCCGAGATGCGGCGCGCCTGCGAGCGGTTCACCGACATCTTCAAGGCGGATCCGAAGACGCACGGCGCCGCCGGCTGGCAGATGAACGTCCACGCGCTGCGCCTGACGCAGCAGCTGGGATTCGACTATTGCTCCGACGGGCGCGGCACGCACCCGCACCTGCCGGTGTGGAACGCCGAGCTGATCCGCTGCCCGCAGTTCCCCACGACGCTGCCGACGCTCGACGAGCTCGTCGGCTGCGACGGCATCACCGAGGACAACGTCGCCGCGCATCTGCTGGAACGCACGCGGGAGCCCGCCGCGGCGGGCCACGTCTTCACGCTGCACGCGGAACTCGAGGGCCGCCGGCTGGCACCCGCTTTCGAACAGCTGCTGTCCGGCTGGACGGCGCAGGGCTGGCGGCTGGTCTCGACGCGCACGCTCTGCGAATCGGTGCAGCCGCTGGCGCTGCCGCGCTGCGAGACGGGCCCCGGGGAGATTCCCGGACGCACCGGGACGCTGCTGGTGCAGGGGCCGGAGTTCCTGGCCGACGTCGATCTCGCCACCGCCGCGTGACCCGCGGCGCGCCCGAGCGACGGCGTTGACGATCGCGATTTCCCGATGGAGATTCCCATGACAGGCACCGGCATCGCCGATTTTTCCGCCGCCGCGACCAGCGGCACGACCTTCCGGCTTTCGGAGCACAGGGGCCATCCGGTCGTCCTGTACTTCTACCCGAAGGACAGCACGCCCGGCTGCACGACCGAGGGCGAGCAGTTTCGCGACCTGCACGCCGCATTCCGGAAACTCGGCACCGTCGTCGTCGGCATCTCGCGCGACAGCATCAGGTCGCACGAGAACTTCAAGGCGAAGAAGGAGTTCCCCTTCGAACTCCTTTCCGACACCGACGAGGCGCTGTGCACGCAGTTCGACGTCATCCGGATGAAGAACATGTACGGCAAGCAGGTTCGCGGCATCGAGCGCTCGACGTTCCTGATCGGGCCCGACGGCAGCCTCGCCCGCGAATGGCGCAAGGTCAAGGTCGACGGCCACGCGCAGGAAGTGCTGGACGCGGTGAAGGCGCTCTGAACCGCCGGCGCCGCGGATCGGGCGCGGGCAGCGCCTGACCGCGGATTCGGTGCCGCGCCGGCGGACCCACCAGTGGTGGCGGCAGCGGCGTGCCGATCCACAACGGCTTGTGTTCGCCCCGGGGCACCGTTAGCATGGCGGCAGCAGCCAAACCGGCTGCGCCGCTTCGCATACGTCGCGCCAGGAGGCCCATGGTCGAGCGCAAGTCCCGCCCCGCCCCGCTCACTCTCGTCGCCCGCAAGGCCGTCCGATCCGCGAGGCCCGGCCCGGCGCAGCCGTCTGCCGAGACCAGCAAGCTGTTCGTGCTCGACACCAACGTGCTGATGCACGATCCCACCAGCCTGTTCCGTTTCGAGGAACACGACATCTACCTGCCGATGCTGACGCTGGAGGAACTCGACAACAACAAGAAGGGCGTCACCGAGGTCGCCCGCAACGCGCGGCAGGCGTCGCGCTTTCTCGACGAACTCGTCACCAGCGTGGCGGACGGCATCGCGGTCGGCGTCCCGCTCGCGGCCAAGTCCGGCGGCGCCGCGACCGGCAAGCTGTTCCTGCAGACCGAGACGATCACGACCGCGCTGCCGCCTTCGCTCGCCAACGGCAAGGCGGACAACCAGATCATCGCCGTCGTGATGCACCTGCGCCACGCGCACCCCAAGCGCAACGTGATCCTGGTCAGCAAGGACATCAACATGCGGATCAAGGCGCGGGCGCTGGGGATTCCCGCCGAGGACTACTTCAACGACAAGGTGCTCGAGGACACCGAGCTCCTGTACAGCGGCATGCGCGAGCTGCCGGCCGATTTCTGGGAACGCCACGGCAAGGCGATGGAGTCGTGGCAGCAGGGCGGCCACACGTACTACCGCGTCACCGGGCCGCTGGTGCCCTCGCTGTCCAACAACGAATTCCTCTACCAGGAGAAGGCCGGCGAAGCGCCGTTCTTCGCGCTGGTCAAGGAGTGCAGCGGCCGCACCGCGGTGCTGTCCACGCTCAAGGACTACACGCACCAGAAGAGCAGCGTCTGGGGCATCACCGCGCGCAACCGCGAGCAGAACTTCGCGCTCAACCTGCTGATGAACCCCGAGATCGACTTCGTGTCGCTGCTGGGGCAGGCGGGCACCGGGAAGACGCTGCTGACGCTGGCCGCGGGACTCATGCTGACGCTGGAGTTCAAGGTCTACTCCGAGATCATCATGACGCGCGTCACGGTGCCGGTCGGCGAGGACATCGGCTTCCTCCCCGGCACCGAAGAGGAGAAAATGAACCCGTGGATGGGCGCGCTCGAGGACAACCTCGACGTCCTCAACAAGACCGACGACGAGGCCGGCGAATGGGGGCGCGCGGCGACCCGCGACCTCATCCGCTCGCGGATCAAGGTGAAGAGCCTCAACTTCATGCGCGGCCGCACGTTCATCAGCAAGTTCCTGATCATCGACGAGGCGCAGAACCTCACGCCCAAGCAGATGAAGACGCTGATCACGCGCGCGGGGCCCGGCACCAAGGTCGTCTGCCTCGGCAACATCGCGCAGATCGACACGCCGTACCTCACCGAAGGGAGTTCCGGCATCGCTTACGTCGTCGACCGCTTCAAGGGCTGGTCGCACTCGGGCCACGTGACGCTGCAGCGCGGGGAGCGGTCCCGGCTCGCCGATCACGCGGCGGAAATCCTCTGACGCTCCGCGCGCGCCGCCGGCGCGAAGGCGGCCACTGATGCCCACGACGCTGCGCCGCTTCGTCCGCTTCGCCGTGGTCGGCGTCATCGCGACGGTGACGCACACCGCCGTGTTCAGCACGGCGATCGAAGCCGGCGGCGTCGAACCGGTGACGGCCAACGCGCTGGCCTTCGGCGTGGCGATGCTCGTCGGCTACGCGCTCAACCGGCGCTGGACGTTCGCCGCGCAGGGCGCGCAGGGCGTCCGCCTCTGGCGCTACGCGGTGGGCGCGCTGGTCGGCCTCGCGGTCAACAGCGCGATCATGGCCGCCGTCGTCCACGGCGCGCACGGGTCGCCGTACCTCGGCCTCGCGCTCGCCATCCTGCTGGTGCCGCCGCTGACGTTCGCGCTCAACCAGTACTGGGTGTTCCGGCCGCGGACCTGAGCCCGGCGGCCGGCGCCCGGCGCGGCGCTCAGTAGCTGCCGGGCTTGGCGAAGTTCTCGAACCGCGTGTACTCGCCGAGGAAGGTGAGGCGCACGGTGCCGATGGGGCCGTTGCGCTGCTTGCCGATGATGATTTCGGCGGTGCCCGCGTCCTGCGACTCGGGGTTGTAGACCTCGTCGCGGTAGATGAACAGGATCACGTCCGCGTCCTGTTCGATCGCCCCGCTCTCGCGCAGGTCGGACATCACCGGCCGCTTGTTCGGGCGCTGCTCGAGCGAGCGGTTGAGCTGCGACAGCGCCATCACCGGCACCTTCAGCTCCTTGGCCAGCGCCTTCATCGAGCGCGAGATTTCGGAGATTTCGGTGGCGCGGTTCTCGCCGCTCGACGACGCCTGCATCAGCTGCAGGTAGTCGACGATCACGAGGCCCAGCTGGCCGTGCTGCTTCATGAGTCGGCGGGCGCGCGAACGCACCTCGATCGCCGTGAGCGACGGCGTCTCGTCGATCATGATCGGCGCCTCGTGCAGCCGCCCCAGCGCGCCGGTCAGCTTTTCCCAGTCGTCGGCGGCAAGGCGGCCGGTGCGCAGCATGTGCTGATCGAGCCGGCCGACCGAGCCGATCATCCGCAGCGCGAGCTGCGTGGCGCCCATTTCCATCGAGAACACGGCGACCGGCAGCTTGGCCACCAGCGCCACGTGTTCGCCGACGTTGAGCGCGAACGCGGTCTTGCCCATCGACGGGCGCCCGGCGACGACGACGAGATCGCCGGGCTGCAGACCGGAGGTCTTTTCGTCGAGGTCGGAGAAGCCGGTCGGAACGCCGGTGACGGCCGACGGATCGTCGCGGTTGTAGAGCTCCTCGATGCGCTCGACGACGGTGTGCAGCAGGCTGCCGATCTCCTGGAACACGACGTTGCCGCGCGCGCCCCGTTCGGCGATCTGCAGCACGCTGGCTTCGGCGGCGTCGAGGATCTCCTTCGCGCTGCGGCCGAGCGGGTTGTACGCCGAGTCGGCGATGTCGCCCGCGGTCGCCGCGAGCTGCCGCAGGATCGACCGCTCGCGGACGATCGCGGCGTAGTGCCGGATGTTGGCCGCGGTCGGCACGTTCTCGACCAGCGCGCCCAGATACGCGAGCCCGCCGATGTAATCGAGCCTCTGCACCGACGACAGCGTCTCGGCCACCGTCACCACGTCGGCCGGCTTGCTGTCGCCGACGAGCCCGATGATGTGGTGGAAGATGAGCCGGTGCGCTTCGCTGTAGAAATCGGCGTCGGTGATCACGTCGCCGACGCGGTCGACGGCGTCGTTGTCGAGGAGCAGGCCGCCCAGCACCGACTGCTCCGCCTCCAGCGAATGCGGGGGCAGCTTCAGCGCTTCGAGCTGGGGGTCGTCGAGCATGGAGGGATCGCGCACAAAGGAGCGATTTTACGCCAGCGGACGGCCGGCAGTGAGTCCACGGCACCGATGTGCGACACTCGGATTCGCCGGCGACACGCAGGGCGGGCCGCGCCGCTCGCGGGAGTCTTCGGCAACCTGGGCCTCGCGAATGGCGATCGACGCGCAAGCGGTGCAGGACCACTACCGGCAGCCCGCGCTGTTCGACGCCATCGTCGCGGCGCTCGCGCGCGCGGGGAAGGACCTCGCGCAGCTCGTCGCCGACGATCTCGCGCCGGTCGACGAGTTCCACAACCGCGGCCGCCCGGCGACGGTCGAACTCGCGCGCCTGCTCGACCCGACCGGCGGCCTGCGCGTGCTCGACCTGGGCTGCGGCCTGGGCGGGCCCGCGCGCCACCTCGCGCAGGCGTACGGCTGCCGCGTCACCGGGCTCGACCTCACGCCGGAGTTCGTCGCGGTCGCCGCGAGGCTCACCGCGCTGACGCGGCAGGAGGACAGCGTCGACTTCTGCCAGGGCGACGCGCTCGCCACGCCGTTCGCCGCCGCGTCTTTCGACGTCGTGTGGTCGCAGAACGTCGCGATGAACATCGCCGACCGCGCGCGCCTGTACGCGGAGATCCGCCGCGTGCTGCGCCCCGGCGGCCGCTACGCGCTCTCCGACGTCGTGACGGGGACTGCGGCCGGCGACCTGCACTATCCGATGCCCTGGGCCCGCGGGCCCGAGGCGAGCCACCTGCTGTCGTCCGACGCGACGCGACGCGCGATCGAGGCCGCCGGATTCTCGCTCGTCGCCTGGGAGGACACGACCGCCAGCGCGCGCGCCGCCGCCGAGAAACGCGAGGGCGTGGTCCCGCCGCCGGGATCGCTGGGACTGCAGCTCGTCCTCGGATCCGATTTCCCCGCCATCGGCGCCAATCTGCTGCGCAACCTGCGCGAGAGCCGGATCGGCGTCGTTCACGCCGTCGCGCTGCGCGCCTGACGCCCGCCCCGCACCCGGGCTACGCCGCCGCAACCGCCGATCGCACGCCCCCGGCCCCGCCCCGCGTAGCCCGGGCTACGCCGCCGCAACCGCCGATCGCAAGCCCGCTGCCTCCCCCGGCGCCGCCCGGGACCGCTCAGCCCGTGCGCGCGACCATCAGGAAGATCGGGAAGCTGCGCGTCGCGCCGCCGACCGCCATCGTCATCACGTGCGCCGTCGAGAATTCGACCGTCGCGAACCCCGCGCGTCGCGCCAGCGCGCCGAGCGCGTCGCGATCGAAGCCCAGATGGCCGTCGAAGCCCGGCCCGTGGAACGATCCGTCCTCGGTATCGAGATCGGCGATGCAGAGGCACCCCGGATCCCGTAGCACGGCGCGAAATCGCTCCAGGATCGCCGCGGTGTCCGGAATGTGGTGCAGCGTCATCAGCGAATAGACGAGATCGAAACGCTGCTCCGGCAGCGGCGACGCGACGAGATCCAGCTTGAGCGTGCGCATCGAGGAATCGTGCGCCGCCGCGATCCTGGCCGCGGCGACGTCGAGCATGCCGGTCGACACGTCGGCGAGCGTGATGTCGCCCAGCTGCGGCCGCAGCATGAAGCTCAGCTGCCCGGTGCCGCAGCCGTATTCGAGCGAACGCATCGAGCGTGCGAGGGGAACGCTGCGGACGATGGCAGCGGCGACGTCGCGCGCGCGCTCCACCTTGGCGGGGTCGTCGTCCCACGTCGCGGCGCGGGCATCGAAATCGTCGTTGGTCATCGTCTGTGCTCTCCCTGGTGCGAAAAAAAAGGGGCCCGCTCGGACCCCTTCCCCGTGCTGCGCCGGGCGGTCGACTACTGCCCGCCCTGCTCCCCGATCACCGTCACCGTCACGTTGGCGACGGCGTCGCTGTGGAGCGCGATGACCAGCGGATGATCGCCGACCTGCTTCAGCGGTCCCGAAGGCATCCGGACGTCGGCCTTCTCGACGGTGAAGCCCTGAGCCTTCAGCGCTTCGACCACGTCGGCGTTGGTCACCGAGCCGAACAGGCGGCCGTCGACTCCGGCCTTCTGCGTGATCTGGATGGTCAGGCCCTCGAGCTTCGCGGCCTGCGCCTGCGCTTCGGCCAGCTTGTCCGCGGCGACCTTTTCCAGCTCCGAGCGCTTGGCTTCGAGCAGCTTGATGTTGTCCGGCGTGGCGCGTTTCGCCTTCCCCTGCGGGATCAGGAAATTGCGCGCGTAGCCGTGCTTGACCTTGACGACGTCGCCGAGGTTGCCGACGTTGACGATCTTTTCGAGCAGAATGATTTGCATCGTGTTCTCCGCTCAGTGCAGGTCGGTGTACGGAACGAGCGCCAGGAAGCGCGCGCGCTTGATCGCCGTCGACAGCTGGCGCTGGTAGCGCGCCTTGGTGCCGGTGATCCGCGCCGGCATGATCTTGCCGTTTTCCTGGATGAAGTCCTTCAGGATATCGATGTCCTTGTAGTCGATCTCCTTCACGCCTTCGGCGGTGAAGCGGCAGAACTTCTTGCGCTTGAACAGATTGTTGCCGCGATCGCGGCGCTTCATGTCCTTGCCGCCTTTGCCTTTGCCTTTTCCTCTACCCAGTGGACGGGGCATGGTCGTTTCCTTTCAGTCTTGGTGCAGCAGTTCGAATTCGTTCACGTGCAGCGCGAGGGTGATGCCGGTGCGCCAGCGCCGGGCGAGAAAGCCCTTGCAGCGCAGCGCGGTTCCGTTGGCGACCCGGGAGAGAGACTCCGCCGGTTCGCCGAACGCCACCGCAGCCAGATCACACTCGACCTTGCGCTCGCCGCCGGCTTCGGGCTGGACCGACGCATGCCGGAGCATGCATTCCAGCGCCGGAAGCCCGGCAGGCGTGTAGCGCAGGGCGCCGATCTCGGTCAGCGTGGCGTCGAGCACCAGCCGGTTCGCGTCGGGCACGTGGGTTCTTTGCGGTCCGCGCGGCTTACGCCGACGCCGGCGCGCTCGGCGTTTCCGCCGTACGATCGGGGCGGGCGACGCGTTCCGGACGATCGCCGCGATCGCCGCGATCGCCACGGTCTCCGCGCTCGCCACGCTCGCCACGTTCGCCGTCGGCCGAGCGCGGCTTCTCTTCGCGCATCATCGGCGACGGCGCGACGACCGCTTCGCGCATGGCGACGATCAGGTGGCGCAGCACGGCGTCGTTGAACTTGAACGCGTGTTCGAGTTCGGCCAGCGTGTCGCGGTCGCACTCGATGTTGAGCAGCACGTAATGCGCCTTGTGGACCTTGGCGATCGGGTAGGCGAGCTGGCGCCGGCCCCAGTCCTCGAGGCGGTGGATCCGCCCCGTCTTGGCGGTGACCATCGTGCGGTACCGCTCGATCATCGCGGGCACCTGCTCGCTCTGATCGGGGTGCACGATGAAGACGACTTCGTAGTGACGCATGCAGAACGCTCCTTGTGGTCGGTTATTGGCCGCTGTCCAGCGCGCGGCTTGAGGTGGCCTCCCCGTCTGCGGCGGGTGAGGCAAGGGAACCGATGAGTCTACCGGATTTCGCTTTTCAGAACAAGGGGATGAGGCTCCGTGCCGGCAGCGGCGGCGGTGTGCGCGGCCAGCGCCGCGTCGCGCTCCGCCTTAGGCACCGCGGCCAGCGCCTTCACCCGGGCGTAGAAGCGCGGCAGGTCGCCGCCCTCGGCCGCGAGCAGCGCGCGAAACTGCGGCACGCGGTCGGAGTACAGGCCGATGGCGACGACGCCTGCGTTGTTGGCGCCCCCGTCGAACCACCGGTCGAACCCCGGCGCGCCGTCCCAGCCGGCCTTCAGCGCCGCGTAGTCGGCGCGCAGCTGCGCGAATGCCGCCGTCTTCTCCACGCGCTTGTCGGCGTCCGCCGCGTCGCTGCCGTAGATCGCGGCCAGCCGCTCGCGCGTGCTGCGCACCAGCGCGCGGAACTCGGCGCGCACGCGGTCGCTGCGCGCGACGTAGTCGGCGAAGGCGCCGGCGTCGGACCGGCCCTGCTGCGCCGCCAGCCAGCGCCGCAGGCCCTCCTCCTCGACCGCCACGGCAAACGACTCGTTGAATCCCGTGTCGTCCTTGACGTAGACGACCTGGTGCGCCAGCTCGTGAAAGACCAGCCGCGCGAGGTCCGGCTCGCGATAGCCGATGAAGGTGGACAGCACCGGGTCGTCGAAGTAGCCGAGCGTCGAATACGCCGGCACGCCGCCCTGGTGGACGTCGTCGCCGGCCGCCGCGAGACGTCCGGCCTCGGCCCGCGCATCGGCTTCGGCGAAGTAGCCGCGATAGCTGACGCAGCCGGCGACGGGGAAGCACCACTGCCGCGGCGCGAGCGAGAGCTCCGGCGTCGCGAACACGTTCCAGACGACGAACGGCCGCGCGAGTTCGACGTAGCGCGTGTAGCTGCCGTTGTCGGGCAGCGCCAGCGCGTCGCTCGCGTAGCCGCGGATCGCCAGCGCCTGCTGCAGCCGCGCCTTGAGCCGCGGGTCGGCGGTCGTCGCGGCGACGTCCGCGATCGGGCGCGCCCGTGCCAGGAGGTCGAACTGCCCGGCGAAACCCTGCCAGTAGAACCCGGCCGTCGCGCAGCCGGACAGCGCCGGCAGGACCAGCGCGGCGGCGAGGGCCCGCAGCAGGTTCGCTCTGCTCATGGACGATTCGCGCAGGACCATCCGCGGCGTCAACCGGCCGGCGCCTTTCCGAGGTACCGCGCCAGCCGCGCCACGCCCTCCTCGAGCTTCGCCATGTCGACGGTGTACGCGAAGCGCAGGTGATCGCGGGCCCGGTGCGCGCCGAAGTCCACGCCGGGGGTGACGGCGACGTGCGCGCCGGCGAGCACGTCGCGGCAGAAGCGCTCGCTGTCGGCCGAGAAGCGCGTGCTGTCGGCGTAGACGAAAAAGCCGCCGTCGGGCATCACCGGGATGCCGAAGCCCAGTTCGCGCAGCGCCGGGACGAGGTAGTCGCGGCGCCGGCGAAACGCGCGCCGGCGGTCCTCGACGATCGCCAGCGTCTCCGGCAGGAAGCACGCCAGCGCCGCGCGCTGCGACAGCGTCGGCGGCGAGATGTAGAGGTTCTGCGCGAGCTTCTCCAGGTCGCGGACGTGCCGCTCGGGCGCGATGACCCAGCCCAGCCGCCAGCCGGTCATGTTGAAGTACTTGGAGAAGCTCGACACGACGAACAGGTCGTCGGCGTGCTTCCCCGCGAGCGACAGCACCGACCCGGGCTCGCCGCCGTACGACAGGCCGAGGTAGATCTCGTCGACGATCAGGCGTCCGCCGAGCCGCGCCACGGTCGCCGCGATCGCGCGCATCTCGTCGGGCGCCACCGCGGGGCCGGTGGGATTCGACGGCGACGCGATCAGCACGCCGCGGGTGCGCGGCGCCCAGTGCCGCTCGATCAGGTCGGCCGACAGCTGGTAGTTCGTCTCCGGCCCCACCGGCACGCCGACGGGCTCGCCTTCGAGCACGCGGACGAAGTGCCGGTTGCACGGATAGCCGGGGTCGGACAGCAGGATGCGGTCGTCGCGATCGACGAGCAGCGCCATCACCAGCAGCAGCGCCGCCGAAGACCCCGCGGTGACGATCACGCGCTCGGGCGCGATCGCGACGCCGAAACGCTCGGCGTAGTGCCGCGCGATCGCCTGCCGCAGCTCCGGGATGCCCAGCGCCGACGTGTAGTAGATGCCGCCGTCCGCCAGCGCGCGCTGCGCCGCGGCGAGCACCGGCGCCGGCGTCGGAAAATCGGGTTCGCCGATCTCCATGTGGACGACGCTGTGGCCGGCCGCCTCCAGCGCGCGGGCGGCCGTCTGCACTTCCATCACGTGAAAGGGCGCGATTTCGTTGACGCGGGAGGCGATGCCGATGGCAGGCTCCGTCGAAGGTCGTAGACCGGAAAGCCCGGAAAGGCGTTATGGTAACGCGTGTGCGGCGTGCCGCCGCTTGGCCGGTGCCGCGATCGGTGCCGCGGGAAGGAGTCCCTGATGCGCATGGAAGCGGTTCGAAGCTGCCGTTCGCGACGCGCGGCGGCGGTGATGGCGTCGGCGGTCGTCGCCGGACTGGCGGCGGCGCCGCTCGCCGGCGCCAGCGTCTACAAGTGCCAGACCGACGGCGGCGTCACCTATCAGGAAGAGCCGTGCCCCGCCGGACGCGAATTGCGCAACTTCGACGCCGATCCGCCCGATCTGTCGGTGATCCACGGCGGCGCCCCGCGCGCCGCCGCCAGCGCGGACAAGCCCAGGGACGCGCGGACGATCCAGGGCGACAAGACCGTCGGCAAGGTCGTCGGCGACGCCGCGGCGCGCAAGTTCATCCACGCCGGGATGACCGAGGCCGAGGTCCTGGCCCGGGTCGGACGCCCCGACGCCACGGCGGGCGGCAGCAAGACCCGGCAGACGCGCTGGTCGTACCTCCCTGCCGCCGCCGACCCCGACACGGTTACCACCGTCACCTTCGCCGCCGGGGTCGTGAGCGAGGTGACGCGCAAGGTGATCAAGCGATGAGGCACCCGCAAGGCACCCCCGTGAACTCCGGCCGCCGGGTACGCCGATGCGCGCGCTGATCCAGCGCGAGGCGTCAGCCCGGCTGGCGGCCCTCGGGCAGCG
>CAIWHR010000180.1 GCA_903912485.1 uncultured beta proteobacterium | reverse complement strand
GCGCCGGCGGCCAGGATCGCCGCCGCCGCGACGGCGATCCACAGCGATCGGCGGCGCGCGGCGTGCGGCGCGGCGAGGTCGTCGAGCGCGAGCGGCGCGGCGGCGGCCGGCGTCGCCGGGTTCGATGCGATCGCTGCGGGAAGTTCCGTCGACGGGTTCATGAGCGTGCCTCGGAGCCGGCGGCGGGCGTCGCCGCCGCGCCCTGTTCGTCCGCGGCAGCCGGCGCCGCGGACTCCGGCTGCCAGCCGCCGCCCAGCGCCTTGTACAGGCGGACGTGCGCGACGCCGACCGCGGCCTCGCCGTTGGCGACGCTGTCCTCGACCGACAGCAGCGTGACCTGCGTCTGCAGCACCGACTGGAAGTCGATGAGCCCGCTGGTGTAGCGGAACCGCGCCAGCAGCGCCGCGTTGCGCGCAGCCTCGGCGGCGCGCCGCAGCGTCGAGAGCCGCTCGCGCGTCGTCGACAACGCGACCAGGCTGTCCTCGACCTCCTTCAGCGCGGCGAGCACGACCGTCTCGCAGGCGATGCGCGCCTGGTCGAGCGCGGCCTCCTGCGCGCGGACCTGCGCCGCGAGCGCGCCGCCCGAGTAGACCGGCACCGAGGCCGAGCCCAGCAGCGCGGTCACCAGCGCGCCGCCGCCGGTGAGCCCGCCCAGCGTCAGCGCGGCGACACCCAGCGTGCCGCCGATGCGAAACGTCGGATAGCGCGCCGCGTCGGCCTGCGTCACCCGCGACGCCGCGGCTCTCACGGCCTCCTCCGCGCGGCGCACGTCCGGCCGCTGGCGCAGCGTCTCCGCCGGAAACGCGAGCGCGAGTTCGTCGCCGGCGGTCGGCACCGCGGCGGCGATGCGCGGCGACGCCTGCATCGCCTCGGGCGTGACGCCGGTCAGGATGGCGAGGCTGCTGCGCGCCTGCGCGATGGCCAAGGCGAGCGCCGGCAGCTGCGCGCGCGTCAGCTCGGTCGACGTTCGCGCCTGCTCGACGTCGAGCGACGTGGTGAGCCCCGCCTGCGCGCGCCACTGCGCGATCTGCAGCGTCTCCTCCTGGCTGGCGAGGTTGTCGCGGGCGATCCTCAGCCGCAGTTCCAGCGCGCAGAGGTCCATGTACAGGGCCGCCGTCTCCGCGGCGATCGACACCCGGATGTCGGCCAGCGACGCGGCCGCCGCGCGGGTGTCGGCGTCGGCCGCGGCGACGCCGCTGGCGACGCCGCCGAACACGTCGGGCTCCCAGCCCGCGTCGAAGCCCGCCTCGTAGGCGTTGGCCGGACGCTTGTCGCCGGACTTGGCGCGCTGCGCCGAGGCGCCCGCGTTGACGCTCGGCAGCAGTCCGGCAGCCGCGACGTCGCGCAGCGCCCGCGACTGCCGCAGCGCCGCCTGCGCGCTGCGCACGTCGTTGTTGGCCTGCAGCGCCTGCGTCACCAGCGCGGTGAGGCGCGGATCGTCGAAGCGCTGCCACCAGAGGGCGAGCGCGCTGGCCGACGCCGCCGCGGCGCCGTTGCTCCACGTCGCGGGCAGCGCGATGCGCGCCAGGTCGG
>CAIWHR010000179.1 GCA_903912485.1 uncultured beta proteobacterium | reverse complement strand
ACTTCGCGGCCGCGCTCGCCGATCAGCCCGACGACGATGACGTCGGCGGTCGTGTAGCGCGCCATCATCCCCCGCAGCACGCTCTTGCCGACGCCGCTGCCGGCGAACAGGCCTAGGCGCTGGCCGCGGCCGACGGTGAGCAGCGTGTTGATCGCGCGCACGCCGACGTCGATGGTGGTGCTGATCGTCGCCCGCTCGATCGGGTTGATCGGGCGGCTCTGCAGCGAGCGCTGCTGGTCGCGCGGCAGCGGCCCCAGCGCGTCCAGCGGGCGGCCGGCGCCGTCGATGATCCGGCCCAGCAGCCGGTCGCCGACCGGCAGGTGGCGCGAAAAGTCGGTGACGCGGCGGCGCGCGCCTTGCGGCTGATGGATCTGCGGGCGCGGCACCACCGGTTCCAGCGGGGCGACCGACGCGCCCGGCGCGAGGCCGTGGACGTCGGACACCGGCATCAGGAACAGCCGGTCGCCGGAGAAGCCGACGACCTCGGCCTCGACTGCGCTGACGTTGGGCTGCTCGATCAGGCACGAGGTGCCCACCGCCAGCTTGAGCCCGACCGCCTCCATCACCAGCCCGGCGACGCGGGTGAGCTTGCCCTTCACCTGCAGCGGGTTCACCGCGGCGGCGGAGAGCGCGCAGTCGTGGAGGAAGTCCCGGCAGGCGGGCGCGAAGTCAGGCGGGCTCGAGCCAGTCATCGGAACGACCCAGGCCTGCGAGCAGCCGCCGCCAGCGCGTCGGCGTCGTGGCGTCGAGGCTGCACTGCTCGGTTTCGACGCGGCAACCGCCGGGGGCGATGGTCGCGTCCGGAATCAAGGCGCACGAGGGGCCGGCGGCTTCGCCGGCGAGAAACTTCTCCACGATCTGCATATCGGCAGGATTGAGGTGAAGCTGAATCCGCTGCGTCGACTGGGGGAGCTGGTTCAATGCCGCGCTGACCACCGGCAGCAGCAGGTCGCGGCGCACCGCGAGCGCTTCGCCGACGATCTGCCGCGCCAGCACCAGCGCGAGGTCCAGCACCTCGTCGACGATGCGCTGCTCGTGGTCGCCGGCGGTGGTCGCCAGCACCGCCAGCAGCGCCTGCAGCTGCCGGCGTTCGGCGCCCGCCGCGGCGAAACCGGCGGCGTAGCCTGCGGCCTCGCCGTCGGCCGCCGCCTGCGCGCGGATCGCGGTCGCTTCGGCCTGCAGTTGCGTCAGCGCGGTGCCGCCGGCGCTCGGCCGGGCACCGTCGAACGACGTCATCTCCCAGCGCTGCCACGCCGACTGCTGCTCGCGGGGGACGGTCTCAGACGAAGGCTTCTTCACCCTTGCCTCCGAGCACGACCTGGCCTTCCTCGGCCAGGCGGCGAACGATCTTCAGCACTTCCTTCTGCTCGTTCTCGACCTCGGACACGCGCACCGGACCCTTGGCTTCGAGGTCGTCGCGCAGCATGTCGGCGGCGCGCTGCGACATGTTCTTGAACACCTTCTCGCGCAGCTCCTCGGAGGCGCCCTTCAGCGCGATGATCAGCGACTCGGACTGCACCTCGCGCAGCAGCGCCTGGATGCCGCGGTCGTCGACGTCGAGCAGGTTCTCGAACACGAACATCTCGTCGATGATCTTCTGCGCGAGCTCGCCGTCGAACTCGCGCACGGCGGTGATCACCGAGGTCTCGGTGGCGCTGCCCATGAAGTTGAGGATCTCGGCCGCGGTGCGGATTCCGCCCAGCGGCGCCTTCTTGAGGTTGTCGGCGCCGGCCAGGACCTTGGCCAGCACCTCGTTCAGCTCGCGCAGCGCGGTCGGCTGGATGCCGTCGAGCATCGCGATGCGCAGGATCACGTCGTTGCGCACGCGCTCGGGAAACTGCGCGAGGATGTCGGAAGCCTGATCGCGCTCGAGGTGGACGAGGATCGACGCGACGATCTGCGGGTGCTCGAACTTGATGAGCTCGGCGACCGAGTTCGCGTCCATCCACTTCAGCCCCTCGATGCCGGAAGCGTCGCCGCCGGTGAGGATGCGGTCGAGCAGGAACCCGGCCTTGTCGGTGCCCAGCGCCTTGGTCAGCACCGACCGGATGTACTCGTCGGAGCCGTTGCCGATCGACGACTGGCCCTGCGCCTGCTTCTGGAACGCGCCCAGCACCTCCTCGATGCGGTCGCGCGTCACGCCCTTCAGGCGCGACATCGCGGTGCCGATCTTCTGCACGTCCTTCGGACCGAGGTGCTTGAACACTTCGGCCGCCTCCTCCTCGCCCAAGGACAGCAGCAGGATGGCGCTGTTTTCGACGCCGGCGTCATCCATTCGGGGTCACCCACGCCTTGACGACGCTCGCGACGACCTTCGGGTCCTCGCGCGCGATGCGGCGCGCGTCGGTCAGGAGTTCGCCGGATTCGGTCTTGTCGGCCGCGATGCGTTCGCGCTCGCGCTCGAAGGCGAAGTCTTCCATCGGCATCGGTGCCGGGATCATCGCCTTGTTGAGCAGCGGCTTCAGCTGCCCGAAATACAGATAGCCGATGAGCGCGATCAGCAGCGCGTAGCGGCCGACGTCCTTGGCCGTCGCGATGGTGTCGGCGCTGCGCCAGAACGGCACCTCCGGCACCGCCTCCTGCTCGGTGACGTTGAACGGCGTGTTGACGATGTTGAGCGAGTCGCCGCGGTCCTTGTTGAAGCCCATCGCCTCGCGCACCAGCGCGTTGAGCTGCTCCAGCTCCTCGGGCTTCAGCGCCGTCATGGTGACGGTGCCCGCCTCGTCGGTCACCTTGCGGTGGTTGATGACGACCGCCGCGGACATCCGCTTGATGTTGCCGACCGGGCTCCTGGTGTGCTGGATCGTCTTGTCGACCTCGTAGGCGACCGTCTCGTCCTTGCGGTTCGACGACGGTCCGGTGCCGGGGGCCTGCGCCGCGGTGGTCGCCTTGGCCGGGTCGAGCGCCGCCGTGCCGCCGGGCGGCGGCTGGTTGGTCAGCGCGCCGGGCACGCCCGCCACGCCGGCGCCGGCGCCGAGCGTCGTCGACTGCGTCGACTGCTGCTGCCTCACGCTGGCGACCTTCGGGTCCTGGTTGGGCTTGAACGTCTCGGCCACCGCCTCGACCCGGCTGAAGTTGATGTCGGCGCTGACCTGGACGCGGGCGTTGCCGCGGCCGACGATGGGCTCGAGGATGTCGATGATGCGCTGGTTGGTCGACTGTTCGACCTGCAGCGCGTAGGACAGCTGCGTCGCGTCGAGGCCGCCGGCGTCGGCGCCCGCGCCGTTGGCCGACAGGAGGTCGCCGTTCTGCGACAGCACGCTGACGTTCTTCGGCGTGAGGTCGGGCACGCTGCTCGCCACCAGGTTGAGGATGCCGGTGACCTGCTCGCGCGTCAGCGTCTTGGCCGGGTGCAGCGTCACCAGCACCGACGCGGACGGCGCCTGCTGGTCGCGGACGAACACGCTGGGCTTGGGGATCGCGAGGTGGACGCGCGCCGACTGGACCGCCGATAGCGACTGGATCGACTTGGCGAGCTCGCCTTCGAGGCCGCGCTGGTAGTTGACCTGTTCCTGGAACTGCGTGGTGCCGAATTTCTGGTTGTCGACCAGTTCGAACCCGACCACGCTGCCCTTGGGCAGGCCCTGCGAGGCGATGCGCAGCCGCGCGTCGTGCACCTGTCCCGACGGCACGAGGATCGCGCTGCCGCCCTCGGAGAACTTGTAGGGGATGGACATCTGGTTCAGCGCGGCGATGATCGCGCCGCCGTCGCGGTCCGAGAGGTTGCTGTAGAGCACTTTGTAATCAGCGGCTTGCGTCCACATCCAGGCGCCGGTCGCCAGCGCGATCAGCGCCGCGGCGCCGACCATCAGCGCGACCAGCTGCCGCACCGGAATGCGCCCCAGCGTTCCCATCGTGCGTCCGGATCCGATTGCTGCGTCGATAGCCATGCTGTCTTGTTCGTCGCCTTGCGGCGGCGCCCCCTGAATTGCCCTCTGACGCGATTATTGCGGTCGGCCCGCCGCGCGCATCCGCGGAAGAACGCCGGTTTTCCAGCCCTGTTCCGACCGCTGGCCGCGGCGCGTCGGGGCTAAGGTGGCGGCGTGGCCCAATGGATCGCGGATTCTCCCGACCGGGGCCGGCACTGCGAAGGTGACCCATGGCAGCCATCAATCCCGTCTCGATGCAGGACCTCCTGGCCAAGTTCCAGGCCGCGCGCGAGGCGATGGCCACGTCGGCCCCGACCGCCGGGGCGCTGACCAAGGCGGCGCCGGCGAAGGCGGGCGGCGACTTCGGCACGCTGCTGAAGGACAGCATCGACCGCGTCGACGCGCAGCAGAAGGCGTCCACGTCGCTGCAGAACCGCTTCCAGCTGAACGACCGTTCGGTCAGCCTCGAGGACACGATGGTCGCGATGGCCAAGTCCAACGTCACCTTCCAGGCCGCCGTCCAGGTCCGCAACAAGCTGGTGACCGCCTACCACGACATCATGAACATGCAGATCTGAGTCGCTCCCGGGGCACGTTCATTCCATGCCTGTCCGGTCTGCTGCCGAAGCGGCGCCGAATCTGCGTTGTCCGCTACCGGGCAATGGCTGCTGACAAGGAGCGGGAAGCCGAGGCGATGGAGTGGTGCAACGCCCTTGCCGGGGACATGGCGGATGCTGCGCGGTGAAGTGTGGTGGGTCGAGTTTGATCCGGCAGTCGGCAGCGTGATACGAAAGACGCGGCCGGCGGTAGTGGTGAGCAACGACGCCGCGAACAGGAATCTGGCGCGGGTAGTGGTTGTGCCGCTGACTGGCAACACCGGGCAAGTCTATCCGGGCGAAGCTGCCGTGATGGTCGGCGAGAAGAGCAGCAAGGCGATGGCCGATCAGATCATGGCTGCCGACAAGGCGCGGCTCAAGAACCAGCTCGGTACGCTTTCGAAGCTGGATATGCTGGCCATAGAGGACGCGATAAAGGTTCATTTGGCGTTGCCGAGGTAGCGTCAGGGCAGGTCCTGGTCGGGTTTGCGCTGTCCTCCTGTCCGGCCCCCGGTCAGTCGTGGTTTTCCATCGGGCGGGCCGTTTAGTTGGTCCCCGGCGCCGGGGGAATCTCGCGCCTCTGCGTACAAAGGTATGCCCAACCCATGCTGTGCAAGAGGTCGAATGCCATTTCGATTTCTGACTGGATGATCTGAAGGTTTCCGCACCCTGTTTTCACCTTCACTTTCCTGATCATCTTCTCGATCGGTGTATGTCCGTCGAAATACCTGAATAACTCCTTGTTGATTGCATTGCCCGGGAGCCGAAAGACCTCCTGTTTTCCATCCACCGTGTAGGTAATGGACAGGACTTCACCCGGTACGATGGCCTGGTGGACTTGCTCGTGCATGTCTTTCATTTCCGCAGTCAGCACGATGCACAGGGCCGGGTTGCCACGATAATCGTCGGGGCGTGCGATGCAATCGGGGTTCCTGGCCGCATAAAACGAGTGTTTGTAGATGTCGCCGGTGAGCTTTTCCGCCACCGCGTATCTCTGCTGAAGGGTAAGGTGCGCGCATGGAGGTAGAGCGGACGGGTTGCCGAGCAGCGACTCCAGCCGATACTTCCTTTTTTGGGGCCCGGTGAAGCCGATCAGGTGCAAGCCAGCCGCCCCCAACAAGTCATAGATCGCGTCGATGTCGTAGGCACGATCCTGACTGTGCAACAGCAGATCGTACAACCCCGCGTCACCATACCCGGCGGTGCCAATTTCGGACTCCCACCGCTCGCGGTTTCGCCGAAAGTGGTTGGTTGGCGGCAGGTTGGCGAGCAAGGCACGGACCGCGTTGATTTTTTCCTGAGCGGGGAGCGCGTCCGGAAGGAGCGTACGAAAGATGTCCTGCATGTCGTACACGCCGCGTCGCCCGTATCGGGCATAGAGCATCAGGAAGAGCGCGCCCTCATCGCGAAGCACGCTCACGAGGCTTGACAGCCCTTCCTTCGGTTCCGGAAGGTGATGGAGCACGCCGGAACAATTGATGTAGTCAAACTTGCCCAAGCCCAGACGCGGGATATCCAGCAGCGAAGCGGTGATCCATCGGATGTTGGACAGCCCTCTGACCTGCGCCCGTTGCTGGGCGATATCGCGCGAAGCCTCCGAAATGTCGAGATAAACGACCTCCGCACTTCGATCTCGCAACTGGTCAGCGAGGAAGATCACCGAGTCACCGGTGCCCGCGCCGGCCACCAGACAACGGAAACCGGGCTGAAACTCCTGTTTCCCCCGGAAGCAGAAATGGCTCATTTCCGCCAAATCGTCCCCCACGGTCCGCAGTAACCGTTGGGTCTCGTCCGCAGGATTGCGGGGGGGGTACGGCAACTCCTCGTATTGCCGCTTTACTGCCGATTCAGTCATCGCGCCAACTCAACTGGCTCCCGGCGCCGGAACCTCGCGCCGCTCGACCCGGTACACCCACGCCAGCAGTTCGGCGATGACGACGTAGAGCGCGGGCGGAATCCGCGAATCGAGGTCGACCTGCATCAGCAGCCCGACCAGTTCGTGCGACTCGTGGACGAACACGCCGGCTTCGCGCGCCTTGCGGATGATCTCCTCGGCCAGGATGCCGCGGCCCTTGGCCACGATCACCGGCGCCGCGTCCTCGGCGCCGTAGCGCAGCGCGATGGCCGACGGGAAGCGGTCGCCGGGCTTAATCATGGCGGATGGACAGTCCCGCGACGTCGAGCGAGCGCGCCGCCAGCGTGGTCACCAGATCCTGCCCGGCGGAGCGCAGCCGCGCGTCGGCCGCGGCGTTGCCCGCGGTGATGCCGACGTTGATCGTCGCGCCGTCGAGCGCGATGTCGATCGACAGCGTGCCCAGTTCGCGCAGCGCGAGTTCCAGGTGCGTCCGCCACACCGCCGGCGCGGCGGCCTCGGCCGCGGCACGCGCGCGATCCTCGGCGATCGCGATCGACGCCCGCTGCCCCGGCCAGACTTCGCCTATCCACGCGAACTGGCGCGTCTCCAGCGTCTCGATCTGTTGCCGCACCAGCGGCGGCAGCGGGTCGGCGCGCGGCTCGGGCGGCGGCATGCGGCCGGCGTTGTCCGGCGCCGCGGCGGTCGCCCGCGCGATCTCCTGCCAGGCGATGACCTGCGCCGGGATGCCTTGCGGCGGCAGGCCCTGCTGGCCGGCATTCTGGGAGGAAGCGCCGGGCGGTCCGGCGTTCTGCGGGGCGGCGCTCTGCGTTGCGGCACTCTGCGCTGCTGCGTTCTGTGCGGCGGCGGCGCGGGTCGCGCTGCCCGGCGGCGGCCCGCCCTGCGGGAAGGCGCTCTGCGCGGCGCCGCCCTGGGGTCCGGCGCCCGGTGGGGGCGTGCCCTGTGCGGTGCCGCTTTGCGGCTCGACATTCGGACGGGTGACGTCCGCGGGCACGACGTTCGGCCCCGCGGCGACCGGAGGAGCGACGTTCGGTGCCCCCGGCTTCGCCGGCTCGACGTTGGGGCCGGCCGCGACCGGCGGCGCGACGTTCGGCGCCGCGGGGTCGGGTGGCGTGACGTTCGGTCCCGCGGCGGGCGGGGGCGCGACGTTCGGTGCCGCGGCGGGCGGGGGCGCGACGTTCGGTCCCGCGGCGGGCGGAGGCGCGACGTTCGGTCCCGCGGCGAGCGGAGGCGCGACATTCGGGGCCACCGTGCCCGCCGGTGCGAGGT
>CAIWHR010000178.1 GCA_903912485.1 uncultured beta proteobacterium | reverse complement strand
GCCGTACGCCGCCTCGAGCGCCGGATCGTCGTCGACGTCGACGACCGCCACCTGCGCCCCGTGCGCCGACGCGATCGGCGCCAGCGCCGCGGCCATCTCGTCGCAGAGGTGGCAGTACGCGCGGCCGAGCAGCGTCAGCAGCGTCGGCGGCATCGCGGCTCCGCGGCAGCGTCCGGCGGCGGGCGCGTCACTCGCCGTTGTTTAGGCGGATGGTGGCGATGAACTGCGCGTCGCCGCGGCGCAGGCGCAGCGCGACCGACGCGCCCTTGTCGAGCTTGCCGAGGACCGCGTTCACCTGCTCGGCGCTCTTCGCCTCGGTCGTCGTGCCGCGGCTGACGATGGCGAGGATGACGTCGCCCGGCTGCACGTTGCCGCGCACCGTCGGCGAGACGTCCTCGACCAGCACGCCGTTCCTGACCTCGAGCTCCTTCTTCTGCTCGTCGGTGAGGTCGGCCAGCGACAGCCCCATCCGGTTCGGCTTCGCCCGGTCCTTCGCCGGCGGCGTCCGGCGCTGCTGCTGCGCGCCGTCGTCGGGCATCTCGGCGACGGTGACCGCGAGGTCGCGCGACGCGCCCTTGCGCCAGACGGTCAGCGTGATCCGGGTCCCGGGCCGGATCAGCGTGATGATCCGCGGCAGCTCGTTCGACGAACGGACGTCGCGTCCGTCGACCTTGACGATGACGTCGTCGGCCTCGACGCCGCCCTTGTCGGCGGGGCCGCCCTTTTCGACCGAGTTGACCAGCGCGCCGGTCGGCTTCGGCAGCCCGAACGCCTCGGCCAGCTCCTTGGTGACCTCCTGGATCTGGACGCCGATGCGGCCGCGCGTGACCTTGCCCTTGTCCTTGAGCTGGTTCACCGTCGTCATCGCGACGTCGATCGGAATCGCGAACGCGAGGCCCATGTAACCGCCCGAGCGCGAGAAGATCAGCGAATTGATGCCGACGACCTCGCCCCTGAGGTTGAACAGCGGGCCGCCCGAGTTGCCCGGATTGATCGCGACGTCGGTCTGGATGAACGGGATCAGGTTTTCCTGCGGCAGGTCGCGGCCCTTGGCGCTGACGATGCCGGCGGTCATCGTGTTGTCGAGGCCGAACGGCTTGCCGATCGCGACGACCCACTCGCCGACCTTGAGCTTGTCCGGGTCGCCGATGGTGACCTTGGGCAGGTCGCGGGCTTCGATCTTGAGCAGCGCCACGTCGGTGCGCTTGTCGGAGCCGATGACCCTGGCCTTGAACTCGCGCTTGTCGGCGAGGGTGACCTTGACCTCGTCGGCGCCGTCGACGACGTGCGCGTTGGTGATCAGGTAGCCGTCCGCCGAAATGAGGAAGCCCGAGCCGACCGACTGCGCCTCGGGCTCGCGCTCGGGCGCGCCGCGCGGGCGCGGGATCTGGCCGAAGCGGCGGAAGAATTCGTAGAACGGGTCGTCCTCGGCCAGTTCGGGGAAGCGGCCGCGGCGCGCCTTCTGCGTCACGTCGATGCTGACGACCGCCGGGCTCTGCCTTTCGT
>CAIWHR010000177.1 GCA_903912485.1 uncultured beta proteobacterium | reverse complement strand
GTAAAGCGCAGTTCGGTGGTCAGCGTTTTGGCGAGATGGAGGTGTGGGCCCTCGAAGCTTACGGCGCCTCCTATACGCTGCAGGAAATGCTTACCGTCAAGTCCGACGATACCGAAGGTCGTCGCAAGGTTTACGAGTCTATCGTCAAGGGCGAGCACAAGATCGAGGCCGGCATGCCGGAGTCGTTCAACGTCCTGGTGAAGGAAATCCGCTCGCTGGCGATCGACATCGATCTGGAGCGCTATTGAGAACGGGCGTTCGGCGTCCGGCTGCGGGTGTGAACGCCCCGACGCCGGACCACGCCAGGCACTCAATGCGCAACGCCTAACCAAGAGGTAGCCATGAAAGCACTGCTCGATCTTTTCAAGCAGGTCACGCAGGAACAGGAATTCGACTCGATCAAGACCGGACTCGCGTCGCCGGAGAAGATCCGCTCGTGGTCGTATGGCGAAGTCAAGAAGCCCGAGACGATCAACTACCGGACCTTCAAGCCCGAGCGCGACGGCCTTTTCTGCGCCAAGATCTTCGGCCCGGTCAAGGACTACGAGTGCCTCTGCGGCAAGTACAAGCGCCTGAAGCACCGCGGCGTCATCTGCGAGAAGTGCGGCGTCGAAGTGACGCTCGCCCGCGTCCGCCGCGAGCGGATGGGCCACATCGAGCTCGCGAGCCCGGTCGCGCACATCTGGTTCCTGAAGAGCCTGCCTTCGCGCATGGGCATGGTGCTCGACATGACGCTGCGCGACATCGAGCGCGTGCTGTACTTCGAGGCGTTCGTCGTCACCGACCCGGGCCTCACTCCGCTCAACCGGGCGCAGCTCCTCACCGAGGACGACTACCTCGCGAAGCTGGAGCAGCACGAAGGCGACTTCCAGGCGACGATGGGCGCCGAGGGCATCCGCGAGCTGCTGAAGGCGCTCGACGTCCCGCACGAGATCGAGAAGCTGAGGAAGGAGCTGGAGACGACCGGGTCCGACACCAAGATCAAGAAGATCGCCAAGCGCCTCAAGGTGCTCGAGGCTTTCCACAAGTCGGGAATCAAGCCCGAGTGGATGATCCTCGAGGTGCTGCCGGTGCTGCCGCCGGAGCTGCGCCCGCTGGTTCCGCTCGACGGCGGCCGGTTCGCGACGTCGGATCTCAACGATCTCTACCGCCGCGTGATCAACCGCAACAACCGGCTGAAGCGGCTGCTCGAACTGAAGGCCCCCGACATCATCGTCCGCAACGAAAAACGGATGCTGCAGGAGGCGGTCGACTCGCTGCTCGACAACGGCCGCCGCGGCAAGGCGATGACCGGCGCCAACAAGCGTCCGCTGAAGTCGCTCGCCGACATGATCAAGGGCAAGGGCGGCCGCTTCCGCCAGAACCTGCTCGGCAAGCGCGTCGACTACTCGGGCCGCTCGGTCATCGTCGTCGGTCCGCAGCTGAAACTGCACCAGTGCGGGCTGCCCAAGCTGATGGCGCTCGAGCTGTTCAAGCCGTACATCTTCAACAAGCTCGAGACGATGGGGCTCGCCACCACGATCAAGGCGGCGAAGAAGATGGTCGAGGCGCAGGAGCCCGTCGTCTGGGACATCCTCGAAGACGTGATCCGCGAGCACCCGGTGATGCTCAACCGCGCGCCGACTCTGCACCGCCTCGGCATCCAGGCTTTCGAGCCGGTGCTGATCGAAGGCAAGGCGATCCAGCTCCACCCGCTCGTCTGCACGGCGTTCAACGCCGACTTCGACGGCGACCAGATGGCGGTGCACGTGCCGCTGTCGCTCGAGGCGCAGATGGAGGCGCGCACGCTGATGCTGGCGTCGAACAACGTGCTGCTGCCGTCGAACGGCGAGCCCTGCATCGTGCCGTCGCAGGACATCGTTCTCGGCCTCTACTACGCGACGCGCGACAAGATCAACGCCAAGGGCGAAGGCATGATGTTCGCCGACATCGACGAGGTGTCGCGCGCGTACGAGTCGCGCAACGTCGAGCTGCACGCCAAGATCAAGGTGCGGATCATGCAGACGGTGACCGGCGCCGACGGCGAGAAGACGCAGCGGCTCGAGCGCTTCGAGACGACCGTCGGCCGCGCGCTGCTGTCGGAGATCCTGCCCGCCGGCCTGCCGTTCCCGACGATCAACCGGCCGCTGAAGAAGAAGGAGATCTCCAAGATCATCAACGCGAGCTTCCGCCGCTGCGGGTTGCGCGAGACTGTCATCTTCGCCGACAAGCTGATGCAGGCGGGTTACGGCCTCGCGACGCGCGGAGGGATCTCGTTCGCCGCCGACGACATGCTGATCCCGACCGAGAAGACCGGCATCATCAGCGAGGCCGAATCGCAGGTGAAGGAGATCGAGGCGCAGTACACGTCGGGCCTCGTCACGCAGGGCGAGCGCTACAACAAGGTGGTCGACATCTGGGGCCGCGCCGGCGACGACATCGCGAAGGCGATGATGACCCAGCTGGGTTCCGAGGAAGTCGTCGACCGCGACGGCAACACGGTGAAGCAGGAGTCGTTCAACTCGATCTACATGATGGCCGACTCGGGCGCTCGCGGCTCGGCGGCGCAGATCCGGCAGCTCGCGGGCATGCGCGGCCTGATGGCGAAGCCCGACGGCTCGATCATCGAGACGCCGATCACCGCCAACTTCCGCGAGGGCCTCAACGTTCTGCAGTACTTCATCTCGACGCACGGCGCGCGCAAGGGCCTCGCCGACACCGCGCTGAAGACGGCGAACTCGGGCTACCTCACGCGCCGTCTGGTCGACGTGACGCAGGACCTGGTCGTGACCGGCGACGACTGCGGCACGACCAACGGCGTCCAGATGAAGGCGCTGGTCGAGGGCGGCGAGGTGATCGAGGCGCTGCGCGAGCGGATCCTCGGCCGCACCGTCGCGTCCGACGTGGTCAACCCGGAGACGCAGGTCACGCTGTACGAGGCGGGGACGCTGCTGGGCGAGGACGAGGTCGAGCAGATCGAGACGCTCGGCATCGACGAGGTCAAGGTGCGCACGCCGCTCACCTGCGACACGCGCTACGGCCTGTGCGCGGCGTGCTACGGCCGCGACCTCGGCCGCGGCCACCTGGTCAACGTCGGCGAGGCGGTCGGCGTGATCGCCGCGCAGTCGATCGGCGAGCCGGGAACGCAGCTGACGATGCGGACTTTCCACATCGGCGGCGCCGCGTCGCGGACCGCCGCTGCGTCGCAGCTCGAGAGCAAGTCGGCGGGAACGATCCGCTTCTCGGCGGCGATGCGCTACGTCACCAACGCCAAGGGCGAGCTGGTCGTCATCGCTCGTTCGGCCGAAGTCATGATCCACGACGACAACGGCCGCGAGCGCGAGCGCCACAAGGTGCCGTACGGCGCGACGCTGCAGGTCAAGGACGGCGAGCCGGCCAAGGCCGGCAAGGTGCTGGCGATGTGGGACGCGACCAGCCGCCCGATCGTCACCGAGTACGCCGGCAAGGTGAAGTTCGAGAACGTCGAGGAAGGCGTCACCGTGGCCAAGCAGGTCGACGAAGTGACCGGCCTGTCGACGCTGGTCGTCATCGACCCCAAGCGCCGCGCCGGCGCGGCGGCGAAGGGCGTGCGGCCGCAGGTCAAGCTGCTCGACGAGAAGGGCGACGAGATCAAGCTCGCGGGTTCGGAGCTGTCGGTCAACATCACCTTCCAGCTGGGCTCGATCATCACGGTGAAGGACGGCCAGCAGGTTCTGGTCGGTGAAATCCTGGCGCGGATCCCGCAGGAGACGTCGAAGACGCGCGACATCACGGGCGGCCTGCCGCGCGTGGCCGAGCTGTTCGAGGCGCGCTCGCCGAAGGACGCGGGCCTGCTCGCCGAGACGACGGGCACGGTGTCGTTCGGCAAGGACACCAAGGGCAAGCAGCGCCTGGTGATCACCGACCTCGACGGCGTCGCGCACGAGTACCTGATCCCGAAGGACAAGCACGTGACGGCGCACGACGGCCAGGTGGTGAACAAGGGCGAGTCGATCGTCGACGGTCCGGCGGATCCGCACGACATCCTGCGGCTGCTCGGCGTCGAGGCGCTCGCGCGCTACATCACCGACGAGGTGCAGGACGTCTACCGGCTGCAGGGCGTCAAGATCAACGACAAGCACATCGAGGTGATCGTGCGCCAGATGCTGCGCCGCGTGGCGGTGCAGGATCCGGGCGACACCCGCTTCATCGTCGGCGAACAGGCCGAGCGCTCCGACCTCCTTGACGAGAACGACAAGGTGATGAAGGAGGAGGGCAAGCAGGGCGCGACGTACGAGCACATGCTGCTCGGCATCACCAAGGCGTCGCTGTCGACCGACTCGTTCATCTCGGCGGCGTCGTTCCAGGAGACGACGCGGGTGCTGACCGAAGCGGCGATCATGGGCAAGAAGGACGACCTGCGCGGCCTGAAGGAAAACGTGATCGTCGGCCGGCTGATTCCCGCCGGAACCGGGCTCGCGTACCACAACGCGCGCAAGCGGCAGAAGCTGCTGGGGCCGGAAGCGGGGTTCACGCAGCCGGGCGAGGAAGTGCCCGCGGTCGAAGCGCCTGCAGCCGCAGCAACGACGGAGGCGCCTGCCGACGCGGCCTGACGCCGGACGGCGCAGTGCAGTCCGGGGGGCCGGCAGGCGACTGCCGGTCCCCCTTTTTCGGCGTGCGTGCCGCGCGG
>CAIWHR010000176.1 GCA_903912485.1 uncultured beta proteobacterium | reverse complement strand
CGGGCGGTCAACCCACGACCGCCCGGAGCGAGCCGCACGCGCCGCGCCGACGGCGGCACAGGCGCCCGCACCCGCCGGCACCCGTCACGCCAGGACTGTGCCGAGGCACGGCAGGACAGCGGGGCATCCCGCGGCGGGGTGGGGGGCGGTTCCCGGGCTTCGCGCTGCGGTGACGGGGGCTGACGGTGCGGGTCGGGGGGCGCGAAGCCCGGGCTACGGCGGGGTGGGGGGGGGGGCGAAGCCCGGGCGGGTCGGGGGGGCGCGAAGCCCGGGCTACGGCGGGGTGGGGGGCTGCCGCAGCACAGCACTGCCGCAACACAGCCCCGCCACGACCGACGGTAGCGCTGCCCAAGCAACCGCGGATCAGCGGGGCGCAGTTCCCGCTGCCGGAGCCTCGGGCGGGAGCGGCGGCGGATCGGTCACCGCCTTGCGCGCGGCATCGGCTTCCTTCTGCAGCGCCGCGTCGTTGGGCGACTTTTCCAGCGCGCGCTGGAAGGCGCCGACCGCGTCGGCGTATTGCCGCAACTCGACGTAGGTCCGTGCCAGCAGCGCCCAGTCGTCGGCGCTGCCGCCCTGGCTGCCGAGCCGCTTCGACAATCTCGCCGCGGCGTCGACCATCGTCGGCACGCCCTTGGCGCCCTGACCCCCGGGCGCCGGCGCCATGGCCGGTGCAGACGGTGCCATGGCCGGTGCCGACGGTGCCGCGGTCATCGCCGGCGCGCGGGACGACATCGGGTCCGGCGCCGCGGGCGAACCGCCGCCGCGCGCCGACAGGAAGTAGTACATCCCCGCAATGCTTGCCGCCATCGCCAGCACCGCGATGCCGACGGCTGCAATCCGTGCCTTCGAATCGAAGATCATGTCGTCCGTTCGCAAAGTCAGAAGTCCCAACGCCAGCCGATGTAGTAGAACCGGCGCTCGACGAGGTCGTCGATGAAATTCCCCGCCGACCGCGTGCGCTCGAAGTCGAACTGCGCTTCGATCGACAGCCGGTCGCGCACGCGATACGAAGCCCGCAATCCCGGCGACACCCGGGTCAGCCGGACGCCGAGCGAATCGGTCTGCCGGTACCAGCGCAGCGCGGGCTCCAGCGACAGCGGGCCCCAGGGGTTGAAGCGATAGTCGATGCCGGCCTGCCGGGCGTTGATCTGCTTGCCGTTGAGCAGCCCGATGTTCAGCACCAGGATGTCCTGCATCGACGTCAACCCGTTGCCGATCGCCTGCGCAGTATACGTCCACAGGCTGCCGGTCGACGGCGTCGCGGGCAGCGAGCGGAACGGCGGCGTGCCGCTGAGCGACGACCAGCGCGCGTCGAAGCCCAGCTGCCACTGCGGCGAGATCTGCTGCGTGATCCCGAGCAGCGTCTGCTTGGTGATCGGCGTCAGCGCCTTGGCCTGCGCGCGCACGCTGTCGATGCCGTTGCGCGCGAGCAGCGTCGACAGCGAAACGGTGGGATCGGCGATCAGCGCGTTGGTCAGCTGCAGCGTCGGCGTGCGCCGGTAGTCGACCAGGAGGTTGATCGAGGTCAGCGTCGGGAACTGCCACGTGCCCTGCACCATGCCGATGTTGACCGCGCGAAACAGCGGGTCGTAGTCGACCATCGAGTAGATGTTGCGCTCGTTGTCGAAGTAGCGGAATTCGCCGCCCAGCCCCAGCCGGTCGGTCTGGCCCGAGGCGACCTGCCGGATCACGAACAGGCTGCCGCCCATGCGGTCGCCGAGCTTGTCGACGTCGACGCTCGCGCCGTAGAACGTCTTGTCGGTGTTGAACGGCGCGTCGACGGGCTGGCCGGCGACGACGTTGACGCGGGCGGTCGGAGAAAAACCCCAGCTCCCGATGCCGCCGTCGAACAGCCCGAGGATGCCGCCGCTGGTGCCCGACTGCCGGCCGACGCGCGCCATCAGGCTGGCGGGCAGGTAGCGCGTCTCGGCGTACAGCGCGTTGAGCCAGTTTTTGTTGGTGCCGCCGCCCATGAAGTTCGCGACGTACTGGTCGCGCGCCACGATGCGGCTGTCCCAGTCGCCGGAGCGGTAACGGGCGGTCGCGTCGACGTTGTTGACCAGCTGCGACTGGTCGATGCCGGTGAGCTTGGCGGTGTCGAGCGTCGTCGCGTTGGTCGCCGGCGTGAAGAGCGTCCGCGTGGTCGTCGCCTGCGACTGACCGCCGTAGTAGTACTGCGACAGGCTGCCCCACTGGCTGTACGCCGGCTGCGCGGGGAACGGCTCCGGCGCCAGCGCGCCGCCCAACGGCGACGGCGGCACCGCCATCGCGTTCATGTGCTCGCGCACGCGCGCCGCCCCCGGGCTGTCGGGATAGAGCTTGAGGTAGAGCTGGTACTCGATCAGCGCCTTGGCGGCTTCGCCGTTGCGCTCGCGGGCCACGCCGATCAGCTCCTGCGCCTCCTGCGAGTAGGCGTTGGGCGGCAGATTCAGCGCGCGGTTGAGGACCAGCACCGCGCGGTCGTTGTCGCCGGCCGCCAGCGCGGCGCGGGCTTCGGCCAGATCGATCGCAGCCTTCTTGTCGACGTCCGACAGCGGGCCGGTCGCGGCCGTCGACGGCGGCAGGCCGGGCGGGCCCGAGCGCGCCGCACCGGGCGGCACTTCCGCCGGCGGCGCCGTCCCCGGCCGCTTGACCTGCGCGGGCGACAGCGGGATCGACAGCGCGATGCTGCGGTTGCCCTCGGGCTGGAGGCGAAAGGTCACCGGCGAGTCGAAGAAGATGTCGATGTAGCGCTGCGTCGACGGCTTCTGCGCCGGGTAGAGCACGCGGAACTTCGGCACCAGATTGGTGGGCTGCGCGCGGCGCTCCTCCTCGACCAGGCCGGCGGCGGTGTCGTCCGACGCGGTGACCTGAAAGTAGACGCGCACCGCGCTGCCCTGGCTGGTGGGAACGTGGCGCAGGTACTGGATGAACACGGCGAAGCGGACCCGGATCACCGCCTCGCTGCCTTCGACCCTGACGTCGACGGTGTCCAGGACCTGCGCCTGCGCCGCCGCCGCGACCAGCCAGATCAGCGCGGCCAGCGCCGCGCGCACCGGCCACGCCGGCCACCTCGATTCAGCGCGCATGTTGCATCGTCCCGGGGGTCACGACCGGCGCGGGCCTCGTCTGCCGGCCGCCCCTGAAATCGGCGCCGTGGCAGCCGCCGCAATCGGGCTTGAGGTTGGGATAGCGCCAAGTCACCAGTTCGCTGTTGCCGGGGTGGCAGGCGACGCAGGCGACCGCCGGCCCGTGCATCGGGTACAGCGGCGACAGGTGGCGATACGGCAGCGCCGGTCGCCAGGCGGTGACGCGGTGGCAGCTGTCGCAGGAACGCATGGTCACGAAGTGGCTGCCGGGCTTGCCGCTGGCGCCGCTGCCGGTGTGGCAGGTCGCGCAGGTTCCCGTGGCCACGGCGCTGTGAGTGAAGTTCGCCGGGATCCACGCGGTCGTGCGGTGGCAGGCGTCGCAGGACAGCAGCGTCGCCAGGTGCTTTCCGGGCCGCCCCGGCGCGCTGCTGCCGTTGTGGCAGGTGGCGCAGGCTCCCGGCATCACCGTCGCGTGGATCGACCGCGCCGTCCGCGGCGGGGCGGCCGCCATCGCCGTCGCGGCAGGCGGGGACCCCGTCGCGGCGTCGGTCGCGAAGGCTGCGGCCGGCGCATTCCTGTTCAGGACCGTCGCGGCCGCCGTCGCCGCCGGCGCCCTCGCCAGCGGGTTCGCCGCGGCCACCACCAGCGCCTTGTCGAAGGTCTTGACGGTGTGGCACTTCGAGCAGTCCTCGGTCGTCTTCGGGTGATCCTTGGGCTTGGACTTCACGCCCGAGAACTGGCCGCCGTGGCAGCTGGTGCAGTTGGTCGTGATGCCCGTGTGGTCCATCGTCCACGTCGTGAAGGTCGTCGTGGACTTGTGGCAGCCGCCGCAGTCGAGGTTCATCGGATTGGGGATGTGGCCGGTGGCGGGCAGCGTGACCACCGTCACGCCGTAGAAGCTCTTGCCCGCGGCGTGGCAGGACGCGCAGCCGTTGGTGATGCCGGTGTGCACCATCTTGCCGCCGCTGAACTTGTCGAGCTTGGTCGCCAGGTGGCACAGCTCGCAGGGCTGCGCGCTCGGCACGTGGTTGGTCGGCGGCGCCACCGGCACCACGTTGGCGAAGGTGAGGCCGCTGGCGTGGCAGGTTGCGCAGCCGGTGGCGATCCCGGCGTGGCTCATCACCGCCACCGAGTAGTTGCCCGGCGTCGTGTGGCACAGCGCGCAGGGCTGCGTCGTCGGAATGTGGTTCGTCGGCTTGGCGGAAACCCCGGCCGAGAACGACGTGGTCGACGCGTGGCAGGTGCTGCACTCGCCGGTCGGCGGGTGGTTCGGGTCCTGCGCCCTGGTCGGCCGGGTGACGATGGTCACCCCGAACCAGCTCTTGCCCGTCTCGTGGCAGGTGGCGCAGGTGATCGCCGCCACCGGCGCGTGGTTCATCGGCGTGGAGCCGAAGTTGCTGAACCTGGCCGGCGCGTGGCAGGCCTCGCAGGCCGCGCTGCCGAACGGAATGTGCGTGGCCGGCGGCGTCATCACGGTGATGCCGTAGAAGGTCTTGCCGGTCGCATGGCAGGTCGCGCAGCCGGAGGTGATGCCGGTGTGGCTCATCGTGCCGCCGCTGAACTTGTCGAACTTGGCGGCGAAGTGGCAGTTCTCGCAGGGCTGCGCCGTCGGGATGTGCGTCGCCGGCGGCGTCATCACGGTGACGCCGTAGAACGTCTTGCCGCTGGCGTGGCAGGTCGCGCAGCCCGAGGTGATCCCGGTGTGCACCATCGTGCCGCCGGCGAAATTGTCGAACTTGCCGGGCGCGTGGCAGGTCTCGCACGAGCGCACCGTCGGAATGTGCGTCGCCGGCGGCTGCACCGGCACCACGTTGGCGAAGGAGAGGCCGCTGGCGTGGCAGGTCGAGCAGGCGCTGCCGATGCCGGCGTGGTTCATCACCGCCACCGCGTAGTTGTTCGGCGTCGTGTGGCACAGCGTGCAGGCCTGCGTCGTCGGGATGTGATTCGACGGCTTGATCGTGATCCCGCCCATGAACGACGTGGTCGACGCATGGCAGGTGCTGCACTCGCCGGTCGGCGGGTGGTTGGCGTCCTGCGCCGCCGTCGGCCGGGTGACGATGGTCACCCCGAACCAGCTCTTGCCGGTCTCGTG
>CAIWHR010000175.1 GCA_903912485.1 uncultured beta proteobacterium | reverse complement strand
CGCCGCCGCCGCCCAGGCCCCGGTGCCGCCGCTCGACGCCGGACGCCGGAGTCGGCGGAATGTGTCCGGCGTCGCGCGGCACGCCGGCAGCGTAGGTCGACATTCCGCGGACCTTCATTGCCGCGAGCACCCCGCGCAAGGCGCGCGGTCCGACCGCCTTGACCAGCGCCGCAACCAGCCGCGTCCTGCCGTCGGGCCGGTAGGGCGCCGGCGGCGCGTGGCCGCGGGCGGTGAGCTGTGCGCGCCAGATCGCCCCCTGCGCCTCGGCTTCGACGGCGAGACGGCGGAAGAGCTCGGCGCGCGCGCCGTCGCGCTCGGCCTCGGCGCAGATGCGGTAGAGGTAAGCCGACTGCTGCTCCTCGTGCCAGCTGTCGAGCGGGTTCACGGCAACGGCCTCGCGCTGCGCGGTCGGCGATCGCGGCGACGGCGAACGCCGGCGGCGGACCGCCGGCCCGCGCTTCGCATCGGCTCCGCGGCGGCCGGTCGGGCGGTCATGCGGGGGCGAGCGCTGCGTCGATCCTCGTCATGACCCCGGGGTCCAGTTGCGGGACGACGGCCAGCGCTTTCATGTTCTCGACCACCTGTGCCGGGCGGCTGGCGCCGGTGATCACCGTGGACACGTGCGGATTCTTCAGGCACCAGGCCAGCGACAGCTGCGCCAGCGTGCAGCCGAGATCGGCGGCGATCGGCGCCAGCCGGCGCACGACGGCGATCTTCGACGGCTCGGTCAGCCGCTCGGCGAGCCACTCGTAGCCCTTGACCGTCCCGCGCGAATCGGGCGGGATGCCGTCGTTGTACTTGCCGGTGAGCAGTCCCGACGCCAGCGGGCTCCACGTGGTGGTGCCCAGGCCGATGTCGCGGTAGAGCAGTTCGTATTCCTTCTCGACCCGGTCGCGGTGGAAGAGGTTGTACTGCGGCTGCTCCATCACCGGCTTGTGCAGGTGCTGCCGTTCGGCGATCTGCCACGCGGCCATGATCTCGGCGGCGCTCCATTCGGACGTGCCCCAGTACAGCGCCTTGCCGGCGGCGATCATGTCGTGCATCGCGTGGACCGTCTCCTCGATCGGCGTGTCGGGGTCCGGACGGTGGCAGAAGACGAGGTCCACGTAGTCGAGTCGGAGCCGCGAAAGCGAGCCGTCGATCGCCTGCCGCAGGTACTTGCGGTTGAGCGTGTTCTTCTCGTTCGGGCCGTCGTGGATGCCCCAGAAGAACTTGGTCGACACGATGTACGACGACCGGCGCCAGCCGAGCTTCGACAGCGCGTCGCCCATGATCGTCTCCGACTGGCCGCGGGCGTACACCTCGGCGTTGTCGAAGAAATTGACGCCGGCGTCGTAGGCGGCGGCCATGCACTCGCGCGCCGGATCGCCGGAGAGCTGATTGCCGTACGTCACCCACGAGCCGAAAGAGAGTTCGCTCACCTTGAGGCCGGAAGCGCCGAGCCTGCGATAGTCCATGGTCACCCTCGTCGATGGCGGCGGGCCGGATGGGGATCGGTGTCCCCGGCGACCCGCGGCACGGCGGAAAAAAAAGCGACCCGCGCTGCAACTGCGGGGGCCGCGACGGTCGTCGGCGCCGATCGCTGCCGGCGACAGGCGAAATCGGCCCGACGGTCAGACGCCGGCGGGTTTCGCCTCGTGCGCCTGCTGGCATTCGAGGCAGCGCGTCGCCGTCGGATACGCCGACAGACGCGCCGGCGCGATCACGTCGCTGCAATCGGTGCACACGCCGTAGCGGTCGTCGCCGACGCGCGCCAGCGCAGCGTCGACTTCGGTCAGTTCGTCGAGCGCGTGGCGCAGGCCCGCGAGATCGAGCTCGGCCAGCGCATCGGCCACCGCCCAGTCGTCGGTCTCCTCGAGACGGTTGCGCAGGCCGACGACGCGATCGTCGCCGCTGCCCTCCATCTGCGCCTTCACCTCGGTGCGCAGTGCGGCGCGGCGGATTTCGAGCGTGGACCGGATGCGAGCGCGCTCGGCGGGTGTGAGTTTGTCGTTGATCATGGCGCCCATTCTAGCAAGTTGTCGTTCGCATGCGGGGGCACCCACGGCGGCCGGCTTCGGGCAAGGCCTTGAAAGCGCCGGCGCGGCCCTCAACTGAGGAGTGCGGCGACGCAGCCCCGGAGCGACCGGTGGGCGGCGCGCCGGTCCGTTCGCAACGACACCCAAGGAGATCGAAGATGAACAAGCTGATCGCGTACGACCCTTTCGCCGACGCCGGAATCGACGACCTGTTTCGCGGCTTTTTCAAGCCGGTCAGGACGGCAGCCCCTTCGCCGGTGAGCATCAGGATGGACGTGTCCGAGACCGACAAGGGTTACGTCGTGCAGGCCGAAATCCCCGGCGTGCGCAAGGAAGACATCCAGGTGACCATCGAGGGCAACCAGGTCACCATCAGCGCCGAGGTGAAGCGCGAGACGGAACCGAAGGAGGGTGAGCAGCGGCGTCTGCGCGCCGAGCGTTATTACGGCAGCGTCTACCGCAGCTTCACGCTGCCGGTCGATCTCGACGAAACGGCGAGCGCCGCCAGATTCGAAAACGGCGTGCTGGAACTGACGCTGTCGAAGAAGGCGGCGCTGGCGGGCCGCAAGCTCACCATCCAGTGACGCACGGCGCCCGCGCGGCGGGCCGGGGGCGTGGCGGGAGGCGGTGGCGCGCGCCGCCGGCTCCCGTCGGTCTCGCGTCGGGCGCGCCGGTCCCGACGCGTCAGCGCACCCGCTTCGCCGGGTACTCCTCGTCGATGTTGTCGCGGAAGAAGCTCCACGGCGACGACGCCGTCGTCAGCCGGCGAAACGTTTCGGCCGATACGCCCGGGTACTCGAACGTGCCCGAGTTGAGTTCGACGACCAGCACCCGCCGCCGGTCGTCGTAGCACGCGGCGCGCAGATTGCCGCCGTTCAGTTTCTTCATTTCCATCGTCGCATCGTCCTCTCGAGTCGGAAAGCCGGCGCGGGAGGCCCGCGCGCGGCCAGTATTCTCCGCCGGCGCCCGCCGGTCAACGCGGCGGCGGTGCAGGTAAGATGGCGGTCTCGGCCCGCGATCGACGGCCGCGGGGGGATGAACGTGCAACGACAGTTTCGGGTCGCGGTGGCGACGATCGCGGCAACGGCGATGATCGGCATCGGGGCCGCTTCGTCGCCGGTGCGCGCGGCGGATCCGGGCAAGACGCTGCACGTCGCGTTTGCCATCGCCGAAACGAGCTTCGATCCGCAGTTCGCGTCCGACGCCGCGTCCGACGGCATCATCGCCAACATCAACGAGGCGATGCTCGACTACGACTATCTCGCGCGCCCGGTCAGGCTCGTGCCGCGCACGCTCGAAGCGATGCCGGCGGTGCAGGACGGCGGTGCGACCTACGTGTTCCGGCTGAAGAAGGGCATCTTCTTCACGCCCGATCCCGCATTCAGGGGCAAGCCGCGCGAGCTGACCGCGGCCGACCACGCCTACGGCCTCCGGCGACTGCTCGATCCGGCGGTGAAGAGCCCCTGGCTGTGGCTGGTCGAGGGCAAGATCGTCGGCGGCGACGAAGCGCGCGCGCAGGCGGTGGCGTCGGGGAGGTTCGACTACGACGCGGCCATCGCCGGACTGGAAGTCGTCGACCGCTACACGCTGAAGATCCGGCTGAAGCAGCCGGATCTGCGCTTCCTTTACGCGCTGGCGGTGCCCAACACCGCGGCCGTCGCCCGCGAGGTCGTCGAGGCCTACGGCCAGGATTTCGGCGCGCACCCGGTCGGCACCGGACCGTACCTCCTGGGCGAGTACCGGAGGAGCGCCCGCATCGTGCTGCTGGCGAACCCCGGCTACCGCGACGCCAGCTACGCGCCCGCGGGGCCGATTCCCGCGGCTTCGCAGCCGATCGCCGCTGCGCTCAAGGGCCGCCGGCTGCCGCTCGCCGGCCGGATCGAGATCAGCGTCATCGAGGAGGGGCAGGCGCGCTGGCTCGCCTTTCTCAATCGCGAACTCGACTTTCTGGAGAACCTGCCGTCGGACTTCGTCGACCAGGCGCTCGCCGACGGCAGGCTCAAGCCCGAACTCGCGGCCAAGGGCATCCGGCACGAGGTGCTGCTGCGGCCCAACACCTACTGGACGTACTTCAACATGAAGGACCCGGTGGTCGGCGGCTACACGCCCGAGCGGATCGCGCTGCGCCGCGCGATCGGCATGGCCTACGACGTCGACGAGCAGATCAGGGTGCTGGCGAAGGGCCGCGCGGTCGCGGCCAGGAGCCCGATTCCGCCCGACATCGCCGGTTACGATCCGGCGCAGAAGACGCAGGCGCAGCAGCACGATCCGGCGGCCGCGCGCGCGCTGCTCGACCGGTTCGGCTACAAGGACCGCGACGGCGACGGCTATCGCGAGCGGCCGGACGGCACGCCGCTGGTCGTCGAGCGCTGGTCGACGCCGAACTCGGCGGCGCGGCAGGGCGACGAACTGTGGAAGAAGAACATGGATGCCGTCGGCATCCGCATCGACTTCAAGAAGGACAAGCTGCCCGAACTGCGGAAGATGGCGCGCCAGGGCAAGATTCCGATGCGCGGCGACGGCTGGAACGCCGACTACCCCGACGCCGAGAACTTCATGCAACTGCTGTACGGACCGAACGCCGGCCAGGAGAATGGGGCGCAGTTCGACCTGCCCGAGTTCAACCGTCTCTACGACGAGGCGCGCAGGCTGCCCGATTCGCCCGAGCGCACGAAGATCTTCGGGCGGATGACCGATCTGGTGATCGCGTACGCGCCGTGGCGGCTGACCGTCCACATCCTCGAGGATCACCTGCTGCACGGCGCGGTCCGCAACTACAGGCCGCATCCGATCCGCTCGCAGGTGTGGCAGTACGTCGACGTCGTCGGCAAACCGTAACCCGGGTTGCGCCGCCACCGCCGTCGGGAGCGGGCCGCAGGCCTGACCCGGCACGACCCGGGTCGGGCACGCGGCGAAACCCGGAACTTACGACCCGGGGTGCGGCACGCCGGCGAGATCGGCGGCGCGCTTGACCAGCGCGGCGTCGTCCTGCTCGCCGTAGCCGGCAGCGACGGCATCGACGAAGGCGGCGTGCGCCGCGCGCGTCAGCGGGGCGTTGACGCCCAGGCGCTCGGCCAGCGCCGCGGCGATGCCGACGTCCTTGGTCAGGATCTTCGCCGCGGCGCGCGGCGTGTAGTCGTTGGCCAGCGCGCGCGCCATGCGGTCGGTGAATATCCAGCTGCCGCCGGAGCTCGCGTTGACGACGTCGAAGAACTGCTTCGGATCGAGGCCCGCGCGCAGCGCCAGCGTCATCGCCTCGGCGCCGGCGGCGAGATTGGCCGCGGCGAGCAGGTTATTGGCGATCTTGAACGCCGACGCATCGCCCGCGCGCGGCCCGATCTCGAACAGCCTGCCGGTGATGCGCTCGAGCACCGGGCGCATGCGCCCGAAGGCTGCGGGGTCGCCCGACACCATCATCGTCATCGTGCCGGCGGCTGCCTTGGCGGGCCCCCCCGACACCGGCGCGTCGAGCAGCGGGATGCCGCGCTGCGCGAGTCGCGGCGCCAGCGCGGCCGGGTACGCCGGATCGACGGTGGACGACAGGACCACGACGGCGCCGGGAGCGAGAGCTTCGGCCGCGCCGTCGGCGCCGAACAGCACCGTCTCGATCTCGTCCGCATCGACGACGAGCAGGATCACGGCGTCGCAGGCCCGCGCCAGTTCGGCCGGCGTCGCCGTCGGCGTCGCGCCGCTCCTGACCGCGGCGTCCTGCGCCTCGGCGCGGATGTCGCGCGCGCAGGTGGGCACGCCGGCGCGGACGAGGCTCTGGACGACGCCACCGCCCATCGCCCCGGTGCCGATGACGCCGACGCGCCTGACGCGTTCGCCTGCCGACACGCTCGCGGCCGCGCCCTTGGCGCTGCGCGGCTGCGCTCCTGCAACGAGCAGTTCGCCCTCGGGACGGCCCTTCGGGCTCATGGCTTGGGCGGCGCGTACTGCGCGCACCCCTCCAGCGTGGCGGCGCTGCCGTCGCGAACCAGTTGCAGTTCCATGCCCTTGCCGCGCAGCTCCATCAGGCCGTTGGTGTAGCGCACGCCCGACGCAGCCGAGATCTGGTAGAGCGTCACGCGGTCGCCGCCCGGCATCAGCAGCCGGGCCTCGCCGGTGTCGAAGCGGATGACGATGCGCTCGCCGGCGAGCTGGCAGGCGACGGTGTTCTTCGCGGCCTCCACCTCGTCCTTGCCGGGTGCCGTGTTGCAGGCCGTCAAGACCGCAATGCCGGCCGCTGCCGCGAGGCGCCAGCCGACGGGGATTCGGTGCGGGTGCCTCGGGTCGATCGTCATTGCCGGGTCTCGATGGCGTTGGAGGGAGGGTCGCCGCGAAGCGCGCGTCGTCGGCGGATGTTACCGGATGTCGGCGAGGATGCCGGCGCCACCGCGGCCGAAGCGCGACGCCGCGGTATACGAGAGCACCTCGACCAGCCTGCCGGAGCGGATCTCGCGCTGCGTCGCCTGCCACCATTCGGGGCCGAGCAGGTCGGCGTGGCATTGCATGAAGCAGTCGCGGGTCTTCGGGTCGGTCAGCAGGAAGGTCGCGAATTCCTCGGGGAAGATGTCCTTCTGCCCGACCGGGTACCAGACGTCGTCCGACATCTCGTCGTAGCCGGGCGGCGGTTCCGGAATCCGGCGGAAGTTGCAGTCGACCAGGTAGTCGATCTCGTCGTAGTCGTAGAACACGACGCGCCCGAAGCGGGTGACGCCGAAGTTCTTGAACAGCAGGTCTCCGGCAAAGATGTTCACGGCGGCGAGCTCCTTCAGCGCGTTGCCGTACTCGCGCATCGCGTGCATCCGCTGCGCGTCGTCGGCGCGCTCGAGGTAGATGTTGAGCGGGATCATCCGCCGCTCGATGTACAGGTGCTTGACGATCACGTGGTCGCCTTCGAACTCGACCACCGACGGCGCCACCGCGAGCAGCTCGGCGACGAGTTCCTCGGAGAAGCGATCGCGCGGGAAAGCGACGTCGGAGTACTCGAGGATGTCGGTCATCCGGCCCACGCGGTCGTGGTGCTTGACCAGCGTGTACTTCTCCTTGACCCGCTGGCGGTCGGTGTCCTTGGACGCGGCGATCTTGTCCTTGATCACCTTGAACACGTACGGGTACGACGGCAGCGTGAACACGCTCATCACCAGCCCCTTGATGCCGGGAGCGATGATGAACTTGTCGCGCGAGTGCCTGAGGTGGTGCAGGAAGTCGCGGAAGAACAGGTTCTTGCCGGCCTTCTGCAGGCCGACCATCGTGTACAGCTCGGCGGCGGTCTTGTCGGGCATCATCGCGCGCAGGAAAGCGATGTACGCGGACGGGACCTCCATGTCGACCAGGAAGTACGCGCGGTTGGCCGAGAACAGGAAGGCGAGGTCGGCGTCGTCCATCAGCAGCGCGTCGAGGCAGAGCCTGCCTTCGCCGTCGTGCTTCACCGGCACGACGAACGGGTAGCTGTGGATGCCGTTGACGACGCGACCGACGACGTACGCGGTCTGGTTGCGGAAGAACGGCGACGACAGCACCTGGATCTGGTGATTCGGCTCGAGCGCGAAAGGACGCGGGAAGCGCGCCCGGAACGCGGCGAGCAGGCGGCGCAGGTCGCGCCGGAAATCGGCAAAGCGGCGTTCGAAGCCGAGATCGAGCACGATGTCGACCAGCGCGTCGCGCAGGCCCTGCTGCAGCGGGTAGTAGGACTTGTACGACGGCGGGTCGGCGTCGATGTGCTCGGTCGAGATCGCCGGGCGCACGAAGATGAAGCGGTTGTGGAAGTAGACGCGGTGCAGGATCTTGGCCGACACCGAGTTGAAGAACGTCTCGGCGCACTCGGGCTGCCGGTGGTCGATCAGGAGCCCGATGTAATGCAGCTTGACCTGTTCCCACAGGCTGTCGCTGCCGGCGCCGTCGAGCCCCGTGGTGCGGAACTCGCGCGTCACGCGTTCGGCGGTCTCGCTCACCCGCCGGTCGTAGAAGTCGATCCGGTCGCGGGCGACGTGCTGGATCGCCAGCCAGTTGCCGGCCTCGAAGTGGCGCTTCGCGGCGCGCGCGCACTCACGGAACAGTGCGTAGTGCTTGTCGAAGCCGTCGAGCAGCGCAATCGCGATGGCGCGTGCCTGTTCGGCCGGCGGGGCGTGGCGCTGCGCGAGCGCGGCGGAAGCGATGGGCATGGGCAGGATGTCGTGGTTCGATAGATCGGAGAGCACACGTCTGAACTCCAGTCACCT
>CAIWHR010000174.1 GCA_903912485.1 uncultured beta proteobacterium | reverse complement strand
TGGTGGAACCCGCAGGAGTCGGGCTGGGGCGTCAACTTCACGCACCAGGGCGACATCATCTTCGCCACCTGGTTCACCTACGACGGGCAGGGCAAGCCCTGGTGGCTGATCGCGCAGCTCGGCAGGACCGCGGCGGGCGTCTACACCGGCACCGTGTCGACGGTGACCGGCCCGCCGCTGGGCAGCGTGCCGTTTCCGGCGCAGGGCAGCGCCGGAGGCGCGATCGAGACCCCGGTCGGCACCGCGACGGTCAGCTTCGCCGACGGCAACCGCGCCACCTTCGCCACCACGGTGAACGGGACGTCGCAGTCCAGGCCGATCACGCGCCAGGTCTTTGCGCCGCCGGGAACCGTCTGCCGGTAACTTCGGCGGTTCGGGATTCCGGTCCCGGACGGCGTTCTGCGGCGCAATGCACCGCGCGCTTCCGGCGATCCGTGGCGGCCACGCCGATCAGGCTCATTGAGTGAGCCTTGATGCTGTCACAATGAGCGTATGGGATACGACATCATCGGCGACATCCACGGCCACGCGGACAAGCTGACCGCATTGCTGGGCAAGCTGGGCTACCGGCGCCACCTCGGCGCCTGGCGCCATCCCGATCGCAGCGCGATCTTCGTCGGTGACCTGATCGACCGCGGAACGGGGCAACTGGACACCGTCCGCACCGTCCGCGAGATGTGCGACGCCGGCACGGCGCAGGCGGTCATGGGCAACCACGAGTTCAACGCCATCGCGTGGTACATGCCCGACCCGGAATGCGACGGCGAGCACCTGCGCCGCCGCACCGAGAAGAACCGCAAGCAGACGCAGGCGTTCCTCGCGGAAACCGAGCACGATCCCGCGCTGCACACCGAGATCGTCGGCTGGTTCCTGACGCTGCCGCTGTGGCTGGACCTGCCCGGTCTGCGCGTGATCCACGCCTGCTGGCACCCGGCCTGCATGGCCGAGCTCGAGCCCCACCTCAAGCCGGGCCGGCGACTGGATCCGTCGCTGGTCGAGGCGGCCAGCCGCAACGGATCGATGGCGTTTCGCGCGGTCGAGGCGCTGATCAAGGGCCTGGAGGTCGCGCTGCCTGCCGGACACCGATTCGTCGACAAGGGTGGCCATCCCCGGACCCAGGTGCGCGTCCGGTGGTGGGACGCCTCCGCCGACACCTACCGCAAGGCCGCCATCCTCGGCGTGGCGGCGGACGAGGATGCGCTGCCCGACCTGCCGATCCCGCAATCGGCTCGCCTCGGCTATGCCGACGACACGCCGGTCTTCTTCGGCCACTACTGGTGGAACGGCGCTCCGGCGCCGCTGGCGGACCGCGTCGCCTGCGTCGACTACAGCGCGGGTCTGGGCGGTCCGCTGGTCGCCTATCGCTGGGACGGCGAGTCGGTGCTGCAGGCGCGCCACTTCGTCAGCGCATGAGGCTCTCGCAATCCTGGCGCGTCGCCCACCCGCCATGCCCCCGGGCGGCTCCGGTCAACAGGGACGGACGGCAAGTCCGCCTCTGCCGCCCCCATCCTACGGCTTCAGCGACCGCTTGGCGGCGTGCGTTGCCTGTCCACGCCGCTCCCCGCCCTTTTCGTGCAAGCTGCCGCGCCGGGGACGATGCCGACCGCCAACGAGCTCGCCTATGGACTCCGCGCTGACCCGCAACCTGTCCTGCGTCCAGGCCTGGGGCTCCGCGCCTCCTTTGACCTGCACCGCGGCTCTCTTGTCCGGGGAGGCCAGCGTGCTCACCGCATAGGCCGATGCGGCGCCGGGCAAGACGCCTCCCGATGGCGTAACCCAAGCCGGTGCGCGGCCCGTGTCGTTGGCCGCCGCCGGGTCGGCGGTCGGCCAATCCACGAGCGCGAAGAACATGCCCTCGAGCTGCTTCACCTTCTGACCCTCGAGCATGAAGCTGACTGCCGTCTTGAGGTTCAGCGGGCGGAACGGCGTGGCGGTGGCGATGTGCTCGCTGGCGTGAAGCAAGGGCTCGGCGGTGCTGATGTCCGTCACCAGCAAGACGTGGGCTGCCGTATGGACAGCCAGTGCGGGCAGGTGAAAGACCCGGACCTGGTGCCCGGGACCGCACTCCGCCTCCATCCGACGCTTTGCACCATCGAGGTCCAGGAATACCCAGTCCGCTTTGTAGCGCCAGATGCGACGCCTGCCATCGTCCGGCGAGGTCCGGGCCCCCAGGTAGAAGCTCGCCGCCTCGACGCGTTCGACGCACTCCTGGCCGACGACCGCCAACTGGTGCCGCTCCAGCAGCGTGACGGGATACGCCGATGCGAGCGTCGCCGCGGGTTCCGTCGAAGACTCGTCGACGTCGAACGGCAACAGGCGAACGGCATCCGGACGTGAACGGTCCAGCGTGACATCTGGCAAGGCTTTCCCCGGTGTGCGGCGCCGACACGTGAGGGCGCACCCATACTGAGACGAGTATAAGGCGTAGCGGGTGTGGCGCCATGGCATGCGGCAGCCTCCTGCCGGCTCAGCGCCACGACCTGCTCCGGCCGCCTTTCGCCGCCCAGGTCCGGCGCGCAGCCGTCGGATTTTCCGCCCGCGGCGCCTCCACCTGCCGGCCTCATCTGCCGAATGTTTCGGGGCCTTTCGAAAGCCGCGTTCAGGCCGCGTCGCGGTCGGCCCAATCCCACTCGTACCGGAGCGACGTCGATCCCTCGACGGGCCGCAATAGACGCACCTCCAGTTGGCGCCGGATCTGGTCGGCGAGGCGGAGCTCGTCGGCGGTGGGGATGGCCGGCTCCGGGTCCGGGTTCATCCAGTCGCGCTGTCGGTGTATCGCTGCCATGACATTTCCTTCGGTGCCCTGTGCGCTTCGCTCTGGCTGTCGGCCGACCCATCGCCGTCATGCGCTTCGAACCGCCGCATGGCACCGTCGCCGTGAGACAGGAGGTCCAACTCGGCCTGCACGTCGTCGGATGTTGGCGCATTGAGTTCCGGCCATTCGTCAGGCCGGTCGCTTTGCTGGTCAAGGCTGCGCATGACAACTCCTTCAATTCGGCTGGCAGGTTCGATACCTCTGCCGTCTGAGCAATTTCGCTCGAATCAAGTGGGCTTCAATGAAGAATGCTACGCGCACGGTCCTGCCGCAAAGCCAACATCAGAGGCAGGAATGGGTGTGTGTTCGGACGATTTCCGGCTCCGCCCGGAAAAGGCCTGAATGCCAGGCGAGATCGCGGTCGGGCAGGTGGATCATCCAGCGCTCCATGTCCGCCCGCGCGAGTTTGATGAAATAGTCGGCCATGGCGTTGCCGATGCCCCGGCTGCCCGAGTGCAGCATCGCCCAGACCCGATCGGATTCATCGAGGCAGACCTCGATGAAGTGGTTGCCGCCGCCGATGTCGACGCCGACCGCCGCCGGAATGATCGCCCTGCGCGTGGCGATCACCGAACCGATCGTCGCCCCGATGCCGAGGTGCACGTCGGGCATTGCGGCGACCGGTGGTGGACGAACGCCATGCCGGCGAGATTGGTCAACTGCTCCTTCGAGCGCTCGTCGACGTCGTCGGTCCAGATCTTGACCGGGACACGCTGGCCGCTCAGTACCTGGCGAATGGGCATTTCCAGCTCCGGTTCCATCGGCGGGCTATGATGGCGCAACCTGACGAGCAACGGGAGCCGGCCATGGTTGAGTTCAAGGCGCCAACAGCATTGGACCTGCTGGAGAAGGACCTCCAATGGGCAACCCAGGAGTTCGGCGCCGACGACCCTCACGTAAGGGCGATGAAGAAGCAACTGGACGAGATGAGGGGAGGCAGCGCGACCAAGCCGGTGCATTTCGTCGGAATGCCGGGGATCAGGCTGAAGCCTCCCGGCCGATGAACCGGCGCGGGATCCGGCCGCCCATTGCCAGGCCGCGTCTGCGAACCCGATGATGGGCGAGTAGCCGCGCGCCCAACGGCGTGCCGCACTCGTTCCGGACGAATACCGTTCCTGCGGGCCGCTAGTTGCAGACGACGCACCAGGTTGCGTCCAGTTCCTCGGTGCACATCGCGATGCCGTTCGAACACTGCTCGCTCCAGGCCTGGATGCACACCGGGACCGGCCCGGTCTGCGTGCAGTAGTTCTGCACGGCGCCCCGGACCGGACACTTGGGGTCGGACACCACACGGGTCCCGTTCGAGCAGGACTGGGCCGGAAAATTCTGCGGCTGCCGCGAGCAGCCGATGGTCATGACGATGCTGTCCTTGTGAACCGACAGGTGGTCGATGGTCGCGTCGAACTTGGATGGCGCGCCGTCCTCCGCAAACGGGTTCTCGCTGACCGAAAAATGAGTGTTGGCGGTCCAGCCGAAGTTGTTGCCGCCGAGCCCTCCCCAGGCCGCGTTGTTCCAGTAATACGGGTGATCGCCGGTGCAGTAATACGCCCACCCCTTGATTTCGAGGAAGCCGTACTGGACCGGCGCCTGCTGCTGCGGCTCGCAATACGGAACGAAATCGCAGGGTGCGGCGATCGACGGTCCGGAACCGGCCAGCAGGCAGACAGCTCCCGTCATGAGCACGCGCCGTACGCGCATGCGAATCGTGTCGCTGCAGTTCATGGTGTCACCTCTTTCGCAGACCCCCAGTTCATCGATGGAATTCCCCGTCGGCTCACCATGTACCCGGTCCCGGTGGCATCGAAGCGCTTGCTCGAGCACCCGACGTGGATCCGGACGGCGCCGCTGGCGCCGGTCTGCTGGTTGCTCGCGTGCAGCGTCAGCCCGGTGCGCGTGCGTGCGACGAGTCGCACGTAGATATGCTCGTGCTGCTCGGTGTCCCAATGCCATGCGTTCGGCTGGCCCTCAGGACAACCGACGCTGAGCACCCTTGCCTGGTTGTCGGCAAGCGTCAGCCATTCCGAATGGACGCTCCTGCAGCCCGGCACCTCGCGGCACTCGTTGCCATCGTGGGTCATCATCCGCGTGGTGTTGAACGCCGGATCCGGCCGCGGGCCACGGCGCGCGGGATCGGCGGCCAGCGCGGGCGCCGCTGCCGCATGGGCCAGAAAAAGGGCTGCCAGCAGCGGCAGCGCCGGCAGCCGCGGTCGGCTGCGACCTGGACGCGGCGGACCGCGATCGATTCCCTCCGACCTCGCCTGGCAGGCCATCGCCGCCAATCGGTTGTTCACACGCGGCATGTCTCCCTCCGTCAAGAGAACCGTCGGCGATCCGGGCGGCTCGCCCGAAGTGCGCGACGACGAAAAACTGCTCGGCGCCCATTGTGCCTCAGGAATCACGTGCATTGGAAGGCGCCCGCTCGGCGCCGATCCGGCCACCCGGGTTCGACGCTCTCCGGCCGGGTCCCGGGTCAAGTCCACGCGACAAGTCAGGTCAGGTCCCTGGAACTGCTTGTGCCCGCCAGGCACCCGGCGTCACTCCCTGATACTGATTTCGGTACGCGCGGACAAATGATGGTGAATCGGAATAGCCAACGGCTGCGCTTATCTCGTTGACGGTGAGCCGCGTGCTTCGCAGCAACTGGTTAGCCATTTCCAGCCGAGATTCCTGAATCAACCGGCGGACGCTCACGCCCTCAGCGGCGAGTCGGGCCCGCAGAACACGTTCGTGCATCGAAAACAGACTCGCGACATTCCCGACTGACGCTGTTCCCGCGACGATCATCGGACGGATCGCTCTTCTTACCTGAACCGAAAGCGTCCAATTGTTTTCGTGCTGTCGTTGCCGCATCCCGTCCCGAAGCACTCCAAGGCGAACGAAATCAGCACCGGCAAGCGGCTTGTCCAGCAGGTCGGAATCGATCTCGATCGCGTACATGTGCGCATCGAAGCAGAGGTTCGGCCCCAGCATTCGCGCGTACGGCGTCACATCGTCGGGGCGTCGGCGAGCCAGGTGCACCTGACGGGGAAGCCAGTCCTTGCCGCAAAGCAGGCGCATGATCTGCATGCCGTATGCGACTGCGGCGTCGTACAACACATCGATCGCCGGCACGTCATGCCAGTAGATGGAATGTGCGAGCACGGTGCTTCGCTCGCTCATGCGGATGATCATCGGCACCGCGCCGGAGTCGATCATGTGGTGATGGAGAATGAAGGCGCGGAGCGCCGAATGGACGGTCGGCGAGTTGCGCATCAACTCGCCAATGTCGCCGAGCGCAATGGCCGGATCGAAGCTTTCGCCAGCCAGAATCCCCAGGTGAGCCAGACCGGTCGCGCGAACGGTCTCTTCGAGCAACTTGCCGACGGCGTGGTACCCGATCTGATTGTCCGGGTTCGCGAGCAGCTTGCGGGGGATTCCCGCGCGCCGCAGGACCCGGTTGGAATTGCAGTCGAGCATGTCGAGCATGCCCGGAAACTGCGCCACCAGTGCGGCACGCAATGTTCCAAATGCCCCCGGGATGCTTTGCGAACGTGGTGCCAATCCAGCGGAGACGCGGGCGCGACCCCTTGCGCGCGCCGGCGGCGGGGAATTCATCGCAGGGTCCGCCTCAGGAAGTTTCATGGCAGGTCGCCCAATATCGCCGCCGAGTCATGGTTGACGGCGTTGGCTGAAAACCCGGCGGGCGCGCCGTTCCCGGCCAATGGGCGTACGCAGGCGGCCGCCGACTGCGCCCGATGAGCCCCTTTGACCGGCCAACGACACGCTGCGCTCTCGCCGGCCCGGGCCTGCGACGCGCCCATGCCCGCCGCCGAACGGTTCGAATCTCTCCGAAAATGCTAATGATAATGAGAACCTTGTACCGGAAAATACACCCCTTTTCGCGAAACCGGGTCACCTCGTGCGAGGCAACTAGAGGGCAGCCAGCTTTCCCCAAGCCCGGCCAAGTTCGGCGGCGTGATCGACGAGAAGGCGACTGACTCGAAGCCCTACTGCCCGGTCATCGTCGGACCGAGTCCGCGCGGACGACCCCATGTCAGCCATTCTGCAACTTACAACAGGAGAAAGTCGATGAAGAAGCGTTCGGCAATTCTGGTCGCAGCCGGTGCGTCCCTCGTGGCGGCATTGGCCTACGCGCAGTTCCCGATCGAGAACATGATCGCGGACAAGGTGATACAGAAATACCAGACCTCGACCTGCGAGCAGCTGTGGCAGGAGAAGGCGCAAGGCCAGGGCAAGCCGAAGCCGGAAATGGAGCAGCGGGCGATTGCGGCGCTGAAGGGCGATCCGCAGATGCGCCAGGCGTTTTTCAACAAGGTCTCGGCGCCGATCGTCAACAAGATGTTCGAATGCGGGATGATCCCCTGATCCCTCGTCTTGACCGCCGCGGCGGATGGAGCTTGCGATGATGAACTCGAGGCAGCTCCGGCGGGGGCTCGCGCTCCTCGCCGGTTTGATCTTGGCAGCGACGGCCGGCGCGCAGACAACGGCGCCGGCCGCTGCGGCAAAGCCGGCCAGGCCGGCGGCGAAGAAGCCGGCGGCGCCGGCATACAAGCTGGTGGTCGAACCCAAGGCGATGGACCTGCTCAAGGCGATGAGCGCCAAGGTCGCGGCGGCGAAAGCGATGACGTTCACGGCCACTGTCGGCTACGAGTTTCCGAGCAAGCTGGGGCCGCCGATCGCCTACACGATGCGCTACGACGTCGCCATGCAGCGGCCCGACAGGCTCAAGGTGGTGATGCCCGGCGACGGCCCGGCGTCCGAGTTCTATTACGACGGCAAGACGATGATGGCGTACGCGCCGGCCGAGAATCTGGTCGCCGTCGCCGATGCGCCGCCGACGATCGACGCGGCCCTGATGAAGGCCTACAGCTCGGCCGCCATCTTCTTTCCGTTCACCGACCTGCTCGTGACCGATCCCTATGCCGCAATGACCGACGGGGTGATTCTCGCGTTCTACATCGGCGCGTCGGAGGTGGTGGGCGGGGTGAAGACCGACATGCTGGCCTGGGCCAACAAGGACGTCTTCCTCCAGATCTGGATCGGCGTCGACGACAAGCTGCCACGACGGGTCCGGGCGATCTACGCGGCCGACCCGCTTCAGCTCCGGAACGAGCTCGACTTTACCAACTGGCAACTCGATCCGGCGATTGCGTCCGAGACGTTCAAGTCGCAGAAGGCGCTGGCGGCGCCGCGCATTGCCCTGAAGAGCCCCGCCTCCGCGCTGCCCGCGGGCATCAAGCCGCTGGTCAAGATGGCGCCGCCCAAGGCGACGCCGGCGAAGCCGCAAACGAAGTCACCCTGATCGGAGGTTAGCGATGAAGGCAACCGTTACCGTCACGACCGCGCTGATCGTCGGCGCCATCGCCCTGTGTGCGGGCCCGGCGGCCGGCTGGAGTTCGGCCAACCGCGGCGGCGGCAGCACCAGCCACAGCGCGGGTTCGACCAGCCATACCAACGCCGCGGGCGGCAGTTCCTCGCACGAGGCCGGCGAGGGCACCGAGCACACCAACGCTTACGGCGGCAACACTGCGCATGCCGAAGGCGGTGGCACGGAGCACACGAACGTCTACGGCGGCACCACGGCCGGCGCCGCTGGCGCAGGCGCCTATCACACGGGCGCGTACGGCGCGACCGCCTACCGCCCGCCGGCCGCCGCGTATCCGACCTATCCCGCGTATCACCCGCCGGTGGCGGTGCCGTATTACGCGTCTACCTGTTCCGGCTGCGCCGTTGCGGCGGGCGCCGTGGTGGGCATGGCCGCCGGTGCGGCGGTGGCGTCCGCCAATACGGCAGCCGCAACGTCGAACGCGTACAGCGCGGGGGTCGCTGCCGGCAGCGCGAACACGGCTGCGGCGACCGGCGCCGCCTACCAGGCAGGCGTGGCCACGGGTGCGGCCGCTGCGGGCGCGCCTTCCGGCGGAAGCTATTCGACCGGGGTCAATTACGCTGCCATTCCGGCCGGGTCGATGGCCATCAACAAGAACGGCACGACCTACTATCTCAGCGGCAACACCTGGTTCCAACCGGCCTACGGGGCGAACGGCGTCTATTACCGGGTGGTCGCGGCACCCTGACGCGTGACGGCGCAGGCCCTGCCGCATCGGCATGCCTGGTTTCGATCGATCCAACCTTGACCCGAATGATGAACCCCACTCGTTCCTGCACCCGCGCCGCGGCAGCGCTGTGCTGCGCCGTCGGCGCGTTCACGCCGGTGGTTGCGGCAGCCCAATCGGGACCGGCCGACATGGAACCTGCCGGCTGGAAATTCGCAGCCACGCTCTACGGCTACCTGCCGACCGTCGGCGGCAAGCTGAATTTTCCGGTGGGCTCGACCAACTCCACGATCAATGTCGACGCCAGCACGCTCATCGGCCACCTCAAGGGCACGTTCATGGGGACGTTCGATGCGCACTACGACCGGTGGGGCCTGTTCGTCGACGCGCTGTATCTCAATGTCGGCGGATCCCGTTCGCAGACGCGTGACTTCTCGATCGGACGCACCGGAATCCCGGCCACCGCCGCGGCGGACCTGAACCTCGGGCTCAAGGGCTTCGTCTGGACCGCGGCAGGCGAGTATCGGATCGCGTCCGATGCGGCGTGGAACGTGGACGTGCTTGCCGGTGCTCGAATGCTGGGGGTCAAGCCGACGCTTGGCTGGTCGATCAATGGCGATCTCGGGCCGATCGCTCTACAGGGGCGCAGCGGGAGCAGGTGAGCGCGATCAAGAAGACTGATGTGCGCCGAGCAGGTCTTGATCAGAATAACTGAGGGTCTACAGGGGGGTCGCCCTCAGAGAACTTGACTGGCAAGCTCCCCGAGGGCGAGTCTCAGGTTGTCAAAGACCAGGAG
>CAIWHR010000173.1 GCA_903912485.1 uncultured beta proteobacterium | reverse complement strand
GGGTTGAAACTGGATTCGGTTCATGGGCATGGCATGGGTCTCCCGCAGTCGTCAGAGACCAGCATGCGCTGCGCGGGGCGCAACAAGTGAGCCCGGCTGAGGATTGTTGCTAAGCAGGTGAAGCAATGCCTCGTGCTCCCGACCTATTGCCGACTCACGATGACGCGCCGTACGTCGCGGGCGAGAATCCTCATTGGAACGCCGTTGGTCCGGAGTCGCTCGAACGTGTCGGCCGGCATCATCGCATACCCTTGCGGCAGACCTGCCCAGATCTCTTGCCAAGCGGATTCGGTGGCGATCGCCTTGTCCGGTTCTGCGTCAATCCCGAGCGCGCATTCGTCTCGGTAGGCGACGCACGTCGTCGTTCGGGCGAGCAGGAATTGCACGGCCTGGTTGAACAATTTCACATGTTACTCAGCAGTCGCCAATATAGGCGACAGACGGATGGCGGAAGAATGAACGGACGAGGCCGGGCATCTGTTGCCGTTTTGCGAGTTGGCCCTCGATCTTGTCGCGCAGTTTCTCGCCGGCTTGCAGCGGCCTGCGCGCGACCCCGGTCCGCTTGACATGGCTCCACACCAACTCATCGGGATTCAGGTCCGGCGCGTAGCCGGGCAGGAAATGCAGGGTCAACATGCTGTCGGTGCTGATCACGTACTCGCGCACGCTTGCCTTCTTGTGCGCCGGCAGGCTGTCGATCACGAGGTGCAGCGGCCGGCGGCGGTACTTCATCATCTGCTGCAGCAGCTCGATAAACAGCTCCGCGTTGAGCGCACCTTCGTAGGTGCAGAACCAGAACCCGCCCTTGGCGTTGATCGCCGAAGCCGCGCTGAAGGATTGCCGCTGCCCGGGGCGCAGCACCACCGGCGTCTGTCCCCGGACTCCCCAAGTCTTGCCATGGACGGTGTCGGCCCGGAAACCCGATTCGTCCCAGAAGAAGATGTCAGCACCCTGTGCCTTGGCTTCGCGGGCAATGGCCGGATAGGTTTCCCGCTGCCACCGTTCGATCGCTTCCGGATCGCGCTGGTAGGCCCGTTGCAGCGGCTTCTGCGGCGTCAGCCCGAGCTTCGCCAACAGTTCACCGACCGCGCTCACCCCGAGACGGACGCCAAATTTCCGGTCGATCAAGTCGACCACCACCCTGCGCGTCCACAACCCGAAGTCCAAACCGTACTGGCGCGGGTCGCGGCCATTGATCCAGCGGAACACCCGTCGCTCCTGCGTCGGCGTGAGGCTGCGCGGCCGTCCCGTCCCCTTGCTCGAGCGCAGCGCCTTGATCCCGAGGCCGGGCTGCAGCGCCAACTGCAACCACTTGTAGATCGTCGTGCGGTTGAATCCGTAGGCCGCGATCACATCCGCCGCGCGCTCGCCTTCGCGCACCCGCTCCACCGCCATAAGCCGGATTTGCTCCAGCGTCTGATGGTCAAATGTTCTGCCGTCTTGCTTCACAAACAATCAGATCACCGTCGCCGCAGAAAGTTCCGACTTTGTCCCCTAAATTAGCGACTTGTGAGTAGTGGCATTGACGGCCTCCTGAAGCAGTCGGCACGTCAGGATTTGGAGATCAGTTCAACCGCCCCCCGGCCGAATCGCTTCAACGCCGGCCATCGGTGGCGTAGGACGCTGACTTTGCGAAGAGAGCAGCGCACTCAAGCGTACGCCGCGATTCGGACGTCGGGTGACGTAGTAGAGCCGCGGCAGTTTCGGACAACCGGCAAGCGATCCGTGACGCCGCCGGTACTCCCGCCGCAGAAGTCCGACGATCTTGCCCACTTGCTGGCGGATGCCCCAAAAGCCGGGCGCGCGGTACAGGTCCGCAATGAACGTCTCGAGCACATAGGTGTTGCGTCCGCGTGCGGCGCCCAGCGCCCTGTTGCGCCACATTTCGTACACCTCCGCCCGCATTCGCCAGGTGAGCACCAACCGCCCCGGCTCAGGCTCCTGCAGGGGCAGACGGTCGGGGTGCCGTTCGCGCGCCTGCCCTGATGTCTGGCTGGGTGCAGGCGTACGCCTCCGTCCGGGCTTGGCCATATGTAACAGTTCGTAGTCAAACAGATGCACTCGACCGTCGCGTGTCGTGGCATCGTCCAAGCGCTCGAGCTGATGCGCCGGATGCTCGCCAGCGGTAACCAGCAGGACCCACCGGAGGGTTGCGCCGCCAGCGGGCGCCTGCAGCAAGAGCAATACCGCGTCGGCCTCTCCGAGCTGCTTCGCGCGAAAGCGCCGGTTGCGGTCCAGGTCAACGTCGTACAGGCGTGCGAACTTCCGTACCAGGGCGGGTGCGCGCTCTATGGCAATCTCGCCTGTTGTCCAGTGCACATGACCGGTACGCACGTAATCCGCCACACGCTGCATCAGGGTCTGGCGGCTGACCAGCACCAGGGGGTCATAGGCTCGCATGCGCGCCTCCGTGCGATGAGTCCTGCGCGCCGGGGTGCGTCGATGGGCGCACCGGCGCCTCGCCGACGGTCGCGGGCTCAAGCCAGCGTTCGTAGGCGTCGCCATGGCTCCAGCGATACCCGGGCGCAGTGAACGCGTGCGGCCTTCCTACAGACACACGATCGTGTGCGTGCACGCGCATGCGCTCATGCTCACTCTGGCACCCCTCCCGAGGCATGCTTTCAGGCTCACCGCTGGTGTGGACGACGTGCGTTACCCAGGGCATGGACTCGCTCCTGCGACCGCCACGGGCTCATTCCCGGGCGCGCGCCAACAAAGGCAAAGGGCAATCTTTGATAGGGCGCTTACCTGCGTATAGCGAGCGGCCAGCGAGCACGAACGAAAAGAGGATTCCAAGCGCAGCGTGGGCGACGCGAACCCAACATGGGAAACGGCGCGACGTAGGTACCGGGACCGAGCCGGCACCCGGCGTCGGTCACGAAGTCGCCTATCGGCGACGAGTCGTGCGTGAAGGGGCACTTTCACGCGCCGACCAATTATGCGGTCGGCTAACGAAGTTCCAAGTTCGCGCCTAGCGGCGCTTTAGTGGCAGGCCACTGCCGAAATCCCATGCGAACCAAGCTAGCTAGCCGATTGGGCTCCTCTGTCATTCGAAGATGCGGTCGGTCAGGACGTCCTTACAGACAGGAATAAAAAACGTGTCTAGACCTTACTGCCAGCGGAGTGCTGACATTCAGTGAGGTCCATATGCAATTCAATCAGGTTCAGGCTAATGCTGTCGACGATATCGGCAAACACTACCGTCAACCCACCGACAACGAGCTGAGTGCTCTCGCCTCACTGCATCGTACTGCTCAAACAAAGAAGCATCTTCGGCTCGTCCTCCGCCTCAACGGATTCTCCGGAGCGAATGCTAGCGTCGAGGCGCTGTCACAGCGCATCCGCGACGTCAACGGACAACACCGTGACCGCGCGCAGAACCGCGTCCTGCAACGCCTGAGCGCCATTCCGGACCGCTCCCGCGTCCTCCAGGTCGCCTGCGGCTCCAACCGAGACCCCACGCCGACTCCTAACGTCGTGGCGAGGCTCGATGAGGTCCGGCGAAGCGCCGTTGTCGCCACCGCCAAGTCATGCCTGCGCTACGGCGCCGCTGGTGGCTCGAGCTTTCGCGTTTCACTGACCGGTGACCCGGCAGCTGTGGGCTACGAAGTTGTGATTTCTTCTAACCGCGATACCTACCGTGGGCGCTTCAAAGGCTGGAGCGCAACAGAGGACCATCATCGAATTTGCGTGCCAGCAGATTGGCGACTTCGTGTGCAGCGCCGCGGGCTAGCCACTGCTGGCGGCATGCTCACTTTGGACCTGCAACCGCTCCTCGGACATGGCGACATCGAGTTATTCGCTGCCGTCTGGGTGGGTCAGGGGCGCGGCTACGGCGCCAACGTGTATCGCGGAGTGATAGCTCGACTTGGGTGGGAGGTGTACCACGCCGAGGACGTCCAGCAGGCCATTCGTGGCATCACGTTGAAGGCCAAACGGGCGGCGGAGCCCGCGCGTCGTCCCGCCGGTGCATACCAAATCAGCGTCGATGCCTTCATCATGCGCTACGCTCGGTACGGAGCCGTCGATGTAAGCATCGACGACGCGAGAGCAATCGGGGCATGTGAGTACGGCATCGAGTCGTGGTGCCATGCCGTCGGCATCGACGTCGACGAAGAGTGCGTTCCGATTAGCCGTATCCTGGAATGCTTCCGCATTCGGCCACAATACGAGGTTCGGCGCACGGTCCTCTACGCCATCAAAAATCATCGGGCTGACGCCAAGGCGCGCTAGTTCTGCCGACCTGGGACCATCGTGCAGGTTAGGCGACGACGCCCGGTTGGGTCGTCAGTCGCAGGCATGTCCGGCTCATGGCGCGGCGGGGATGTCACTCCACCATTCGACTCGTCGTCCGTCGGGATATTGCGGATTCTGGCGCCGTGTGCGCGTTCGCTATACATAGTGCGTCGATGTGCTGCCACACGGGAACGCAGACCCTGCCAAGTTTAGGACAGACGGGGGCTGCCTACCCCCGTTGTCAATGTTCGTCGGGCCGGATGGCCCAATATCTCACTTGCCGGTGAGATAGACCGCGATAGCCGCGTGCCCATAATTAGGGGCTGGCGCGGCTGTACCGGGGCACTGGAACCTGCAATGGTTCCTTTGACCCCATTCGCTAGGCACTGGATTGGGCGACACGGAAACGGGCTCGCGGAGGTAATGCTGCGAGTGCCTGTCCATTGAAGCGCGGGTAAACAATCCCGCCCGCGGCTGGCCGGCAACGGTCGGACGCGTGCTGCACGGATGGCTGCTGAGGTACCGGTAACGGTACAGGAGCGCAAGGGAAAACTGGCGCGCTCGGGAGCGGGCGGCGCAAGCCGCAAGCCTCGCTGAAAGCTTAAACCGGAAAGGCGTCCCTCGAGGATGCTTGCAGGACGTGACGCGTGTGGTCGACCGAAGGTCGGCTAAGTCAGTGGTGATGAAGGTCTGCAGGGGTAGGCGACGGGTCTTGGAATCCTGCCGCGCCGAAATCCGAAGCAATTCGGGGAGGTGCATAGCACCAGAACAGCTGCAGACATGAGCCAGCACGCTAAGCGTCGATGCTTATTGGACTAACGTGGGAAGCACCTTATCTCACCGGGTGGCACTGGGATATGGGAGAGGTGTGGGAGACCAGCTGAGTAGCGGCAGCGCGATGCGCAAGTCGGACCCGACCGGCAGACTGACTGGATGTTGGTTCGGGCGAAAGGCTGGAGCGGTCGAAAGATGAACGAATTTCCCTTGGCAGGGATGGCAACAGCAGCGGGGCCTTGAGCGGCTCCAGGTATCCCGTTCGGTATGGCAACCGAGCGTGGCCCGACGGGAGTCGGGGATTTGACGACAGCGGAACGACGCGAGGAGGAAATCGACAACATTGATGAGGCGTGCCCCCGGCTATTCGCTGGGGGCACTTATTTGGAAGCAGGCCATCGCACCGCGTCGGTTACCTCGGTCGCGTGATAAGCGATTGGATTAGCAGGGTTCGCACGTACACGACGGCCCATTCCGGCTTTGCGAACGCACCGTGCGGTCGGGGTTCTACGTCATTACCGTCGGCATCCAGCTCGTGCTCAAACAGCTCGTCGCCGTCCAGGTAGAGCCAACCGGCGGTCATGGCCTGAATCGTGGCGTGTGCTTGCTGCCATGCGTCGTAGCCGCTGGTGTCGCCCGGCAGAACCTCGTTGGTTACAGCACGTTCGCTCATCGTGGTGGAAATCGGGTGGTCAAAATTGTGCATCGTCGGCTCCTCGCTTTTGTGGTGGGTGTCATAGAGCGTAGGTACCGTTTTTATGGCGATGCCTTCGCGTGGTTGACGCGTGGCTGTGCTGAGTTGTGGTGCGGAGGCGAGGCCACGTTGACTTGGAGGCAGGCGCATCGACTCCCAGAGTCCGGCAGGGATGGCGATGCTACTCATCCCGGGGACCGCGCAAGACATGGCGGTCCCGGCCGATGGTTGATTGCCACTTCCAACCCGGGTTGGACCTGAGCAGAGTCACGCTTCGACAGTGTCGAGACACAGCGCTGTGCCGCGTGACGATGGCCACGCGTCCTGCAGCGGCGGGAGGCTGGGTGCTGCCGATACGGGAGCTCGCCCACCAGCTTTCCATGGTTCGCCGACACGGCGAGAGAATCGGCGCCGCGACGCGGCGCTCAGAGCGCAGCGACCGGAGGCCACGGGTGCGTGGCCAGCGGGCACGGATTGAACACCGGTCGCGCGCCGGGCGGTGTGCGGTGGCGCCGGAGGCGACGAAAGCGGCGGGCGCGCCGTCGCTGCCAAGGGAACGTAAGGCAGTCCCGGGTTGAGCGGCAAGTCAGGGTGGTTGCCGGTCCAGACCGGCCGGTGCCGGGTCGGGTGCCGGGTTCCCGGCGTTGCCCGGAGCGGGAAGACTGGCTGAAATTCAATGGCTTGTGAAGGTGTGCCGGGTGTGCTGGGGTAAACATACAAACCATCGCGAAAGAGGAACGGAAGAATAGGAAATACTTGTTGTGCAAGACCCGGCACACCCAGCACAGCGCACTGATCGTATGCGCGCTCCACACCATGACGCACGGCCCCGAAGGGCCGGCAGGGAGTCGAAGCAGGAACATGACTATGCGGCGGGCACCATCGACAGTTGGGTCGGCACCCGGCCGCCGACGCGAGGCGAGGCCCCGTGAAATGCCTGGGCAGCGGCCGCGTCGGGGAGAAGGACGTTGCACAGACGGACCTGGCCGGTAGCGCAGCGCTGGCGCAATTCCTCGACCCTCATGAGGTCGTGCAATCGAGTCCAGAATCGCGGCGAGGCCATCGGCGTCAGGCCGTTTTGCCCGCACCAGAAGCGGTAGTCGGTGAACACGTCATCTTTGGGTGTACCGCAATCGGTGGAGGCCGTGATTTCGCCGTCATCGAACCACGCTTGGACCGAATTGGTTTCCGCCTTGGCGGTGTGCAAAACGCGCGACATCGCCGCCGGCTTGAACACGTCGAAGGCTCCGCGGAGTTGCAGGCGAAGCAGGCCCTCGAGTCCCCAGTTCAGCACGCCGGACAGCTCGGTCTCGACAATGGTCTGTGCCAGCATGGGGTCGCGCTCCGCCTCGGGAATCGTCACATCGAAAGGGACGATGTCCCACCGCCGCCAGAAGCCGGTGGTGTGGTCGGTCACGGTCGGCAAGTGGTTGCCCAAAACCAGCCATTTCCCGCGCACGCGGAGGCTAATCGGGTCGCGGTACTTGCGGTCGACCAGGACGGTCTCTCCGGCAATCAGCGACTTGATGAGCTGCTCGTTGATGCGTGCACGCGGCACCTCATCGACGTAAATGAGACTAGCGCCGATCAGGGCTGATATCCGGAATCCGTCAAGGGCGTCGAGGCTGACGGCTGCCGTGGCGCCGTGCAAGGCTTGGACCACGTTGGCCAGGACGCCTTTGCCATTGGCCCCACCGCCCAGCCAGAACTGCGCGAGTTGGTGCCTGGCGTCGGAGGTCAGCGTGTAGCCAACGTATTCTTGGACCCGCGCGCGCACGTCGGCATCGGGAAGTACGGTCTCGAGGAACTGCAGGAAGCGAACGGCAGGGGCGGTTGTTGGCAGGAAATCACAGGCCAGAACGTGCTGCAGACCGAGCGTCTTGTCGGCCGGCGCCAACGCCAGCGTGCGGGCGGCGACGTGGACGTAGCCATTGCGACAGGGAATGACCACGGCCGTGGTTGGCGTCGGCAGTTCGGGCGCCCAGAGGATGGCAGCCTTGTGCGCCTTGCGCGCATTGTCAGGGGTGACGTGGTCACGGTCGTGCTTGACCGTCCACCGATAGGCATCGCGTTCGCCGTCTTCGTCGCGCACCGGCTGCCAGTGCGTGCCGTCCCAATGAAACAGCATCTGGCCATCGGTGGCGACGTCGCCCGATGCCGCGAGCGCCATGGCGTAGGCATGGGGGTCGAATCTAACGGCCATCGTGCGCCTCCCGTGGCTCAAGCGCTGTGGCCGGGGAGGAGGGGGCTGTCGTCATTGCGTCGAGAAAGGCTTCCAACTGGTCGTTGCGCCAATATCGGCGATGGCCGATGCGCAACGGAGCCGGAAACAAGCCGCGGGCGACGAGGGTGTTCAGGGTCTTGGGCGAAACGCGCAGCCGGGCCAAGAGGTCTTCGCTGGTGTACAGGTCAGTCATGATGAAATCCCGAAGTTGAGGTAGGGATTTCCTGTAAGACCCTTGTTTATATTTCGTTGCCGGTAGCTACCTCCAGGTGTCGGGACGTCGACCATCCGCTGTTGGGTTTGCTCCGAAGGTGGAGCCTCGGCGCGCGCCGCAAGGCGGACCATGACGCTCATCTGGCCCCGCGTTTCCTGCGTTCCAGATAGGACAAGCCCGGCAGTTTCGCCGGGCTTGGTGAATCAAGGTTGGAGAGCAGGGACCTATCGTTGGATGCCGCTCCAGAATCCGGGCAGCACGTTCCCGCCCGCAGCTTGGTAGACCTCGAAGTGCTGCAGCAAGTTGGCGCTGACGGCGCGGGATTCCGCTGCGGTCCTGAGTCGCTGGCCAGGTACCGGAAAGTCGACGGCGTTTCCTTCATCGTCCTCCCAGTAGTGCGCGCCGTCGGGAAGCTTGCGCAGCTCGGCGCAGACTGATGGCAGATAGTCCATCCCGAGATACCGGGCGACCAATGCGCGCTGCATGTTGATGCAGTCAGGTGCTGCCTCGCTCGCGGCTTCGGCGCTTTCGTTGACGGCCTGAATCGCTTCTCCCGCGACGGCGAGCACACCGATGATGCCGTCCTTCTTATACGCAAGGTCGGACAGCTCGGTCCAGGCTTGATACGCCAGGCACTCGAGGGGCAGCATCGTCTCCTCGCGAATGTCCTGCCCAGGCGTCGGTGGGACGGTTGCACTGGCCGAGTCGTCAACAAGCGGCTGGTGTTCCGCGCCACCGTGGTCGCTACCCTCGGGTTCGACTTCAAACCCGGGGGCCTCGAACAAGTGCGCTGGAAGTTCCCCGCCGGCATTGACCGCCGCCAGCAGTGCCTTGGCGTCGTCACTCGACAACCGCACGACCTTGCCGCCGTGACGCTTCAGCATGCGTTCAGAGTCCTTGCCGACGACATCCAGGAATTTCTCGATGTCGCGGTCAATTTCTCGGATGCGCTTCTTCGCCCGGTCGCCTGAGCGCTGGCTTACGGTGGATACCGCATCCAGCAGCTCCGCCAACGCTGCCGACTTGCGGGCAGCAAGTCGCAGGTAGCCGGCAGCGAAGTGGATTCGAGCTTTGTCTGGTAGCACCAGCGCATTGCCCCGAGCATCCGCCAGCAGAGCCGCGAGCGACCCGAAAGCGTTAGTCGTGGTTTCGAACGTCTCACCCTTGGCATTCATTGTGTTCCCCTAAGTTGGTTGGCCTCATCTCGGTATAGGCATCGGGGTTTCGAACCCGGCCGAGGTGGCCAATGCTTCGAGATTGGCCGGCGAGGCCGCTGCGACGGGCGGCAACCGCCGGTCAAATCGTGGTCCCGGCCACACCCCTCATCCGGCGCCATCGCTCGCTTCAATGGGGTGCCGACGGTACGTGCCGACAGGCCCCCGCCGGCTGGTGCGGCTGCTCCCGGGGGCGACGGCGCCTCACGTCAGTCGCTCACGCCTGTCGCCCCGCCGATCTACGCCCTCGGCTGATGTTCCCGCGGCCGCGTTGACCGGCCCGAAACGACGTTTCGTCTGCGCCCTGACGCCTGCGCTGATCGAAGGCTAAAACCACTGGCTATCCACAGAGGTGAGCTCGTAAGAGCCGCCTCTTGACGCGCACTACCTCCCGTTCGGAGGCGCTCGCCGAGCTCACGCCCCTTCAACCAAGCGTGAGCAGGTGAGCCAATGGCAGAGCAACAGCAGCAACAGCAGCCCCTTCGGGTGATGGAACTCTTCGCGGGCGTCGGTGGATTCAGAGCGGGACTGGAAGGACTTCCCGGGCAAGCACGGAGTGAGCCGTCGGCGTTCCAGATGGTCTGGAGCAATCAGTGGGAGCCGGCGACCAAGCGCCAGCACGCCTCGGAGGTCTACGCGGCGCGCTGGGGAAGTACGGGCCATCACAACGAAAACATCTTCGCGGTAGTCGATGACGGCGACAAATTCGCGACCATTCTCGCGGCCAAACCGGACCTCCTGGTCGCCGGCTCTCCTTGCCAGGACTACTCAGTGGCTAACGCCGCTAGCAAGGCGCGCGGCCTCGAAGGCAAGAAAGGCGTGCTGTGGTGGGCGATATACGAAATACTCAAACAGTGCGCGAGCGCCGGCGAGCTTATCAAGTACCTCGTGCTGGAAAACGTCGACCGCTTGGTTAAGTCGCCGACGAAGTGTCGGGGGCGGGACTTTGCCGTCATCCTGTCCTCGCTCGAGGCACTGGGGTACGCGGTCGAGTGGCGCGTCGTCAACGCCGCTGACTACGCCTATCCGCAACGGCGCCGACGGGTGTTCATAGTGGCGTACCACCGGAGCACGGCTGCGTATCAGCGCCTGCTGCAGTCGACGCTGCGGGACGGGGCCGGTGCCTGGATGCTGCGCGAGGGCACTCTGGCGCGCGCGTTCCCGGCCAGCGGCGAGTTTCCTGACCGCCTCAAGCCGACGTTGTCGGTTCCTGCCGACCCGGTACAGGCGCAGGCAACGTACGTCGCGGGCAAGCGCAATGCGTCGCCGTTTGCCAACGCCGGCTTGTTACTCGGCGGCCAGGTCTGGTCAGCCGACCTGCGCCCGGTCAACCCCGTCGCCGGTGTGACGCTCGGCGACATCGTCGCCAAGACCGTCCACGTGCCCCCCGAGTTCTATCTGGACGATGCCGATTTGGCGGCATGGGTGTACCTGAAAGGTGCGAAGAACATCGCGCGCACCAGTGTCAGCGGACACGCCTACGTTTACACCGAGGGCGCGGTGTGCTTTCCCGACGCCCTCGACCGTCCGTCACGCACCATCATCACTAGTGAAGGCGGGTCCGCGCCGTCGCGCTTCAAGCACGTGATTGCCGAGGCCAGCGGTCGCCTACGGCGACTGTTGCCCGAAGAACTCGAGCAGCTCAATGGCTTCCCGCGGGGCTTCGCCGAGCACCCCGGGGTGTCCGATGCCAAGCGCGCGTTCTTGATGGGCAACGCGCTCGTGGTGGGGCTGGTGGAGCGGATTGGTCAGGCTCTGGCCACCGTCGCCGCGGACGACGCGGGGAGTTTGTCCGCGACCGAGCGGTTGCCGGGTGAGGAGGCGTGCGGCGCGTCATCGCTGGCTCCAGCGTGAGCCAGGTGGTAACCGCCATCGGGCAGCTTCGCCGATGGCGGTCAGCCCCCCGCGCGGGGAGCGGACGGTCGGGCCGCGTGTCAGCGGGTAGTAATCAGCTTGGCACGCTGTTCGAGTTCCTCCCAGCGCGCGCGAACCTTGTCGGCATCGACATAGGTGTAACGCGGGTATCCGTCTTCGTCTTCGCCATCTTGGTGGAAAAAATCCGCGGGTCGGGCATTGATGGTCTGCCAAATCGCTTCCTCCTCGGGGAGAAGCAACCCCGGGAAATCCGCGGCCAGGTTGATGAACCGCTGATAGAAGTCGACGTTCCAGGTCTCCTTGAACACGTTATGCGGCTCGGCTTCATCCCGGCGCTGCAGCATCAGCGGCCCGTTGGGGTCGTCGATGAGGTCTTCGATGGCTTGCTCAATGATGCGTGCCTGGCTGGTCTTGTCCAGTCGGGCCGCCAGTTCGACCACGTACTTCAGCTTGGCGGACAGGCGGACGAGGATGTTCTCCGTCCGGACCTTGGGCTTGGCGGTACTCCTCTTGAAGTCGTTCATGGGGCTCTCCTTGGTGGATTCGGTATTGTATCGCGGAGAAATCGTGTTGACAACGCTCGAATTATCGGCTATCATAGCAACATCATGCAGATATCTCATAGCTTTGGCCCTCAGGGGTCACCTCCGACCAGCCCGCGAGCGGCAGCGAACTGCCCGTGCGCGTCCGGACGGCAAGCCCGCGTCGGAAATGAATCCTGCGTCGGGTTCGCCGGAACAGCAATCGACCTGTCGCAAACGAGGCCAGTGGATTGGCCGCGTTCTCGATCGCAGAGACGCAACTGCGCTCTCGCCCGTGGCGGCTGTCCGCCCACGGCTTACCTCAACCAAAGCCAGCCTGACGCGCCGGCGAAGGAAAAAGCCATGACCACGACCTTGAACCCCCCAGTGACTGTCGGCCAATCGCCCGAGAGCCCCCTTGTGCACGAACCCCTCATGCCGGAGCCGGGGAGCGAAGCCGCGCTCACGCTCATCGGCGCCGGCGCCAGCGAATACGCCAAAGCCAGGGACTTCCTCGGCGAGAGGGGGTTGCTGCCCTGGTACGCGGATGTGGCGGCCTACCGCGCCGACCAGCTGTTCGGTGCAGGGCGTGCCACGATGGCCCGCAAACTCTCTGGCGATGACCTGATTGCGCTCATCGAAACGTTCGGTGACGAAATCCTCAACCGGACCAGCGTCGCCGACCTCGCCGACGACTTTGCCGCCCGACATGTATGGGTCTACCAGGGGAGCGCACCGACCTATCTGCAGCCGCTGATTGCCCTGCTGAGAGCGCTCACCTCGTTGGAATGTTGGGCGCTGGTGAATGCGCTTGAGCAGATTCGGTACCGCGTCATCCCGCAAAACCCAACGGCAAGCATCGAGGAACTGGCCGCGGCGGTTGGCCTTGCCCTCTGGACCGAGACGCCAGGCGAAGACTCGTGTTGCGCTCCCGGTGTGGTATCCGCACCCACGGCACCGACCGCCTAAATGAAGCTCCCGCCGCACGTCGCCGCGACTGGCGGGCGGGCGGCAGGTTACCGCAAGCATCGCAACCCAGCTGAGGAACACACCGTGAAGAACCCCATGCAGCAGCCTCTCAAAAACATTCAATTTCTCTATGGCGAAGACAACGATGGCAGCATACCGTCGTCTCCGCCTGGAGACCGGGATGCCATCCGCTGGAGCGGCGAATGGCAGCCGCCCATCAAGCGTCAGCGTGCCTTCGCGCTCTATACAGCGCGCTGGGGCAGCGAAGGCAGTGGCCATGACGCGGTCGTCGACAGGTTTCACACCTACGCCAACTTGGCGTCGGGGGGCGTTGGGAAGTCACCTGCTCGGGACGCCCCCATCCTTGGTCCGGAAATTCTGGTCGCGACCTCCCTCGACAATACCTCTTGCCGTGGCGGGCAGGGAGTCGTGTGGGAAGCGATTTACGAGTCGCTTCAGCGGCGTGCGCACGATGACGACCCGGTGAACCACCTCGTCCTGGAAAGCGGCATCGAACTGCTCTCCTCCCCCACCATATGCCCAGGACGGGACTTCGCGGTGCTGCTGTCGACACTCAAGAACGTCGGCTACGCCGCGGAATGGCGTGTCATCGCCGACGCGGACTATGGTCTCGCCCCCCGGCCCGCACGGATATTCCTGGTCGCCTATTACTACGATGTCCCCAAGTATGACGAAATACTAAAGGTGGCCGCCACCCGACCCAGCGAATGGCTGCTGCGCAGGGGACCCCTCGCGCAGGCATTTCCCGCCACGGGCCGGGTCCTTCGATTTCGGGATGACGTCTTGGGCGTGTACGAGGACCCGCTGGAAATGCAGACCCAATATCGCCGTCGCGATGACATGACGTCACCCTTTGCCAACGCTGGACTGATGATAGGCGGCCTGGTGTGGTCATTCGACGTGCACGCGCTTCCGCTCGCCAACGGCGAAACGCTCGCTGCCGCAGGACACCGCCCCGTCCCCACCCTGGGCGACCGGGTGGACTCCCCACCGTGAACGATTGGCCAAAGCCGCCAATGCACCAAGTCGGTGGTTCCGGCCGAGTCCGCACTCACCCAAATATAAACGACGGAAATATACATCAAGCCACTTCGCGCAGTTACCCGTTCAACTAGGAGAATTTCATGCAACCCACCGCAATGCTCGTGTCGCCGGATTTCAGCCAGGAATCGTTCATGCCTGCCGGACAAATCCTCCCCCCATCGACCTTTGATGAAACCGCCAACCTGCCCGCGAACCTACGCCATCTGTCTGCTCTAGCGGCGTACGTACCGTCCTGGAAATGGAATGCGGGCAACGACCCAAGAACCAGCGTTGTCACCGACTCCATCGCCTACGCCGGCGTTACGTTTCTGCTCATCCGCTTCCAGTCGGGAAACTGCCAGTGTAATTGGCTTGTCGACCCGGCCGACGAGCGGGTGTGGGCCATGCTCAGAGCGTGGTCGGCCGCGCACACCGCCATCATTGCTGTCAATACGTCAATGAGCGAGCACACCTATGTGCGGGTGTCGCTGGATGGAGCCATCGGTGAACAGGCGGAGGCAAAGTTGGCCCATTTGAAGGAGGCATCTTCGCTGGAACTCGTCAATGCCGCCATCGGGCTCCTCAAGTCAAGAACGCTTATCGTCAACGCAACCAGTGATATCCCGGAAATTGCGCACCTGGAATATGTTGCCATGGCGCTCTTGTCCTCCCCGAAGGCGAACGCCGGGTTTGAGCAATATGACCGGCGTTTCGATGCGCTTGAAGCGTTGATGCAACAGTTCTACGGCAGTTCGGCAATCTTCGTGCACAGCTGACCCCAGGTCGTGCACCCCGAAAGGCGTAGGTGTTGCGAGAACGATTTCCCCAAATGCACAGGCGCCGGAGCCGGGGAAACGACAGTAGACCGCCGACGCAAGCAGTCCAACATAAACCACGTGAATATACGTTAAGCACTTTCCCCGCTTCCCAGGTGAGCGCGATCAAGAAGACTGATGTGCGCCGAGCAGGTCTTGATCAGAATAACTGAGGGTCTACAGGGGGGTCGCCCTCAGAGAACTTGACTGGCAAGCTCCCCGAGGGCGAGTCTCAGGTTGTCAAAGACCAGGAG
>CAIWHR010000172.1 GCA_903912485.1 uncultured beta proteobacterium | reverse complement strand
GAGGCTCACGCCGAGGTGCGCGCAGTCGGCGGCGTCGATACGGATGAGGGCGGGCGGCGCGTCGGCGCCGCCCGCGCCATCGAGCGCCACCCACCACTCTTGCTTCGCCTGCCGGTACTCGCTTTCGGCCAGCGCGCCGGCGGCGAGGTCCCGGTCCAGATCCGCCGCCTGAGCGCGGTACGCTTCGATCGTCGCCGTCGCCGACGAGGCGGCGTCGCTCGGCGCGCTGCGCGAGAAAAGCCGCGGCAGCACGAAGGCGAGCGCGACTCCGGTCATCGCCAGCGCGATGGCCCAGAAGGTGAAGGATTCGACGGTTCCGGGGTCCACGCCGGATTATCCCGCCCCCGGAAAGGAAAAGGCGAGGCAGAAGCCTCGCCTTTGTCCGAGGTCAAGCGCCGGCGCTTACTTCGGTGCCGGGGCTGCCGGAGGCGCCGCAGGCGTTGCCGCGGCGACCGGTCCGGCCTGCTTCGCCTTGATCGCGTCGTCGAGGATCTTGATGCCTTCCTGCGACGAGGAGACCGACTTCGCCAGCGATTCCTTCCACAGTTCCGGGTTGTGGAACGACGCGCCGTTGGCGGCAGTCCACCACTCCCAGTTCGCATGCGCGTCGCCGTGCCTGGCGCGCGCCGCCTTCAGCGCGTCGTCGCCGACGCCGACCAGCTGCGCCTGGCCGAACCGGTTGATGAGCTGCGACAGCCAGAACTCGGCGTTGCGGACCTTGCCCTGGTAGTGCCCGGCCAGCGATTCGATGACGTACTTCGCCTGCGTTTCGGTCCACTGGCTGTGGCACTGCAGGCAGGTCTCCTTCAGATAGTGCTTGGGGTTGGTCTGCCAGTGCGACGTGTAGAACTTGCCGGTCTTCGCGTCCTTGATCCTCGGCATGTGGCAGGCCGCGCAGTCGACGCCGGCCTTCTCGTGCTTCGAGTTGTAGTAGGTCTCGACGTCCGGGTGCTGCGCCTTCCACAGCGCCGCGCCGGTGAACTGGTTGCGGAAGTCGCGGAACTGGATGTGGTCGTAGGCCTTCAGGATGTTGTTGACGTCGACGAAGGGGAAGTAGTTGGTGCGCTTGTCGGACATCGGGATCGCTTCGCCGGTGTTCGGATTGAAGCCCGGGTTGCAGTTGTACTCGACGTGGCACTGGCCGCACTGCAGCTTGCCGTCGTAGCGCTCGAGCAGCCCGATCTTGCGCGTGAAGCCGCGCAGTCCCATCTCCCTGACGTCGACCCTGGTCTTGCGCGTGTCGGTCGTGTACAGCGTCGGGAAATCGGTGCGCGTCACCGCGTCGATCAGCGCGTCGCGGACGATGCGCGGCTTCGCAGCGTGCGGGTCGTGGCAGAAGATGCAGTTCAGCGAATGGTTCGACGCCTTGGCCAGTTCGACGACCTTCGACGTCCGGCTCCACTTCGCGCCGGGGGCCGGGTCGCCCATGTAGGCCCAGTCGAGGATGTGGTCCTGCGTCTTGCACGACAGGCAAACCGGGTTCGCCGCCGCGGTGGTGCCGGGCTTGAATGCCTTCTGATCGGCGTTGTCGGGGTACTGGTCGACGACGGCGTCCATCACCTTGAAGTCGCCGGAACCGGCGAGGTAGCGCCAGCTGTCCTTCGGAGCGAAGCGGCCGCCGAAGGCCCGGTCGACGACGTACTGGTCGAGCAGCGCGAAGGTGTGCCCGCGCGGCATGTTGTGCTCCTTGGTGAACCCGTGCGGGCTCATCAGGAGGTCGTACGAGGGGTCGGGCGCGGGGCCGCTGTACTGCTTCTTCTCGAAGCGCGCGGTGCGGGCCCAGTCCATCGTCGCGTAGGACTTGTACTGGTTCTGGTGGCAGCCGCCGCAGGTCGCGAGGTCGGTCCTGGTCGCCGGCCGCTTCGACGGATCGGCGAGGTGCGCGGGCAGGCCGTCGTGGCAGGTGTTGCAGCCGACGCCCTTGTGCTTGCCCATCGCGCGCAGGTCCTTGATCGGCTCGTGGCAGCCGACGCAGGGCGCGGCATCGAACGCGCCGCTGGCGGCGGGCTTGCCCTTGGCGGCGGCTTGCGCCAGCGCCGGGCCGGCGGCACCGGCGAGGGCGAGGGCGATCCATGCGGCGATCGCGGCGGCGCGCGCGAGCGTGCGAGTGATGTGTCGATTCATTGTTCCCTCCCCGGGTCTGGACGACTGTCCGGAAAAGTCTACTGCCGGGGGAGGGTGCCGGTGGGGCTCAGTGGGGGCTGTTTGACCCCGGTCAATGTGCGGCGTCGGACGGGCGTAGCGAGTGTCGGCCGTCGTCGTTTCCGCGCCGAAAAAACCCAACGCCGATCAAGGAAAGTCGCCGCGTTCCGGTGTACGCAAGGCGGTTCGGCCGCTGACGACCGAACCGGCCGCGTCAGGGCCGCGCGCTGTCGATCACGACGGCGACGCCGCTGGTGCCCTGCTTCAGCGGCTTGGACGCGCCCTCGAGGTCGCCGCTCTGCGGCACCGCGTTGCCCGACTTGCTGATGCGGACCGCGACGACGATTTCGGCGAAGTTCGACATCTTCATGTCGGGCGACATCGCCATCGAATCGTCGAGCGAGAACCTGACGGGCAGATCCTTCACCTGCTTGCGCAGGATCGCCAGCGGGAACTTCGGACCCTGCGCCGCGCGCGCGAAGATGAACAGCGTATCGTCCGGCGCGGCGGACTTGGCGAGCGCCGGGGAGAGCGTGACGGTGCCGGTGATCGCCGCACCCGGTGCCGCGCTCGCCGCGCTCGCCGCGGGGGCAGCGGCGACCGCCGCCGGGGCCTTGGTCGCGGCAGGCGCCGGCAGCGCCGTCGCGCCGGTGATCCCGCCGAGTTCCTTCGCTTCGGCGATGTTCGCGTCGACCGACTGGGCCATCTCGGACTCGGGCGGCAGGACGACCTTCAGCTGTTCCCAGTAGCCGACCGCCTGCCTGTATTGCTTGCCGTTGAACGCGATGGTGCCGGCGAGCGCCAGCGCCTTCCACTGCCCGGGATTGGCTTTCAGCGCGCGCTTGACGAGCTCGGCCGGCTTGCCGTCGAGGCTGTTGGTCGCGGCGCCCAGCGCGTCGGCGTAGTCGGCGAGCAGGTCCGCGTCTTCCGGCAGCAGCGCGGCCGCGCGCTCGTACGCGGCGACCGCCTCCGGAAAGCGCTTCAGCGAATAGTACGTGTGCGCGAGGGTCGACCAGCCGCTCGCATTGTCGGGCTCCTTTTCGAGCCGGGCGGCGAGGCCGGCCGCCATCTCGGAGATCTTCTGCGGCGAGGTGTCGTGCTTCGCGTCGCCGGCGCCGCTGGCCGCGGCGGCTCCCGGTCCGAACGCCTGATGGCTGCCCAGCGTGAGGTAGAGCAGCATCGCGGCGATCGGCAGCGCCCCGCCCAGGATCGCCGCCGTCCACGCGCCTGCGCTCGACGGCACGCCGGAAGCAGCGCCGCCGGGAGCCGCCTTCGATTCCTCGAGCACGCGCTGCTCGAGTTCGCGGCGGGACTGGTCGTACTGCTCGCGCTGGACGATGCCGCTGGCGACGTCGTTGTCGAGTTCGGCCAGCTGGTCGCGCAGGATGGCGACGTTCGAGGCTTCGCGGACGACACCTTCGGCGCGCGGACCCCGCAGCAGCGGCACGAGCACCCACGCGAGGGCCGCCACCACCATGGCGGCGGCAATGCTGACGAATGCGATCACTGGTCGGGTTTCCTGTTGTCGCCGGCGAGGAGGCGCGAGGCCTCCTCGTGTTCCTCGGCGGTGAGCGAGGCCTCGGCACCGGGCCGGCGGCGAAGATTGCGGATGAGGACGAAGAAGCCGGCGAAAAACAGCAGAGCCGGGCCGCCCCAGAGCAGCAGCGTCGTGGCCTTGACCGGCGGCTGGTAGAGGACGAAGTCGCCGTAGCGATTGACCATGTAGGTCGAGATTTCGTCGTCGGTCCTGCCGGCGGCGATCTGCTCGCGGATCTGCCGGCGCAGGTCGACCGCGAGCTCGGCGTTGGAGTCGAGGATGGTCTGGTTCTGGCAGACGAGGCAGCGCAGCTTCTCGGCGAGCTTGACCGCGCGCGCCGCGGAGGCCGGATCCATGTCGGTGGGCACGGCGTCGGCCGCCGCCGTCAGCGGCAGCAGCGCGAACAGCGCGGGAAGGACGATGCGGGCGAGGCGGGTCATGATTTCTGGAGCTCGCGGACGAGCGGAAGGATCTTCTTTTCGAGGGCTTCGGGCGTGATCGGTCCGATCTGCTTGTAGCGGATGGTGCCGGCCTTGTCGATGACGAAGGTCTCGGGCACGCCGTAGACGCCGAAGTCGATGCCGACGCGGCCGTCGCGGTCCATCACCGACGTCGTGTACGGGTCGCCGTTCTGCGTGAGCCACTGCTTGCCGGCCCTTGCCTCGTCCTTGTAGTCGAGGCCGATGATCGGCACCAGCTTGGCCTTGGCGAGCTCGACCAGCAGCGGGTGCTCCTCGCGGCAGGAGACGCACCACGACGCCCACACGTTCAGCAGCCAGACCTGGCCCTTCATGTCGGCGGTCCCGAGCGTCGCCGCCGGGTTGGCAAGCTGTGCGAGCGCGAACTGCGGCGCGGGCTTGCCGATCAGCGGCGACGGCACCTCGCGCGGGTCGCGCCAGAGTCCGGCGAAGAGGAAGCCCGTCAGCACCAGGAACAGGACCAGCGGGATCATCAGTTTCTTGTTCATGAGCGGGTCCTAGCGCGCCGCTGCCGAGCCGCGCGGCAGCGCGACGTCGCGCTGTGCGCCGACGCGGTAGCGGCGGTCCGACAGCGCGAGGAAGCCGCCGAACGCCATCATCAGGAAGCCGCCCCAGAGCCAGGTGATGAACGGCTTCGAGTAGACGCGGATGACCCAGGCGCCGCCGTCGACCGGCTCGCCCATCGAGACGTAGAGGTCGCCGAGGAGGCCGCTGTCGATCGCGGCGTTGGTCATCGGCATGCCCCCGGCGTTGTACTGGCGCTTCTCGGGGTACAGGTTCTCGACGTACGCACCCTTCCGGGTCACGGTGAACGCGCCGCGGATCGCCTGGTAGTTCGGGCCGCGCTGCTGGCTGATGCCGTCGAAGCGGAACGTGTAGCCGCCGACGCTGACGGTGTCGCCGATGCTCATCTTGACGTCGCGCTCGGTCTCGTAGCCCTTCACCATCGTCACGCCGACGACGAACACGGCGATGCCGAGGTGCGCGAGCACCATGCCCCAGTAGCTGCGCGGCTGGCGGGCGATCTGCGCGAAGAAGCCGCTGCGCACGCTGCGCATGCGCTCGCGGATGCTGACGACCGTCGCCGCGACGACCCAGAAAGCGAGCAGCAGGCCGAAGCTCACCAGCGGCTTCCACTCGCCGGCGGCGAACGGCACGACCAGCGCCATCACGACGCTGATCGCGAACGCCCAGCGCAGGAGGTGCCAGAGGTCGGGCAGCGTCGTCTGCTTCCAGCGCGCGAGCGGGCCGATGCCCATCAGGAACACCAGCGGCGTCATCAGCGGCACGAACACCGCGTCGAAGTACGGGGGGCCGACGGAGATCTTGCCGAGATTCAGCGCGTCGAGGAACAGCGGGTAGAGCGTGCCGAGCAGCACCGAGCCGGTTGCGGCGAGCAGCAGCACGTTGTTGGCGAGCAGCATCGTCTCGCGCGACATGAGGTCGAAGCGGCTGCCGAGGCCGACCTTGGGCGCACGCACCGCGTACAGCGCCAGCGAGCCGCCGATCACGACGATGAGGAAGCCGAGGATGAACACGCCGCGCCGCGGATCGGTCGCGAACGCGTGCACCGACGTCAGCACGCCCGAGCGCACGAGGAAGGTGCCGATCAGCGACAGCGAAAAAGCGCAGATCGCGAGCAGCACGGTCCAGTTCTTGAACGCGCCGCGCTTCTCGGTCACCGCCAGCGAGTGCAGCAGCGCGGTGCCGACGAGCCAGGGCATGAACGACGCGTTTTCGACCGGGTCCCAGAACCACCAGCCGCCCCAGCCCAGCGTGTAGTAAGCCCACCAGCTGCCGATCATGATGCCGATGCTGAGGAAACTCCACGCCAGCGTGGTCCACGGCCGCGACCAGCGCGCCCAGGTCGCGTCGAGCCGGCCTCCCATCAGCGCGGCGATGGCGAACGCAAACGCCACCGAGAAGCCGACGTAGCCCATGTACAGCATCGGCGGGTGCGCGACCATCCCCGGGTCCTGCAGCAGCGGGTTCAGGTCGCGGCCGTCGGCGGGCACCGGGAACAGCCGGTCGAAGGGGTTCGACGTCAGCAGCAGGAACAGCAGGAAGCCGAAGCTGACGAGGCCCATCACGCCGAGCACGCGCGCGACCATCTCGTCGGGCAGGTGCCGGCTCTTCAGCGACACGGCAAGCGTCCAGATCGCGAGCATGAACACCCACAGCATCATCGAGCCTTCGTGCGAGCCCCAGGTCGCGGCGAAGCGGTAGTAGACCGGCAGCTGCGAGTTCGAATTGGTGGCGACGTTGAGCACCGAGAAGTCGCTGACGATGAACGAGTAGGCGAGACAGCCCCAGGCGGTGACGACGAACAGGAACAGGCCCTGCGACACCGGCCGCGCCAGGCCGATCCACGCCGGAATGCGCCGCGCGGCGCCGATGATCGGCAGCGTGCCGAGGACGAGCGCGAGCAGCAGCGCGAGGATGAGGGCGAAGTTGCCGATTTCTGGGATCATGGTTGGCGTCGTTCCGTCAGCGCTGCAGGGTCTTGGTGGTCTTTTCGGCCGCGGCGGTCGTTCCGCGCGCCTTGTTCACGGCGTCTGCGGCTGCGGGGGGCATGTAGTTCTCGTCGTGCTTGGCCAGCACCTCGCTGGCGCGGAAGACGCCGTCGGAGCCGATCTCGCCCTGCGCGACGACGCCTTTCCCTTCCTTGAACAGGTCGGGCAGGATTCCCTTGTAGACGACCGGGACGCTGGCGGCGGTGTCGGTGACGACGAAGCGCACGGTCAGGCCGTCGCTCTCCCGGGCGAGGCTCTTTTCCTCGACCAGGCCGCCGATGCGGAACGCGCGGTTCCTGGGCACTTCGTTCGCGGCGATCTGCGTCGGCGTGAAGAAGAACACCAGGTTCGACTGGAATGCGTTGAGCACCAGCGCGGAGGCGGCGCCGAGCACGGCGACGCCGGCGCCGATCCAGATGAAGCGGCGGTGACGGGCTTTCACAGGACCCCCTGCGTCGCCGCGGTCAGGCTGTCGGGGGTGGCGAGACGAGCCTCGTCGAGCGCACGCCGGCGGCGCGCGCGCAGCGCGACCATCTCGACGACGACGACGAACGCCGTCGCGCCGAACGAGCCCCAGACAAAAAAGGCGTAGCCGCCCATCGCGAAGAATTCGTTCATCTCGACTTGACCTCCTGTAATTCGCCCACCCAGGCGCTGCCGCGCTCGCGTTCGAGCATGATGACGCGGACCCGATAGAGGGCGACGGCGATGGCGTAGAACCACGCCGCCAGCGCCATGATCAGCATGCCGGTCAACATCGTCATCGCCATCTTCGGCGCGGCGGTGAGGCTGACCGACGAGCCCTGGTGCAGCGTGTTCCACCACTTGACCGAGTAATAGATGATCGGCACGTTGATCACGCCGACGAGCGACAGCACCGCGCAGGCGCGGTCGGCGCGGCGCGGGTCGTCGATCGCGTTGCGCAGCGCGATCACGCCCATGTAGAGGAACAGCAGGATCAGTTCCGAAGTCATCCGCGCGTCCCAGGCCCAGTACGTGCCCCACGTGGGCTTGCCCCACAGCGAACCGGTCACGAGCGCGATCAGCGTCATCAGCGCCCCGGTCGGCGCCATCGCCTGCGCCATCATCGCGGACAGCCGCGTGTTGAAGCCCAGGAACAGCGCGCTCCACGCCGCCATCACGACGTACATGAACATCGACATCCACGCCGACGCGACGTGGATGAAGATGATCCGGTAGGCGTCGCCCTGCTGGAAATCGGTGGGCGCGATGGCGAGGCCGATCCAGGTTCCGATCGCCGCCATCACGGCGGCAGCCCACCCGAACCAGGGGATCAGTCGCCCGGCGATCGGGTAGAACGTCGCGGGGGAACTGTAACGGTACCAGCTGCTGGAGGTCATGATGGGGGTCAATCGAGCGCGATTCGTACCGCCGCGGCAGCGGCAAAGGGGGCGCCGACGGCGGCGATGAGCAGCCCGGCGCCGAGCAGCGACACGTTGGCGGCGGAGCCGAGTCCCGCGCGCACCGCGTCGACCGCGCCGGCGCCGAAGATCAGCACCGGCACGTAGAGCGGCAGGATCAGCAGCGCCAGCAGGCTGCCGCCCGAGCGCAGGCCCAGCGTCAGCGCCGCGCCGATGGCGCCGAGCAGCGAAAGGATCGGCGTCCCGAGCAGCAGCGCCAGCATCAGGATCACCAGGCCTTCGCCTTCGACCGCGTACTGCAGCCCGAGCAGCGGAGCCATCAGCGCCACCGGCAGCCCCGTCGTCAGCCAGTGGGCGAGGATCTTGCCCGAGATCAGCGCCGGCAGCGGGTACGGCGACAGCGCGATCTGTTCGAGCGTGCCGTCGGCGAAATCCGCGGCGAACAGCCGCGGCAGCGACAGCAGCGAAGCGAGCAGCGCGGCGACCCACAGCACGCCCGGGCCCATCGTGGCGAGCAGGTTGCGTTCGGGGGTCGTCGCCAGGGGGAAGAGGGAAACCACGATCACATAGAACATCAGTTGGACGCCAAGTTCCGCGCGCGACCGAAAAGCGAGCTTCAGATCGCGGACGAGCGCCCAGCGCACGCCGGGCAGCACGGCGCCGGCGTCGAGCGAGGAGGAAACGGAAGCGGTCGCCATGGCGGTGTCAGGCCAGCGTCAACGAGCGCACGCGCGACTCGGGCAGGCCGAGCGATGCGTGCGTGGCGGCGACGGCGAGTCCGCCGCCTTCGAGGTGGCGGGCGACGAGGCTCGCCAGCAGCGCGGTCCCGGCGGCGTCGAG
>CAIWHR010000171.1 GCA_903912485.1 uncultured beta proteobacterium | reverse complement strand
GATGATGTCGGCGATCTTCTTGCTCGACGCGCTGATCGAGCCCATGGTGTCGACCACCTGACCCACCACCTGACCGCCCTTGACCGCCACCTCGGAGGCCGACGCCGCCAGCTGGTTGGCCTGCTTGGCGTTGTCGGCATTCTGCTTCACCGTCGAGGTCAACTCCTCCATCGACGATGCGGTCTCCTCCAGGCTTGCCGCCTGCTGCTCGGTGCGCTGCGACAGGTCGGCATTGCCTTGGGCGATCTCCCGCGCCGAGGTGCCGACCGCATCGGTCGACTCGCGTATGGTGCCGACCACGCTGCCCAGCTTGTCCTGCATCGCCTTCATCTCCGCCAGCAGGCTGGAGGTGTCGTTGGCCTTGACCTCCACGCTCTGGGTGAGATCGCCCGCGGCGATCCGCTTGGCCACGGCCCGGGCATACGCCGGCTCTCCCCCGAGCTCGCGGCGCATGCGGGAAAGCACGAACAGGCCGAGCGACATGGCGATGACCAGAGCCACGCCCTCGACGGCGAGCAGCCAGGTCTTGATCGTCGATATGCGTCCCTCGGCAGCCACGATTTCCCGGCTCGTCCGCTGGTCGAGCAAGTTGAAGAACTGGTCGAGCGGCTTCATGATCTTCGCCTTGAAGACGTGATAGTCGGGGCTGTGCATCAGGTCCCGCGCCAGCTCGAGCTGCGGCGCACCGGTCTTGTCGTACTTGCCGCTGCCGTCGTCGAAGCGTCCCTTGACCGCGTTCATCGCCTTCACTTCGGTGTTCACGAGATCATTGGAGTTGGCCTGCGCTTCCTTGAGCATTCCGAACTCGTCGTCGGCGAACCCCGCCTGCTTCATCAGGTCAAGCAGCGGAACGGCTACGGTGTCCGGCCGCGGACTCGCCTGCCCCGCCGACACGAAGTCCCAGTAGATCCGCTGGTACTCGGCAGGGCGCGGCTTCTTGCCGTTGCGGATGTCCAGGATGTCGTTGTACTGCTGCTCGTAGGACGCCTTGCCTCCGGAGACCACATAGGTTCGGGCGAGCCGCGTGAGGTCGTCGGAGCTCTGCCGCAGCTCGTCGGCCAGCAGGTAGGACGAGTATCGATTGGCCTGACGCTGCATGGCTTCGTGCTCGGCGTTGCCGAGCAGCATCGTCAGCCCGAACATCGCGAGAACCTGGACTCCGACAATTGCGATGAACGATATCAGCAGCGCCCGGATCGAGAGATTGCGCATGTTTGCCTCCTGGGTTTTGAATGCGGGCCATCCAGCGCTGCCCGAGGCCCTCCTCGCGGGAGGGACCTGTTGCTGCGTCGGCGCCGGGACTCCGACGCGTTCGCGAACTTATCGCGTTGCGACGAGCCTGTCTGTGCGTTACCGAACGCAGCGCGGCACCGTGGTCCGCCGCCGCTGCGCAGTCTCACGGCGCAGCCTGCCCCGAACTGACGGCCGGCGACGGCAGCGATGCCTCCCTCCGCAACGCCGTCCCGGCTGCGTCGACAGCGACCCGGAATGCTGCCTGCCCGGGCGGATGGCGCGTGGCGGGGTTACCCCTGAGCACCCGATGGATTCAGTGCGTCGTCTCCGCGACCAGTTCCATTTCGGCGCTGGTCATCAGGCACTCGATGTCGACCAGGATCAGCATGCGCTCGCCGACGGTGCCCAGCCCGGTGATGAACTGCGTGTGCATCGTCGACGAGAACTCCGGCGCCGGCTTCACCTGG
>CAIWHR010000170.1 GCA_903912485.1 uncultured beta proteobacterium | reverse complement strand
GTTCGCCGCGGATTGGCTGCCGCGGCCCGATGCGCAGGGCGGCGCCGGCCGGCCGCCCCCCGACCTGCCGGGCTTCCGGCCGCGCCTTGCCGTGCGCAACGCGGCCGGCGAACCGATCGTCGGCAACCCGGCCCCGGACGGCATCTCGGCGAGCCGACCGCTTCAGCACGAGGGCCGGACCGTCGGCACGCTGACGCTCGATGCGCCCGCGACCGGCGCCGCGCGCGACGTCGCCTTCCTGGCCGCGCAGGCGCGCGACCTGTGGCTGGCGGGGCTCGCGGCGCTGGGGCTTTCCCTGCTTGCCGCCTGGCTGATGGCGCGGCAGTTCCTGGGGCCGATACGCGACCTGGCGACCGGCGCCCGGCAGATCGCGCAGGGGCGCTACGCCGAGCGCATCCCGGTGCGGCGCAACGACGAACTGGGCGAACTCGCCGCCGATTTCAACGCCATGGCCGAGATGCTGGCGCGCACCGAGGAGGCCCGCCGGCAGTGGATTTCCGACAGCTCGCACGAGCTGCGCACGCCCATCGCCGTGCTGCGCGCCGAGATCGAGGCGCTGCAGGACGGCGTGCGCACCGCCGACGACAGGACGCTGGCGCGGCTGCACCGGAACGTGATGCAGATGGGCAAGCTGGTCGACGACCTGCGCCAGACGCTGGATCGCGACGACGGCAGCGCGGACCTGGAGCTCTCCCCGCTCGATCCCCTGGCGCTGTTGCGCGAAACCGCCGACGAGTTCCGCGCGCGCTTCGCCTCGGCCGGTATTGCGCTCGACACCGACCGCGTTCCGGAAGGCCGGTCGGGCTGGCGGATCCGGGGCGACGGCGACCGCCTGCAGCAGGTGTTCTCCAATCTGCTCGAGAACACGCTGCGCTACACGCATCCCGGCGGCCGCCTCGAAATCGCGGCGACTGCCCGGGGCGGACGCCTGCACCTGCAATTCGACGACAGCGCGCCCGCGCCGCCGGAGTCGGCGATGGACCGGCTGTTCGAGCGATTTTTTCGTGCCGAGCCTTCGCGCAGCCGCATGCACGGCGGGTCCGGTCTGGGGCTGGCCATCTGCAAGGCGATCATCCAGGGCCACGGCGGATCGATCGCCGCGGCCGGGTCGCCGCTGGGCGGCCTGTCCCTCCGCATCGATCTGCCGCTGGAGAAATGAGATGAAACGAACCCCACGCCCGCTGCGTCGCGTCCCGCAGCGCCGGTCGGCAGCCTGCGGACGGCCGGACGGGCGCTGACGTGGAAAAGCCGAGGATCCTGGTGGTCGAGGACGAGCCGGACCTGGCGCAGGTGCTGGCCGACTACCTGCTGCGCGACGGTTTCGACGCGTCGATCGAGGGCAACGGCGCGGTGGCGCTGAAGCGCCTGCGCGAAGCGCCGCCCGACCTGCTGCTGCTGGACCTGATGCTTCCCGGTCTGGACGGCCTTGCCATCCTGCGCGAGCTGCGCAGGTTTTCCGACCTGCCGGTGATCATGGTCACCGCCCGGGTCGAGGAGATCGACCGGCTGCTCGGCCTCGAACTGGGCGCCGACGACTACGTCTGCAAGCCGTACTCGCCGCGCGAGGTGGTCGCGCGCGTCAAGGTCGTGCTGCGCCGGTCGGCGTGGCGCCCCCCGCCGGCAACGGCGGACGAGGCCGCGCCGCTCGCGCTCGAGATCGACGCCGCGTTGTGGCAGGCCAGGATCAACGGCCGGCGCCTGGACCTGACGCCCAAGGAGTTCCGGCTGCTGGAGGTGCTCTCCGCCAAGCCGGGCCGCGTCTTTTCGCGCGGCCAGCTGCTCGATCTCGTCTACGAGGGCAATCTCGACGTCAGCGAGCGCGCGGTCGACAGCCACATGAAGAACCTGCGCCGCAAGCTGTCGCAGGCGCAGCCGGAGCGCGAGGTCATCCGCTCGGTCTACGGCGTCGGTTTCTCCTTCGAGCCCTGATCCTTCGGCGGCACGGCGCGGCCGGGGTGCCGGGTCGGGCATTGCGTTAGCTCAAGGTGTGACGCCTGCCGTTACGATATCGTGGCGCCAGCGTGCCGGGCCCCGGCCGACGGGTCGATCCCGCGACTGCCGCCGCGCATGAATCCGCTGCAAAACCGCATCCGCGAAGGAGAATTGGCAATGAGAATGTTCCCGGCCGTATTGATGATGCTCGCCGGTGTTGCGCTGGC
>CAIWHR010000169.1 GCA_903912485.1 uncultured beta proteobacterium | reverse complement strand
CGGGGCCGATGCGGGCGGCGGCGTGGCGGGCGGCGGCGCGGCGGGCGCAACCGCGGCCGGCGCAACCGCGGCCGGCGTCGGCACGACGATCCCCGGCGCCAGCGGGATTTCCTCGACCGCGACGACGCCGTCGACGTAGTGGCGCGTCTCGCCGAAGCACGTCGTCGGCAGGCCCACCTTCTCCTCGTAGTGCAGCGAGACCCGCTTGCCCATCAGCTTGTTCAGCTGCGCGACGACGTCGTCGCGGCGCACGGTGAACAGGAACTTCTCCTGCGCGGTGCCGGGCATGGTGACCATCGCCATCTCGCCCTCCCAGGTCTTGCACAGCCAGCCCTTGTGCGACAGCTTCTGCACCCAGCCCGCGCGCTCGCCGGTCGAATAGCTCCACGTCAGGAAGAGCCAGAAATACGCGGCGGCCGCGATCGCGACCAGCACCAGCGCCATCAGCACCGCCGTCGCGGCGGTGCCTGCCTGCCTGCCCTTGTACATCTTCATGCGGGGGTTCTCCCTGTGATCACGCGTGCACAAAACGATGCTGCGAGGCCGGACTTCCGACGTCAGGCGTCGATGCGGAAAGGCCGGTGCCGAGCCGGCGGCTCCACCGCGTCGCGGGCGAGGCGGCCCAGCATCGGCAGCGGGTCGCCGAACATGGCGCGCAGCAGCGGAGCGGTGCCGTCGAGCTCGCGCCAGCCCGCTTTCAGGACGGTCAGCGGGGCTCGGTGGCACCACAGCTCGCGCAGCACCGACTGCACGAACAGTTTCGGGCTGACGAAATGCGAACCGGCCCGATAGCCGAACAGCGGCGGTGCGGCGCCCGCGTCCCCGGCGGCCAGTGCGACCGCCAGCAGCGGCAGGTCGAGACCGCAGTGGCGCGAGAACCGGAGGTAGGCGGGAAAGCGCGGGTTGATCTCGATCACCCGGTGCCTGCCGTCGCGGGCGTCGAGCTTGAGCTCGACTTCGGCCGCGCCGCGCCACCGCCATTTCTCGAACAGCGGCAGCATCAGGTCGACGAGCGAGCGCTCGACGGTGCTGCAGGACGCGACCGAGAGCCCGCCTTCCGGCGGCCACTGCCGCAGCTTGCGCGTCGTGAACGCCGCGGCGAGGCGCCCGTCGGGCCCGAACAGGACGACGACCGTCTTCATCGCTTCGGCGCCGCCCGGAATGTACTCCTGGATAACGGTGCGGCCGTAGGCTGCGCTGCAGCGGTCGATGGCCGCATCGAGTTCCTGCGGGCTGCGGACGTACTCGACGCCCCTGGCGGCGCCGGCGTCGAGGTCCGGCTTGACCACGAGCGTGACGGCGCCGCCCGCGAGCAGCGCGCGGGCGCGCGGCGGCAGGTACACCTCGGGGCAGGGAATGCCCAGTGCGGCGCATTCGGCCAAGCAGACCGACTTGACGTAGGCGGCGCGAAACGCGGCCAGCGGCGGGACGTTGACCGCGGTGATCGCCGCAAACTCGTCGTGCCGGCTCGCGACCGCGTGCACCGGCCGCGTCGCGATCGGCAACAGCACGTCGGGGCGGCAGTGCCGCGTCGCCGCGAGCAGCGCGCAGGCGAACTCTTCCGCCGAAGCCTGCGGCAGCGGGTAGTGCCGGGCGACGTGGCGCGAGCGCAGCGTGAACGGGCGGCGAAAATCGGCGGTCATCACTTCGAACCCGGCCGCGGCCAGCGAATGGGCGGCGGCGAGGCCCGATTCCTCGGTCCCGTTGGTGACCAGCACGCGGCGCCGGCGGCTCAAGGGTGCACCCGCCCGGGGCGGCCCGTCGCGCGGCTGGGTGCGCCCTCGGCGCCCATGCTGTCGCTACCTGCCGCTG
>CAIWHR010000168.1 GCA_903912485.1 uncultured beta proteobacterium | reverse complement strand
GCCGCGGCGGCGAGATCGCCGCGCGCTTTGCCGACGAGGCGGCAGCACCCACCGTCGCCGCGATGCTGGCGCGGGGCGTCCACGCGCCGGAGACGAGCAGCCTCGGCCGCTGGTTCGACGCCGCCGCGGGGCTCCTCGGCGTGCGCCGGCGCATCGCCTTCGAGGGACAGGCCGCGATGCTGCTCGAAGGCCTCGCCGAGAGCCACGGGCCGGTGGCCGCCGACCGGTCGCTGTTTCGGATCGCGGACGGCAACGAGCTCGACCTCACCGCGCTCGTTCCCGTGCTCGCCGCCGAACGCCACGCGGGCTACGGCGCCGCGCTGTTCCACGCCACGCTGGTCGCCGCGCTGGCCGAATGGGCGGCGCGCGCCGCGCAGGCCGCGGGCGCGGCCACCGTCGCCGGCGGCGGCGGCTGCCTGCTCAATGCCATACTCGCCCGCGAACTGCGCGCAGCACTCGCCGCGCGCGGGCTCGCTTTCATCGAAGCGCAGGCGGTGCCCCCGAATGACGGGGGCTTGAGCCTCGGCCAGGCGTGGGTCGCGCTCTGCGCCGGCAACGACAGGAGCAGTTGACGATGTGCCTAGCCATTCCCGCCCGCGTCGTGGCGCTGCTTTCGCCCGACATCGCCCGCATCGACCTCTCCGGCGTGCAGAAGGAGATCTCGCTGGCGCTGGTCGACGACGTCGCCGTCGGCGACTACGTCATCGTCCACGTCGGCTACGCGCTGACCAGGCTCGACCCGCTGGAGGCCGAGCGCACGCTCGCGACCTTCGCCGAAGCGGGCCTCCTCCCGGCGCCGGAAGCCGCGCGATGAAGTACATCGACGAGTTCCGCGACGGCGCGCTGGCGCGAAAGCTCGCGGGGGCGATCGCGCGCGAGGCCAGCCCCGCGCGGACGTACAGCCTGATGGAGTTCTGCGGCGGCCACACGCACGCGATCTCGCGCTACGGGCTGGCCGACCTCTTGCCGGCCAACGTGCAGATGATCCACGGCCCGGGCTGCCCGGTGTGCGTGCTGCCGATCGGGCGCATCGACAACGCGATCGAGCTCTGCTCGCGCCCGGGGCTCATCCTGTGCACCTACGCCGACACGGTGCGCGTGCCCGCGTCGAAGGGACTGTCGCTGCTCAAGGCCAAGGCGCGCGGCGCCGACGTGCGGATGGTGTACTCGGCGGCCGACGCGCTGGCGATCGCGCAGCAGAACCCCGAGCGCGACGTCGTGTTCTTCGCCATCGGCTTCGAGACCACGACGCCGCCGACCGCGGTGATCATCCGGCAGGCGCAGGCGCTGTCGCTCGCCAACTTCAGCGTGTTCTGCAACCACGTGCTCACGCCGGCGGCGATCGCCAACATCCTGGAGTCGCCCGAGGTGCGCGAGCTCGGCATCGTCCCGCTCGACGGCTTCATAGGGCCCGCGCACGTCTCGACGGTGATCGGCAGCCAGCCCTACGAGTACTTCGCCGAGGAATACCGGAAGCCGGTGGTGATCGCCGGCTTCGAGCCGCTGGACGTGATGCAGGCGATCCTGATGCTGGTCCGGCAGCTGAACGACGGCCGCGCCGAGGTCGAGAACGAATTCACGCGCGCGGTGACGCGCGACGGCAACGCCAAGGCCAAGGCGCTGGTCGCCGACGTGTTCGAGCTGCGGCGCACTTTCGAGTGGCGGGGTCTGGGCGAAGTGCCTTACAGCGCGCTGCGCATCAAGGAGGCGTACGCCGCGTTCGACGCCGAGGCGCGCTACGCGATCGAATACCGGTCGGTGCCCGACAACAAGGCCTGCGAGTGCGGCGCCATCCTGCGCGGCGTGAAGAAGCCGGCCGACTGCAAGGTGTTCGGCAGCGTGTGCACGCCGGAGAACCCGATCGGGTCGTGCATGGTGTCGTCCGAAGGCGCCTGCGCCGCGCACTACACCTACGGCCGGTTCAAGGACATCGCCATCGCCGGGGCGGCAGCATGAGCCCGAAGGGCCGTCCCGAGGGCGAATTGCTCCCTCCCGGAGGGAAGGCGCGCAGCGCCAAGGGTGCACCCGGCACTTCGGTGCGCAAGGGCTACGTCCGCCCGGTGGACTTCAGGCACGGCCGCGTCGACATGACGCACGGCGGCGGCGGGCGCGCGATGGCGCAGCTGGTCGAGGAGCTGTTCCTCGCCGCCTTCGACAACGAGTGGCTGCGCCAGGGCAACGACGGCGCGAGCGTCGAGCTGCCGGCCGGCCGCCTGGTGATGGCCACCGACAGCCACGTCGTGTCGCCGCTATTCTTCCCTGGCGGCGACATCGGCTGCCTGTCGGTGCACGGCACGATCAACGACGTCGCGATGATGGGCGCGGCGCCGCTCTACCTCGCCGCCGGCTTCATCCACGAAGAAGGCTTTCCGCTGGCGGATCTGAAGCGGATCGTCGAGTCGATGGCGGCGGCGTCGCGCGAGGCGGGCGTGCCCGTCGTCACCGGCGACACCAAGGTCGTCGAGCGCGGCAAGGGCGACGGCGTGTTCATCACGACCACCGGCGTGGGCGTCGTGCGCGCGGGCGTCGACGTCCGCGGCGACCGCGCCTGCCCCGGCGACCGGATACTCGTCAGCGGCAGCATCGGCGACCACGGCGTGGCGATCATGTCGCTGCGCGAGAACCTGTCGTTCGAGACGACGATCGCGTCCGACACCGCCGCGCTGCACGGGCTGGTGGCGCTGATGCTCGACGCGGTGCCCGACGTCCACTGCCTGCGCGACCCGACCCGCGGCGGGTTGGCGACGACGCTCAACGAAATCGCGCAGCAGTCGGGCTGCGGCATGCTGATCCGCGAGCCCGCGATTCCGGTGAAGGCCGAGGTGGCGGCCGCCTGCGAGTTCCTCGGCCTCGACCCGCTCTACGTCGCCAACGAGGGCAAGCTGATCGCAATCTGCCCCGCCGCCGACGCCGAGCGCCTGCTCGCAGCGATGCGCACGCATCCGCACGGACGGCAGGCGGCGATCGTCGGCGAGGTGACCGACGACGCGCACCACTTCGTCCAGATGGAGACGTCGTTCGGCGGCCGCCGCATCGTCGACTGGCTGACCGGCGAACAGCTGCCGCGCATCTGCTGATGCGCATCCTGTTCCTGACCCACGCGTTCAACAGCCTGACGCAGCGGCTGTACGTCGAGCTGGTGGAAGACGGCCACGACGTCGCCGTCGAGTTCGACGTCAACGACCGCGTCACCGAAGAGGCGGTCGCGCTCTGGCGGCCCGACGTCGTCGTCGCGCCGTTCCTGAAGCGCGCGATCCCCGAATCGGTCTGGCGCGCTCACCGCTGCCTGGTCGTCCATCCGGGCGTACCCGGCGACCGCGGGCCCTCGGCGCTGGACTGGGCGATCATGGGCGGCGAGCGCGAATGGGGCGTCACCGTGCTCGAGGCCAACGGCGAGATGGACGCCGGTCCGGTCCTCGCGTCGGCCGATTTCGCGATGCGCGACGCGGCCAAGGGCAGCGTCTACCGCAACGAGGTCACCCATGCGGCGGTGGCGGCGGTCAGGTCGGCGCTCGCAGCGCTGGCGCGGCCCGCCGCGGTCCCCGCGCCGCCCAGAT
>CAIWHR010000167.1 GCA_903912485.1 uncultured beta proteobacterium | reverse complement strand
GCGGTCGCGCGCTCGGTCGCGCGGCGCGACGAGCGCGCAGCGCGGCGCCCGGTCATCAGTTATCCGCCGGAGCTGCCGGTGGCGCAGCGGGCCGACGAGATCGCCGCCGCGCTGCGTGCGCACCAGGTCGTCATCGTCTGCGGCGAGACGGGCTCGGGCAAGACCACGCAGATCCCGAAGATCTGCATGGCGCAGGGCCGCGGCGAGCGCGGGCTGATCGGACACACGCAGCCGCGGCGGATCGCCGCCCGCGCCGTCGCCACCCGCATCGCGCAGGAGCTCGGCACCGAGATCGGCGCGCTGGTCGGCTACAAGGTGCGCTTCAGCGACCACACGCGGCCCGAGGCCTTCGTCAAGCTGATGACCGACGGCATCCTGCTGGCCGAGACGCAGGGCGATCCGCTGCTCGCCGCCTACGACACCATCATCGTCGACGAGGCGCACGAGCGCAGCCTCAACATCGACTTCCTGCTCGGCTACCTGAAGCAGCTCTTGCCCAGGCGCCCCGACCTCAAGGTCGTCGTCACCTCGGCCACGCTCGACGCCGACCGCTTCGCGCGGCACTTCGCGTCCGACGTCGGCGGCGAGACGCGGCCGGCGCCGGTGATCGAGGTGTCGGGCCGCGCGTACCCGGTCGAGATCCGCTACCGGCCGCTGAAGACCGCCGGCGCCGAGGCGGACGACGAGGAGGAGCTCGAGGACGCGATCGTCGGCGCCGCCGAGGACCTGTGGCGCGAGGGGCCGGGCGACATCCTGGTGTTCCTGCCCGGAGAGCGCGAAATCCGCGAGACGGCGGACCTGCTGCGCAGGGGGCTGGCCAGACGCCCCTACGCGTCCGACGTCGAGATCCTGCCGCTGTTCGCCCGGCTGTCGGTGCCCGAGCAGCAGCGCGTGTTCGCGCCGAGCCGCGGCCGGCGCGTCGTGCTCGCGACCAACGTCGCCGAGACCTCGCTCACCGTGCCGGGGGTGCGCTACGTCGTCGACGCGGGCCTCGCGCGCGTCAAGCGCTACTCGCTGCGCAACAAGACGACGCTGCTGCAGATCGAGAAGATCTCGCAGGCGGCGGCGCGCCAGCGCGCCGGTCGCTGCGGGCGCGTGGCCGCCGGCGTCTGCGTGCGCCTGTACGACGAGGACGATCTCGCCGCGCGGCCGGCGTACACCGAGCCCGAGATCCTGCGCTCGTCGCTGGCGGCGGTGATCCTGCGCATGGCGGCGCTCGACCTCGGCACGGTCGACGCCTTTCCGTTCCTGGAGGCGCCGGGTCCGCGCGCGATCGCCGACGGCTACCAGCTGCTGCAGGAGCTGGGCGCGGTCGACGGGCAGCGGACGCTGACCCCGCTCGGGCGCGAGCTCGCGCGCCTGCCGGTCGACCCGCGCGTCGGCCGCATGGTGCTGGCGGCGCGCGAACACGGCTGCCTCGCCGAGGTGCTGGTGATCGCCAGCGCGCTGTCGGTGCCCGACCCGCGCGAGCGGCCGCTGGAGAAGCAGCAGGCCGCCGACCAGGCGCACCTCATGTTTCGCGACGAGCGCTCGGACTTCCTGTCGCTCACCGCGCTGTGGGAGTTCTTCGGGGCGAAGCTCGCCGAAAAGCTCACCCACCGCCGGATGGTCGACGCCTGCCGCGCGCAGTTCGTCTCGTACCTGCGCCTGCGCGAGTGGCGCGACGTGCACACGCAGCTCGCGAGCGAGGTGGCCGAGCAGGGATGGAAGTGGGATCCGAAGCTGCCGGCGACCATCGACGCGCGCCGCTACGTGGCGATCCACCAGGCACTGCTGGCGGGGCTGCTCGGCAACATCGGCACCAGGGCCGAGGACGGCGACGCCTATCAGGGCGGGCGCGGCGTGCGCTTCTGGCTCCATCCCGGCTCGGGGCTGGCGAAAAAGGGTCCCAAGTGGGTGCTCGCCGCCGAACTGGTCGAGACCACGCGGCTTTACGCGCGCTGCGCCGCGAAGATCGAGCCGGAGTGGGTGGAGGCGGTCGCCGGCGACCGGGTCACCCGCGACTACTTCGAACCGCGCTGGGACGCCGAGCGCGGCGAGGTCGTCGCCAGCGAGCGGGTGACGCTGCTGGGCCTGACGCTGGTGGCGCGCCGGCGGGTGTCGTACGGCGCGATCGATCCGGCGGCGGCGCGCGAGGTGTTCATCCGCGAGGCGCTGGTTCCCGGCGCGCTGGCGACGAAGGGAGGCTTTCTCGCGCACAACCGGCGCCTGATCGCCGACGTGGCCGAGCTCGAGCACAAGGCGCGGCGACAGGACGTGCTGGTCGACGACGAGACGATCGCCGCGTTCTATGCCGAGCGCCTGCCGGCCGAAGTCCACTCGCTGGTGACGTTCGAGCGCTGGCGCGACGAGGCCGAGCGCGCCGACCCCGCCGTGCTGCGGCTCACGCGCGAGGCGCTGATGCGCCACGGCGCCCGCGACGTGACCGAGGATCTCTTTCCCGGGAAGCTCGCGATGGCGGGTGCGGAACTGCCGCTCAAGTACCGCTTCGCGCCGGGGCATCCGCTGGACGGCCTCACCGTCACCGTGCCGCTGGCGCTGCTCAACCAGGTCGATCCGGCGCGGCTGTCCTGGCTGGTGCCGGGAATGATCCGCGAGAAGCTGACGTGGTACTTCAAGGGGCTGCCCAAGGCGGTGCGCAACCGGCTGGTGCCGCTGCCCGACGCCGTCACCGCCTTCCTCGAGCAGATGCCGTTCGGACGCGGCGAGCTGGCCGATGCGGTGCGCGCGTACCTGGGCCGGCGCCTGGGCGAGGCGCCCGCGGCGGGAACCTGGGACGCCGCCGCGCTGCCGCCGCATCTCGTCTGCAGCGTCCGCGTCGTCGACGCCGCGGGCAAGGAACTCGCGTCGGGCCGCGACCTTGCGCTCCTGCGCGCGCAGCGGGGGGAAGCCGCGCAGCTTTCGTTCGCCAAGGCGGGTCCCGCGCTCGAAAAGCGCGGCCTCAAGTCGTGGGATTTCGGCGACCTGCCGGAGACGCTGACGACGGTCGAGGGCGGGCAGAGAATCACCGGCTACCCGGCGCTGGTCGACGACGGCGACAGCGTCTCGGTGGCGCTGCTCGACACGCGCGAGGCGGCCGAAGCGTCGACGCGCAAGGGCGTGGTGCGGCTCGTCCGCATCGCGCTGAAGGACGTCCTGGCGCGCTTCGAGGGTGCGGGCCGCAGCGGCGGCGCGCCGGGGTTTGCGCAGGCGGCGCTGCAGCTCAGGACGTCGATTCCGACCGACCGGCTGCAGCAGGACCTCCTCGCCGCGGCCTGCGACCGCGCCTTCGTCGGCGACGACCCGCTGCCGCGGTCGGAGCGCGCCTTCGCCGAGCAGGTCAAGCGGGCCAGGACGCGCCTGCCGGCGGTGGCCGACGGCGCGTTCCGGCTGCTGTCGGCGATCGCTGCCGAACACCACGCGCTGACGCAGAGGATCAACGCGCTGCCGCCCCAGCTGGCGCGGCTGGGCGCCTTCGCGCGCGCGCGCCGCGACGCGCTGGTGTATCCCGGATGCTTCCAGCGCACGCCCTGGGCGCAGCTCGGGCAGCTTCCGCGCTACCTGCAGGGGCTCGACCGGCGGCTGGCGAAGTATCCGGAGAATCCGGCGCGCGACGCGAAGCACGCCGAGGAAGTCGCGCAGTGGTGGCAGCGAATCGGCGAGCGCGCCGAGCGCAACCGGCAGGCCGGGCGGGCCGAGGCCGGGCTCGATGCGTTTCGCTGGCTGCTCGAGGAACTGCAGGTCTCGCTCTTCGCGCAGGAGCTTCGGACGCCCTTCCCGATGTCATATAAACGCCTGCAAAAGGCCTGGTCGGAGCTGACGCGATGATGGGCTGCAATTCGCCACGTTTTCGCGGGTTGCCGCGATCTCGATGTGTGCTAGAGTTGTTCCATCAACCGACCCCGGCGCTCCCCGGCGCGAGCCCATTCCCGGCGCAGCCACGCCCGCCGGCAACGCGATCGACGACACCTTGACTGCAACGGCAATCGAACGGGACGTGAAGCGCCCGCAGGCACGGGAAGCGGCGAAGATCCTTTCGGATTGCCGCGACCTCGCCGTTCACCGTCTGGTGCTGTCGTTCTCGTCGATGCTCGACCGCATCGGCGACATGCTGATGGAGCGCGCCAACAGTTCCGTCGTCAGCGACGAAGCCGCGGTCTACGTCGTGGCCCGCCGCGCGCTGGCCAGCGACCGCGCGGAGATCATGGGCGAATTCGAGCGGCGCCTGCGCGAGCACATCGACAAGCGCATTTCCGGCGACGCCGCGACCAAGGCCGACTTCTCCAAGGTCGACGCCACCCAGCTCACGCTGATCGACACCGCGGCGATGGACGAGTCGGTGCTGACCGGAAACATCAAGCGCAGCTTCGAGAACGTCTGCCACGAAGAGCTGGCGACGCTCAACCGCGGGATGGGCTTCCTCCTCGGCCGCTCCGACCTAGAGACCGAAGGCAATCCGCTCGCACCCGCGGTGATCGTCGAAGCGTTCGCCGCGTCGCTGCACGGCGTCGACGGCGACGACCGGGTCAAGCTCACGATCCTGCGCGAGCTCAACCAGACGTCGTTCGGCGATCTCAACGGCATCTACGCCGACCTCAACCGCCACCTCGTCAATCTTCACGTCGTGCCGCCGGCTGCGCGCCCGGCCGCGCTCGGGCGGGCGGGTTCAGCGTCGGGCCGCGGCAGGGCGGGGAAGCACGCGGCGCAGGCGGACGAGGCCAGTCCGGAAACCGACCTGATGTCGCTGTTCCGGCAGCTGCGCGGCGACCCGGCGGCCCTGCCCTCGCCGCTGCACGGGATGCCGCCGGGCACGGGACTGCCGGCGATGGGCGTGCCCGGCCTCGATGGGCAGCCGGAGATGGGGGCGATGTCGGGTGCCGGCACCCCCGCCTGGGCGCGCGGCGCCGGTTCGGCCGGCATGGGCCTCGGCGGGCCCGACGATCCGCTGGCGCCGTTCCCGGTGATCGATCCGGGCAGCGTCCGCTATCGCTTGCCGCAGGGGCCGCTGCCGACGACGCCTCTGGGCTACGTCCCCGGCGCGCCGGTGATGGCGACCCGCGAACTGGGCGAGGGCATCACGCGCCTGCAGGCGGGAGAGACCGGCTTCGAACTGGGCAACGGCACGGTCGTCCACTTCAGCGGCATCCCCGAAGGCAAGCACAACGTCCTGCGCGATCTGCAGGAGTCGGCGCTGGGCCAGCGGGTGAACCCGCTCGAGTCGATGACGATCGAGCTCGTCGCCATGCTGTTCGATTTCATCTTCGAAACGCGCGACCTGCCCGACGGCATCAAGGCGCTGCTCGCCCGGCTGCAGATTCCGGTGCTGAAGGCGGCGATGCTCGACGGCGCGTTTTTCGCCAAGAAGAGCCACCCGGCGCGGATTCTGGTCAACGCGCTGGCGCAGGCGGGGCTCGGCTGGTCGGAGGCGATGGGCCGCGACGACCCCCTTTACCGCAAGATCCACGACATCGTTCACGCGGTCCTCGACGGTTTCAGCGACAACCTGACGATTTTCGAGGAGCGCTGCACCGAACTCCAGAGCTTCCTCGAGGAAGAGGAAAAGGCGGCCGACGCCAACATTCAGGCGACCGCCGACGAGATCGACAAGGGCGACCGCGGCGAACTCGCGCCCGCCGTTGCGAAAATGGAGACCGAGCGCCGGATCGAGACGTACCCGGTGCCCAATTTTCTTGCGGTTTTCCTGCGCCAGCGCTGGACTGCGGTGCTGGAGCAGGTCTACGCCAGTGCCGGCGAGGAAAGCGAGGCCTGGGATCAATCGGTCACGACCATCGAAGACCTCGTCTGGAGCGTCCAGCCCAAGCGCGCCCGCGAGGACCGCAAGCACCTCGTCGCGCTGCTGCCGTCGCTGCTCAAGCGGCTGACGGCCGCGCTTCCGGACTCGACGTGGCCGCGCGGCGAGCGCGCGCGGTTCATGGAAAACCTGGTCGAGGCGCATGCGGCGGCGGTCAAGCCGCAGCCCGTTTCCTCGGAGCTGCCGACCGAAGCCGTCGCCGAGCAGGCCAAGGTCGACGCGGCGCAGGCCAAGGCTGCCGGCGACGAGGCTGCCGCCGTCAAGGCCGAGGAGCTCGCGGCGGCGATGGCGCGCGCCGAGCCGATCCCGGCGCCGGACCCGGTGCTCCAGTCGTCGGCCGCCGAAGTGGTCGACGACCGCTTCCTCGAGATCGCGCAGAGCCTCGAGCGCGGGACGTGGATCGAGTTCGAGAGCGAGGGCGGTCAGCTCGCGTTCGCCAGGCTGGCCTGGGTGAGCCCTCTGCGCGGGACGTACCTCTTCACCAACCGTCAGGGCCAGAAGGCGCTGTCGATGACCGCCGACGAGCTCGCGGTTCGCTTCCGCAACGATCACGCGCGCCTGGTCGAGGTCGAGCCGCTGCTCGATCAGGCGATCACCAGGATGATCAGGGGCGCGGGCGCAGCGCGCGCCGCCGCAACCGTCTAGGCGCCGGCGAGAGCCCTCGCGCACTCGGCGACGAGGTCCGGGCCGCGGTAGATGAGCCCGGTGTAGATCTGCACCAGCGTCGCGCCGGCGTCGACCTTCTCCCTGGCGTCGGCACCCGAAAGGATGCCGCCGACGCCGATGATCGGCAGCGCGCCGTCGAGCGCGCGCGCGAGCGTCCGGATCACCTCGGTCGCGGCCGCGCGCAGCGGACGCCCCGACAGCCCGCCCGCCTCGTCGGCGTGCCGCGCGCCCTTGACCGCGTCGCGCGCGACGGTGGTATTGGTCGCGATCACGCCGTCGATCCGATGCCTGACCAGCAGCCGCGCGATGCCCTCGATGGCCGCGGGCTGCAGGTCGGGGGCGATCTTGATCGTGATCGGCGTGTACTTGCCGTGGCGCTGGGCGAGGATGGCCTGCTCGGACTTGAGTGCCGCCAGCAGCGCCGCCAGCGCCTCCTCGTGCTGCAGTTCGCGCAGGCCCCTGGTGTTGGGCGACGAGACGTTGACCGCGACGTACGACGCGCGCTCGTAGACTGCGCGCAGGCAGGCGAGGTAGTCGTCGACGGCGCGCTCGTTCGGCGTGTCGAAGTTCTTGCCGATGTTGAGGCCGAGGACGCCGCGGTAGCGCGCCCGGTTGGCGTTGGCCAGGAAGCGCGTCACGCCGTCGTTGTTGAAGCCGAGCCGGTTGATCAGCGCCTCTTCCTCGATCAGGCGGAACACGCGCGGCTTGGGATTGCCCGGCTGCGGACGCGGCGTCACGGTGCCGCACTCGATGAAGCCGAAGCCGAGCGCCGCCAGCCCGTCGATGTGGTCCGCGTTCTTGTCGAGCCCGGCGGCGACGCCGACGCGGTTGGGAAAGTCGAGCCCCATCGTCCTGACCGGCGACGCCGGGGCGCGCGGCAGCACGGCCGCGGCCAGCCCGAACTTCGCCGCGAGGTCGAGGCCCCTGAAGGTGGCGTCGTGCGCCGCTTCGGGGTCGAGCGCGAACAGCATCGGGCGGAACAGGGAATAGAGCATGGTGGGGAGGGTGCCGCAGCGCGGGCGGACCCGCCTGCGCTGCGCCGGGGAAATGGTCGGGTCGATGATACCATTCGCGCCGTTCGTCCTCGCGCCCGCCGCCGCTGCCCCCGTGAAGCTCCCCGCCCTCGTCCTCGCCCTCGTCGTCGCTGCCTGCGCGTTCGCGCCGCCCCCCGTCGCGGCGAGGGCGCAGGCGGCGAAGGCCGCCGCCGGCTATGCCGGGCGCGCCGACGTGCGGGCGTTCATCGACGAACTGGTGCAGGAGCACGGGTTCAGCCGTTCGGCGCTGACGCGGGTCTTCGCGTCGGCGCGCCATCAGCCGAAGATCGTCGCCGCGATGCAGCGGCCGCTGCTCGAGCCGCCGAAGTGGTACGAGTACGCGCCGTCGCTGGTGTCGCGCTCGCGCATCGACGGCGGCGTCGCCTGGTGGGACGCGCACGCCGCGGACCTCGCGCGCGCCGAGGCGACGTTCGGCGTGCCGGCCGAGGTCGTCGTCGCGATCGTCGGCGTCGAGACCACCTACGGCGCCAACACCGGGCGCTACCGCGCGCTCGACGCGCTCGCCACGCTGGCGTTCGACTATCCGCGGCGCGCCGCGTTCTTTCGCGGCGAGCTGAAGCAGTTCCTGCTGCTGGCGCGCGACCTCGGCGCACCGCCGGACTCGCTCAAGGGCTCGTTCGCCGGCGCGCTCGGCGTGCCGCAGTTCATGCCCGGCAGCTATCGCAATTTTGCCGTCGATTTCGACCATGACGGCCGCGTCGACCTGTGGGCCGACAGCGCCGACGTCGTCGGCAGCGTCGCCAATTTTCTCGCCCGCCACGATTGGCAGCGCGGCCAGCCGGTGCTGCTTGCCGCGACGATCGCGCCCGCAGGCCGCGATCCCGTGCTGCGCCGGCTCGACGGCGGCCTCTCCGAGCGGCGGTCGCTGGCGGCGTGGGCCGCCGACGGCGTGACCGCGGTCGTGCCCGACGACCTCGCGCCGGACCCGGTCGGGCTGCTGCTGCTGGAGGAGAAGCCGGCAGCGGGCGACGACGCGAGCTACTGGATCGCCTGCAACAACTTCTACGTCATCACCCGCTACAACCGCAGCCGCCTCTACGCGGCGGCGGTGTGGGAACTGGCCAGGGCTATCCGCGCCGCCCGCGCCGCGCGCACTCCCTGAGCCGGCGCGCTGTCCGACGGAATCGCGCGACGCGCCTCCGATACAATCGGGCAGCCGATCCGGCTTCGCCACCGCCCGCTCATCCATGCCGACCGCCGACCTTTCGTCCGACAAGGACCTGCCGCTGCGCGACGACACGCGGCTGCTCGGCCGGCTGCTGGGCGACGTGCTGCGCAGCCAGACCGGCGACGCGGGCTTCCTGAGGGTCGAAGCCATCCGGCAGGCGGCGATCCGCTTCCGCCGCGCCGGGGGCGACGACGCGCCGGCGATGAAGGACGAGCTCGCCCAGCTGCTCAACGCGCTGCCGATCGCCGAGACGCTGCACGTCGTGCGTGCGTTCAGCTACTTCTCGCATCTCGCCAACATCGCCGAGGACGTCCACCAGAACCGCCGCCGGCGCGCGCACGCGCTGGCCGGCTCGCAGCCGCAGCGGGGGAGCATCGCCGACGCGCTCGACCGCCTCGCGGCGCAGGGCGTCGACGCCGGTGCGCTGACGGCGTGGTTCGCCGGCGCGCGGGTGAGCCCGGTGCTCACCGCGCATCCGACCGAGGTCCAGCGCAAGAGCATTCTCGACTGCGAACGCGAGATCGTCCGCCTGCTGCAGTGGCGCGACCGCACCGGGCTCACGCCGGACGAGGCGCGCGAGTTCGAGTCCGGGCTGCACCGGCAGGTGCTGACGCTGTGGCAGACGGCGATGATCCGGCTGTCGAGGCTCAACGTGAAGGACGAGATCGACAACGGCCTCGCCTACTACCGCTACACGCTGCTGGCCGAGGTGCCGCGGCTCTACCTCGCGCTCGAAGCGCGGCTGCACGCGCAGTTCGCGCAGTCGGGCACGTCCGGCGACGCCGCGCTGCCGCCGTTCCTGCAGCCGGGGTCGTGGATCGGCGGCGACCGCGACGGCAACCCCTTCGTCGTCGCGGCGACGCTGGAATACGCGATCGCGGCGCAGGCGGGCGTGGCCTTTGCCCACTATCTCGGCGAGATCCACGCGCTGGGCGGCGAGCTCTCGCTGTCGACGCGGCTGGTGCAGCCGACGCCGGAGCTGCTGCAGCTCGCCGCGCGCTCGCGCGACGACAATCCGCACCGCAGCGACGAACCCTACCGGCAGGCGCTGATCGGAATCTACGCGCGCGTGGCGGCCACCGCGGGCGCGCTCGCCGGCGTCGTCCCGCCGCGCGCGCCTCACGCCGAGATGGCGCCGTACGCGGCGCCGGCGGAACTGCTGGCCGACCTGCGAGCGATCGCGCAGTCGCTCGCCGCGCACGGCGCGGCGGCGCTCGCCGACGGGCGCCTCGCGCCGCTGCTGCGCGCGGTCGAAGTGTTCGGCTTTCACCTGGCGGTGCTCGACCTGCGCCAGAACGCCGACGTGCACGAGGCGGTCGTCGGCGAACTGCTCGAGCGCGCCGGCGCGGCCGCCGGCTACGCGGCGCTGCCCGAGGAAGAGCGGGTCGCGCTGCTGCTGGAGGAGCTGTCGGGGCCGCGGCTGCTCCATTCGCCGCACCTCGCGTACTCGGAGCGCACCGCCAGCGAGCTGGCGATCGTCGCGGCCGCCGCCCGAATCCACAGCCGCTACGGCGCCGCCGCGATCCCGAACTACGTGATCTCCAAGTGCCAGTCGGTGTCGGACCTGCTCGAGGTCGCGATCCTGCTGAAGGAGGTCGGCCTGCTGCAGGGGGAGCGGCTGGCCGTCAACATCGTGCCGCTGTTCGAGACCATCGACGACCTCGCGCGCGGCGCCGACGTCATGCGCGCGGCGTTCGCGCGGCCGGCGTATCGCGCCTGGATCGCCGGCCGCGGCGACTGGCAGGAAGTGATGCTGGGCTACTCCGACAGCAACAAGGACGGCGGCTACGTGACCGCGAACTGGGCGCTCTATCGCGCCGAGCTGGCGCTGGTCGAAGCGTTCGGCGGGCAGGGCGTCAAGCTGCGGCTGTTCCACGGCCGCGGCGGCACGGTGGGCCGCGGCGGCGGACCGAGCTTCGAGGCGATCCTCGCGCAGCCGGCGGGAAGCGTCACCGGCGGGCTGCGGGTCACCGAGCAGGGCGAGATCATCGCCAGCAAGTACTCGGATCCCGACCTCGGCCGGCGCAACCTGGAAACGCTGGTCGCGGCGACGCTGGAAGCGAGCTTCCTCGACACCGAGCGGCTGGAGGGCCGCGCGCCGCCGTATTACGCGGCGGTCGACGCGCTGTCGGCCAACGCCTGCGACGCGTATCGCGGTCTCGTCTACGGGACGCCGGGGTTCGTCGCCTATTTCCGCGCGGCGACGCCGATCGCCGAGATCGCGAGCCTCAACATCGGCAGCCGCCCCGCGTCGCGCATCGCGTCGACCCGGATCGAGGACCTGCGCGCGATTCCCTGGGTGTTCAGCTGGGGCCAGTGCCGGCTGATGCTGCCCGGCTGGTACGGGTTCGGCAGCGCCGTCGACGCGTTCCTCGAACGGCACCCGGGCGGCGCCGTCGCGGGCCTCGCGCTGCTCGCCGAGATGCACGAGCGATGGCCGTTCTTCCGCAGCGTGCTGTCGAACATGGCGATGGTGCTCGCCAAGACCGATCTCGCGATCGCGTCGCGCTACGCCGATCTCGTCCCCGACGCCGAGCTGCGCGCAGCCGTCTTCGGGCGCATCGTCGCCGAGCACGGACGCTCGGTGCGCAGCGTCCTCGCCGTCACCGGTCACGCGACGCTGCTCGAGGACAACCCGACGCTCGCGCGCAGCATCCGCAACCGCTTTCCCTACCTCGACCCGCTCAACCACCTGCAGGTGGAACTGCTGCGCCGCTACCGTGCGGGCGACGCCAGCGAGCGGACGCAGCGCGCCATCCACCTCACGATCAACGGGCTCGCCGCCGGTCTGCGCAACAGCGGTTGAGCGGCGTCGCCGCGCCGGCGCGGGTCCCGGGCGCGCAATGCCGTGCGATTGGCGCGGCCGGCGGCCGGCGGCGGTTTATAATCGGTGACCAATCGCGCGGCGCGATCGCCGCACGGAGCACGCTTCCTTCATGCGCATCCTCTTGTCCAACGACGACGGCTATTTCGCCCCCGGGCTGGAGCGGCTCGCGGCCGCGCTCGCGCCGCACGCCGAGATCACCGTCGTCGCGCCCGAGCGCGACCGGAGCGGCGCGTCGAACTCGCTGACGCTCGACCGGCCGCTGACCGTGCGCCGCGCGGCCAACGGCTTCCTGTTCGTCAACGGCACGCCGACCGACTGCGTGCACCTCGCGGTGACCGGCCTGCTCGACCGGCTGCCCGACATGATCGTCTCCGGCATCAATCTCGGTGCCAACATGGGCGACGACACCATCTATTCGGGCACCGTCGCCGCGGCCACCGAGGGCTACCTGCTGGGCATCCCGTCGATCGCGGTCTCGCTGGCGTCGAAGACCGCCGCGCATTTCGAGACCGCGGCGCAGGTCGCGCTCGAACTGCTGCACCGGCACGGCGGCGCGCCGGCCGGCGCGTGGCTGCTCAACGTCAACGTGCCCGACGTGCCCCGCTCCGAACTGAAAGGCTACCGGATCACGCGCCTGGGCCGCCGGCACAAGGCCGAGGACGTCGTCAAGACGCAGAACCCGCGCGGCGAGACGGTGTACTGGGTCGGCGCCGCCGGCCCGGCAGCCGACGCGGGGGAAGGCACCGACTTCGACGCGGTGGCGCGCGGCTACGCGTCGGTGACGCCGCTGCAGATCGACCTCACGCACCACGGCCAGATGCCGACGGTCGCGGCCTGGCTGGCGAGCTGACGGCCCCCGGGGCGCCGGAGGTCCAGTCGCGGGAACATCGTCCATGGCGACGCTCGAAGGAAGACTCTCCGGCATCGGGATGACCTCGGTGCGCACGCGCACGCGGATGATCGAGCGGCTGCGCGAGCAGGGGATCCGCGACGAGGTCGTCCTGGCGGCGATGAGCGCCGTGCCGCGGCACATCTTCGTCGACGAGGCGCTGGCCATCCGCGCCTACGACGACAGCCCGCTGCCGATCGGGCACGGGCAGACGATTTCGCAGCCCTGGGTCGTCGCGCGGATGACCGAGCTCGCGAGGAACGGCGGGAAGCTCGAACGCGTGCTCGAGATCGGCACCGGCTGCGGCTACCAGACGGCGGTGCTGGCGCAGATCGCCGGTGAAGTGTATTCGGTCGAGCGCATCGGCGCGCTGGTGGCCAAGGCGCGGCGCAACCTGCAGTCGCTCAAGGTCAGGAACGTGCGCCTGAAGCACGGCGACGGCTCGGCCGATCTCGGCGAGGACATCGCCGTCGACGCGATCATCGTCACCGCCGCCGCGACGCACCTGCCCACGGCGCTGCTGAAGTACCTGAAGCCGGGAGGGCGGATGGTGCTGCCGCTGGCGCAGCACGACGCGGGCGGCGAAGGCGTGCAGCGGCTGACGGTGCTCGAGGTCACGCCCGGCGGTTATCGGGAGCAGGTGCTCGATGCGGTAAGATTCGTGCCCCTGCTGTCCGGCCTCGCCTGAGCGCCGACGTCCAGCGACCCTCCCGCCATGCCTATGCCGTCTTTGCCCACCGCCGCCGCGCGATCCGTTCGTCCGCTCCTCCGGATCGCGACGGCGATGCTGATCGCGCTGCTCGCGGCCTGCGCGACGAAGGTGCCGGCGCCGGTCGTCGAACGTGCGCCGGCGGCGAAGCCCGCCGCGGTGGCGGCGGCACCGGCGAAGGTCGTTCCGCCCGCGCCGGAGCCCGACTGGCGGCCGCAGACGCACACGGTGAAGCGCGGCGACACGCTGCACCAGATCGCGCTGGATTACGGCCTCGACTACCGCGAGCTCGCCGACCAGCTCG
>CAIWHR010000166.1 GCA_903912485.1 uncultured beta proteobacterium | reverse complement strand
GGCAGGACGATGACCGAGGTGGTGGCGAGCGTGAAGCGGGTGACCGACATCATGGCCGAGATCTCGGCGGCGAGCGCCGAGCAGAGTTCGGGCATCGAGCAGGTGAACCAGGCGATCGTGCAGATGGACGCGGTGACGCAGCAGAACGCGGCGCTGGTCGAGGAAGCTGCGGCGGCGGCGGAGTCGATGGAGGAGCAGGCGCGGCAGCTGCAGCAGACGGTGTCGACGTTCACGCTGGCCCGCGGCGGCGCCGCGGCGCGCTGACCTGGCGAAACCTGCGCGTCCGGAGCGCTAGCGGGGGGGGGGCTTGCCGCGCGAGCCCGCCGCGGCGCGCCGGGTCGTCCGGATGAACGCGGCGCCGCCTTGCGCCGTCCGCTCGAGCTGGCGGGCGATGTTGCCGCAGACCAGGTCGCACAGACCGTAGACCGACTCGTCGGCGATCCGGTAGTAGACGCTCGTGCCGCGGCTTTCGCGGATCACCAGGCCGCGCTGCGTCAGCATCGCCAGGTGCCGGGACACGTTGGCCGACGTGCAGCCGCACGACTGCGCCAGTTCACCGACGTTGCGTTCGCCGCTGCGGAGGAAGTTGAGAATCTGCAGGCGCGTCGGCTCCGACAGCGTCTGGAAGTACGCTGCGACCTTCTCCAGCGCCTCGGGCGGCATTCCTTCCATGCTGGGGCATCCGGCAAACGGCGGGGCATTCATCATGCAGCAAAGTCCATCGCTTTGGTAGCGTTTGAGTGATTAGGTGCTTGCTTTGTTAACTGATTGGCTACATAATACATGAATCAAATGCGGGAGGCCAGACGTGCGCGCCGGCCCGCGCAGCGAAGCCGATCAGGAGATTCAGCATGCGGAAGCAATGGCTGTCGGGCGCAGCCCTCGTGGCCTGTTTGATCAGTGCGCCCTCCGGCGCCGCGGTGGCGGGCGAACTCGCGACGGCGATCGTCCAGTCGGCCGGTGTCGGAGATTCCGCGAGCTACGACGGAACGGTCGAAGCCGTCCGCCAGACGGTCGTCTCGGCGCAGGTGGCCGGCGCGGTCGTCGCCATCGACGTGAAGGCCGGCGACGTCGTGAAGGCAGGTCAGGTTCTGGCCAGGATCGACGCGCACGCGGCGGAGCAGTCGGTTGCCGCTTCCGACGCCCAGGTCCAGTCGGCACGCGCATCGCTGGAAGTCGCGACCAGCGAGTTCGAGCGCCAGAAGCAGCTGTTCGACAGGAAATACACCAGCCAGGCGGCGCTCGAGCGCGCGCAAGCGCAGTTCAAGGCCACGCAGGCGCAGGTCTCGGCGCAGATCGCGCAGGCCGGCGCCGCCAGGACGCAGTCGGGCTTCTACGTGGTGAAGGCGCCCTACGGCGGCGTCGTCGCCGAGGTTCCGGTGGCGCTGGGCGACATGGCGATGCCGGGCCGCCCGCTGCTGACGCTGTACGACCCGGCGGCGCTCCGGGTCACCGCGGCGGTGCCGCAGACTGCGTTCGACGGGATGCCCGCCGGCGCGGCGATCCGCATCGAGATTCCCGGATTGTCCGGCGAGCGCCGTTGGCTGGTGCCGACGCGCGTCGAATGGCTGCCGACGGTCGACCCGGGCACGCACACCGTGCAGATCCGGCTCGACCTGCCGGCCGCCGCGCAGGGCGTCAAGCCGGGAACCTTCGCCCGCGCCTGGCTCCCGGGGCAGAGCCGCGCCGCTCCCCGCTTCTACGTGCCGGCCGGCGCGCTCGTCCGCCGCGCCGAGATGACCGGCGTGTACGTGATCGACGCCAACGGCCGGCCCGTCCTGCGCCAGGTTCGCGCCGGCCGCGCCGTCGGCGACAGCGTGGAGATTCTCACCGGGGTGTCTGCCGGCGAACGCGTCGCGCTCGACCCGCAGGCGGCCGCCCGTGCGCGCTGAAGGACCGACGGTGAGCAACGAGCTCGGCATCTCCGGCCGCATCGCGGCCCGCTTCCAGGCGGCGCAGATCACGCCGCTCCTGGCGCTCGGCGCGCTCCTGCTCGGCGTGTTCGCCGTGCTGGTCACCCCCCGCGAGGAGGAGCCGCAGATCAACGTGACGATGGCCAACGTGCTGATCCCCTTCCCGGGGGCTTCGGCGCGCGACGTCGAGCAGATGGTCGCCACGCCGGCGGAGCAGGTGCTGGCGCAGATCAGCGGCGTCGAGCACGTGATGTCGGTGTCGCGCCCGGGCCTTGCCGTGATGACCGTGCAGTTCAAGGTCGGCGTGCCGCGCATCGACGCGCTGGTGCGGCTCTACGACACCGTCAACGCCAACGCCGACTGGCTGCCCAAGGACCTGGGCGTGCTGGCGCCGCTGATCAAGCCCAAGGGCATCGACGACGTGCCGATCGTCACGCTGACGCTCTACAGCAGCAACGCGGCGACCGGCGCCTACGATCTGGAACGCGTCGCCCACAGCATCGAAGTCGACCTGAAGCGCGTCGGCGGCACGCGCGAAGTCGTCACCATCGGCGGGCCCGGGCGCGCCGTGATGGTCGAGATCGATCCCTCCCGCATGGCCGGCGCCGGAGTCACCGTTGCCGACCTGCGCACGGCGCTGCGGTCGGCGAACCTCGGCCTGCCGGTCGGCGAGCTGCTGTCGGGCAACCGCGCGGTCGCGGTCGAGTCGGGGCCGTTCCTCAGGGATGCGCGCGACGTCGCCGAACTGGTCGTGGGCGTGCGCGACGGCAAGCCCGTGTTCCTGCAGGACGTCGCCGCCGTCCGCGACGGCCCGCTGCCGGCGACCCGCTACGTCTGGCACGGCGTGGCCGGCAAGGACGGCGGCGAACACCCGGCGGTCACCATCGCCGTGACCAAGAAGCCCGGGGAAAATGCCATCGACGTCGCCAGCGCGGTGTTGCGCCGCGTGGACACGCTGCGCAACACCGTCATTCCGCCGGACGTCCAGGTG
>CAIWHR010000165.1 GCA_903912485.1 uncultured beta proteobacterium | reverse complement strand
TCGCCGGGCAGTCGACGTTCGAGTTCGGGACGATGCTGTCGTTCGCGATCCCCGGCACGGTGATCGGCGTTTCCTACATCCTGGCGTTCAACGTGCCGCCGATCGAGATCACCGGCACCGCGATGGTGCTGATCGTCTGCTTCGTGTTTCGCAACATGCCGGTCGGCGTGCGCGCCGGCATGGCGGCGATGAGCCAGATCGACCGCAGCCTCGACGAGGCTTCGGCCACGCTCGGCGCGCGCGGCCTGACCACGCTGCGGCGCGTCATCCTGCCGCTGCTGAAGCCGGCGATCGTCGCGGCGCTGGTCTACAGCTTCGTCCGCGCGGTGACCACGGTTTCGGCGGTGATCTTCCTCGTCTCGGCCGAATACGAGATGGCGACGACGTACATCATCAACCGCGTCATCAACGGCGACTACGGCGTCGCCATCGCCTACTGCTCGGTGCTGATCGTGCTGATGCTGGCCGCGATCTGGCTGATCCAGACGCTGGTCGGCGAGCGCAGGCTCGGCCGGCGGGCGATCGCCGCGCACCCGGTGCTGGCGCTCGGCCGCGGCGCGGCGTGACGGCGGCACCGACCCCACCCACGGACGCATGACCCGATGAAGGCTTCACCGATCGAGCTTTGCAACGTCAGCAAGCACTACGGCGACGTCGCCGCGGTGCGCGACGTGTCGTTCACCGTCGCCGCGCGCACGCTGGTCACGCTGCTGGGACCCTCGGGCTGCGGCAAGACGACGATCCTGCGGATGATCGCCGGACTGGAGCTGCCGACCGCGGGAAAGATCCGCATCGGCGACGCCGACGTGACCGGCATTTCCGCATCGGACCGCGACGTGTCGATGGTGTTCCAGAGCTACGCGCTGTTCCCGCACATGACGGTGTTCGAGAACGTCTGCTACGGCCTGTCGGTGTCCGGGATGGCGAAGGCCGGGATGCGCGACAAGGCGCAGGCGACGCTCGCCTCGGTCGGCCTCACCGGGTTCGACGCGCGCCTGCCGTCGGAGCTCTCGGGCGGCCAGCAGCAGCGCGTGGCGGTCGCGCGGGCGCTGGTGCTCGAGCCCGCGGTGCTGCTGTTCGACGAGCCGCTGTCGAATCTCGACGCCCGGCTGCGCCGGCAGATGCGCGAGGAGATCCGCGACCTGCAGCAGCGCCTCGGGCTGACCGTCGTGTACGTGACGCACGACCAGTCGGAGGCGCTCGCCGTCTCCGACCGGATCGTCGTGATGAACCGGGCCGAGATCGCGCAGGAGGGCGCGCCGCGCGAGCTCTACGCGGCGCCGAAGGACGCCTTCGTCGCGAGCTTCATGGGCGAGGCGACGCGCGTTCGCGGCACGCTCGCGCGGCGCGACGACGTCGTCGGCAGCGTCGCGCTCGGTCCGCTGACGCTGACGATCCCGCACCGCGGCCTGCCCGACGGCGAGATCGAGGTCGCGATCCGGCCGGAGGCGATCGGCTTCCTGCCGCCCGGCGCCACGCCGCTGCGCGGCGTCGTGCGCAAGGCCGCGTACCTCGGCAACGTGATGGAATACACGGTCGAAACCGCGATCGGCTCGCTGTTCGCGATCAACCCGGTCGCCGACCGGCCGCTCGCCGTCGGCGCCGAAGTCGCCGTCGAGCTCGCGGCGCACGGCGTGATCGCGATTCCGGCGACCTGAGCGCGCCGCAGGCGCGAGAGGAACGATAAGGGTCGCGGCAGCCGGGCGCCGCCGCGGCGACCCGGGCTCCCGCGACGCGGCGATCAGAAGTCGCTGGCCGCGAGCGCCAGCGCGGACTCGCCGCCCTCGACCACCGTGCGCGCGAGGCCCCCCGCCTGCGGCAGCAGGCAGTCGGCGTAGTAGCGCGCGGTGGCGATCTTGGCCTTCATGAACGGCGCTGCGCCGCTGCCGTCGGCGAGGTGCTTCGCGGCGATCAGCGCGGCGCGTCCCATCTGCCAGCCGCCGGCGACCAGCCCCCACAGCCGCAGGTAAGGTACGGCGCCGGCTTGCGCGGCGCGCACCTGCGCGCCGTACGCCGGCACCATCCAGTCGATCGCCTCCTTCAGCGCCGCCGTCGACTGCGCGAGCTGCGTGCCGATCGCCTTCAGCGAGGGATCGCCGTGCGCGACGAGATCCGCCGCCACCGCGTCGATCTCGGCCACGACCTTGCGCGCCACCGTGCCGCCGTCGCGGGCGGTCTTGCGGCCGATCAGGTCGTTGGCCTGGATGCCGGTCGTGCCCTCGTAGATGGTCGTGATGCGGGCGTCGCGGAAATGCTGCGCGGCGCCGGTTTCCTCGATGAAACCCATGCCGCCATGCACCTGCACGCCCAGCGACGTGGTCTCCTGCGCGACCTCGGTCGAGCAGCCCTTGACGATGGGGATCATCAGCTCGACGAACGCCTGGCTGCGCTTGCGCGTCTCGGCGTCGGGATGGCGGCTGGCGTTGTCCATCGCCGCCGCGGTGACGTAGGCGACGGCGCGTATCGCCTCGGTGTTGGCGCGCATCGTCATCAGCATCCGGCGGATGTCGGGATGGTCGATGATGGTGCCCGTTGCCTCTTCCGGCGCCAGGCCGACCGCCTTGCCCTGCACGCGATCCTTGGCGTACGCGACCGCTCTCTGGTACGCGCGCTCCGAAACGCCGACGCCCTCCATGCCGACCGAGAAGCGCGCCAGATTCATCATGATGAACATGTACTCGAGGCCGCGGTTCTCCTCGCCGACCAGGTAGCCGACGGCGCCGCCCTTGTCGCCGAAGGACATGACCGCGGTCGGGCTCGCGTGGATGCCGAGCTTGTGTTCGAGCGAGACGCAGAAGACGTCGTTGCGCGCGCCCAGCGAGCCGTCGTCGCCGACGATGAACTTGGGCACGACGAACAGCGAAATTCCCTTGACCCCCGGCGGCGCGTCGGGCGTGCGCGCGAGGACCAAGTGGATGACGTTCTCGGTGTAGTCGTGCTCGCCGCAGGTGATGAAGATCTTGGTGCCGTGGATCTTGTACGTGCCGTCGCCCTGCGGCACCGCGCGCGTGCGCACGGCGGCCAGGTCGGAGCCCGCCTGCGGCTCGGTCAGGTTCATCGTGCCCGCCCAGACGCCGGCGACCATGTTGGGCAGGAATTTGTGCTTCAGCGCGTCGGAGCCGCGCAGTTCGATCGCCTCGATCGCGCCCTGCGTCAGCATCGGGCAGAGGTCGAACGCGAGGTTCGACGCGTGCCACATTTCCTCGACCGTCGCCGCGACCAGCTGCGGCAGGCCCTGCCCGCCGAACTCGGTGCTCTTGTTCAGCCCCATCCAGCCGTTCTCGCAGAACTGCAGGTACGCATCCTTGAAGCCGGCGGGCGTCGTCACGGTCCCGCCATCGTGCCACTGCGCGCCCTCCTGGTCGCCGCTGAAATTGAGCGGATCGAGAACATTGGTGGCGAACTTCGACGCCTCCTCAAGGATCGCGGTGGCGACGTCGGGCGTCGCTTCGGCGAAATCGGGAAGCTGCGAGACCTGTTCGAGGCCGGCGAGTTCGTTCATCACAAACTGCATTTCGGCGAGGGGGGCGTGGTATTGGCTCATCTTCGGCTCGGTGGTTGCTCGATCACGACGGGATACGGTCGGCTCAGCCCAGTTCCGCGGTCAGCTGCGGCACCAGTTCGAACAGGTCGCCGACGAGGCCGTAATCGGCGATCTGGAATATCGGCGCCTCGGGGTCCTTGTTGATGGCCACGATCACCTTGCTGTCCTTCATTCCGGCCAGGTGCTGGATCGCGCCCGAGATGCCGACCGCGATGTAGAGGTCGGGCGCGACGATCTTGCCGGTCTGGCCGACCTGGGTGTCGTTGGGCACGTAGCCGGCGTCGACCGCCGCGCGCGACGCGCCGATGGCGGCGTTGAGCTTTTCCGCGAGCGCCTCGAGCATCTTGAAGTTCTCGCCGTTGCCCAGACCCCGGCCGCCCGACACGACGACGCGCGCGCTGGTCAGTTCGGGACGGTCCGACTTGGTGAGTTCCTGCCCGGTGACCTTGGCCAGACCCGTGTCCGGCGCCGCGGCGACGGCTTCGACGGGCGCGGATCCACCGCTGGCGGGAGCCGCGTCGAAACCGGTCGCGCGGACGGTGATCACGACGACGGGATCCTTCGCCTGGACGGTGGCGAACGCGCTGCCGGCGTAGATCGGGCGCACGAAGGTGTCCGGCGCGTCGACGGCGATGATCTCCGAAACCTGCGCGACGTCGAGCAACGCGGCGACGCGCGGCGCGACGTTCTTGCCGAAGCCGGTCGCCGGCGCCATCAGATGCGAGTAGCCGCCGGCCCTGGCCAGCGCCACCATCGTCGCGGCGACGTTCTCGGCGACCGGGGCCGCGAGCCATGCTGCGTCGGCGTGCAGCACCTTGGCCACGCCGGGGATCGACGCGGCGGCCTGCGCGGCGGCGCCGGCGTTCGCGCCGGCGACCAGGATGTGGATGTCGCCGCCGATCTTCTGCGCGGCGGTCACGGTGTTGAGCGTCGCCGGTTTCAGCGACGTGTTGTCATGGTCGGCAAGGATCAGGATGGCCATTTGGGCTCCGTTGGCTCGAGGAAGAGGTGGGGGTTCAGATGACCTTGGCTTCGCCGCGCAGCTTTGCGACCAGCTCCTTGACGTCGGCCACCTTGCCGCCGCCCTGGCGCTTCGGCGGTTCGACCACCTTGAGCGTCGCCAGCCGCGGCGTGACGTCCACGCCGAGCGCGGCCGGGTTGGTCGTTTCCAGCGGCTTCTTCTTCGCCTTCATGATGTTGGGCAGCGTCGCGTAGCGCGGCTCGTTGAGGCGCAGGTCCGCCGTCACGACGCACGGCAGCGGCGCCTCGAGCACCTGCAAGCCGCCGTCCACCTCGCGCGTCGCGCGCACGCGCTTGCCGCCGTCGAGCACCTCGAGCG
>CAIWHR010000164.1 GCA_903912485.1 uncultured beta proteobacterium | reverse complement strand
CGACGCAGGGCGAGCTCTCGACGATCTTCTGGGCGCAGTCGGCGCTGGTCGTCTGCGTGGTCGGCGTCGTGTGGTCGTTCGCCGACGCGATGGGCCTCTTCTGGAAGGACATGCCCGGCGGCGCTCCCGACATCCTGCGCGTGCTGGACGTCGGCGCGTCGGGCATCCAGGTGCCGCAGGTCAACACGCCCGAACAGGCCGCGCGGATCGTCGCCGCCGCCAAGTACCCGCCGGTCGGCGCGCGCGGCGCGGCGTTCTCCACCCGCGCCGCCGGCTTCGGCTTCTTCGGCGGCGAGCAGCACATCCGCGACTCCAACGAGGGCACCGCCGTCATCGTGATGGTCGAAACCCGTGCCGCCATCGCCGAGATCGACGCGATTCTGGCGGTGCCGGGGATCGACGCGGTGTTCTTCGGCCCCAACGACCTGTCGTTTTCGTTCGGCTACCCGGGGCAGTTGCACCATCCCGAGGTCGTCGCGGCGATCGAGCACGGCATCGGTCGCGCGCTCGCCGCCGGGGTCGCTCCCGGCGTGCTCGCGCTCGCGCCGGCCGACTTCCATCGCTGGTCGAAGGCGGGCGCACGCTACCTGCCGGGCGTGCTGTCGGGCGTCGTCGCCAACGGCCTGCGCGCGCTGGTCGCCGGCGTCCGCGGCGAAGGCTAGAGCGCGCCCCGTCCGGTGGCCGACGCGCGCCGCCCGGCCGCGACCGACGCATGACAGCGCTCCAGCATCTCCTCGCGCTCACCGCGCCGCTGTTTCTGCTGGTTCTGGTCGGGTACGTGCTCATCCGCTGGGGCAAGTGGGACCGGGCGATCGCCGATGCGCTGACGCGCTTCGTGTTCGCGGCCGCGGTGCCGACGCTGCTGTTCCGGCTGATGAGCGGGTTCTCGCGCCTTCCGGCAGTCGACGCCCGGCTGCTGATCGCGTACTTCGGCGGGTCGCTGCTGGTGTTCTTCGCCGCCCGCGTCGCCGCGTACCGGATGTTCCGGATGGACGGCGCCGCGCAGTCGGTGTTCGGCGTCGGCACCGTCTTCTCGAACAACCTGCTGCTGGGCGTGCCGCTGGCCCAGACGCTGCTGGGCGAAGCCTCGCTGCCCGCCGTGTCGCTGGTGCTCGTCTTCAACTCGTTCCTGCTGTGGACGCTGGTCACCGTGTCGGTCGAATGGGCGCGCAACCGCGCGGCGTCGGTGCGCGGCCTGGTCGCGACGGCCAAGGGTGTCGTCACCAACCCGATCGTGGCCAGCATCCTCCTCGGCACCGCGTACAGCTACACGGGCCTGCCGCTCCCCGGCATGGTCGACCGGACGCTCGAACTGATCGGCCAGGCTGCGGTCCCGCTGTCGCTGATCGCGCTGGGAATGGGCCTGGCCGAATTCGGGATGCGGGAGGGCTTGCGCGAGAGCGCGGCGATCTGCACGTTCAAGTTGCTGGTGCATCCGGCGGTCGTGCTGCTGCTCGCCGCCGCGCTCGGCCTGCCGCCGCTGGAAACGCAGGCGATCGTGCTGATGGCGGCGTTGCCGGTGGGGGCCAACGTGTACCTGATGTCGCGCCAGTTCGACACGCTGGCCGGACCCGTCGCCGGCAGCCTCGTGCTGTCGACTCTGGTCGCCGCGGCCAGCGCTCCCGTGATGCTGACGGCGACGGTGCTGCTCGCCACCTGGGGCCGCTGACCGGCGCGCGCGGCAATTCATGATCTCGAACAAGGTCGGCCGCAGGTTCCTGAACATAATGAGCGGGGTGCCCGGGGATGCGCATCCCCGCGCCGCCGGCCGCGATGCGGCGTGCCGCCACGAGGCAATCAATCGCCATGAGGAAGGATGACGTCATGACCAGGAAACCACCGAAAGCCGCCGCTGCCACCGCCGCGCCTGCCCCGACGTCCGCACCCGTCGCTCCCGCGCCCGCCGCACCCCGCCCCCGCGGTCCGCGCCCCCGCCGCGCATCGCTGGGCGACGTCGGACCGATCGCCAGCGCCGAGGCGATCGAGCGCCACGCGGTCGGCGAGAGCATCGCCTCGGCGCAGGAGGCGCAGGTCAACGCGCTGGAGGATATCCTGGCCGGACGGTCGCCCGCCGACGCCGCGCAGCTGATGCGGTCGGTGCTGAAGGAGCAGCAGGCGCTGGTTCGCGAGCTTCCGGCCAACGCCGACGACGAACTCGCCGACGACTGGCGCAGTGGCGGCTACCCGTACCGCAACCTGCTGTCGCGCAAGAGCTACGAACGGCAGAAGTACCGGCTGCAGGTGGAACTGCTCAAGCTGCAGGCCTGGGTCAAGGACGAGCGGCAGAAGGTCGTGATCCTGTTCGAGGGCCGCGACGCCGCCGGCAAGGGGGGCACGATCAAGCGGTTCATGGAACACCTCAATCCGCGGGGTGCGCGCGTGGTGGCGCTGCAGAAGCCGACCGAGGCCGAACGCGGCGAGTGGTACTTCCAGCGCTACGTGCGTCACCTGCCGACCGCGGGCGAGATCGTGATGTTCGACCGCTCCTGGTACAACCGCGCTGGCGTCGAGCGGGTGATGGGATTCTGCACGCAGCAGGAGTACCTGGAGTTCATGCGCCAGACGCCGGAATTCGAGCGGATGCTCGTCCACAACAACATCCACCTGATCAAGTTCTGGTTTTCGGTGAGCCAGAATGAGCAGCGCCGCCGCTTCCGCGAGCGCGAGGCGCATCCGCTCAAGCAGTGGAAGCTGTCGCCGGTGGACCTCGCCTCGCTGGACAAGTGGGGCGACTACACCAAGGCCAAGGAGGCCACGTTCTTCTACACCGACACGGCCGACGCGCCGTGGACGGTGATCAAGTCCGACTGCAAGAAGCGCGCGCGCCTGAACTCGATGCGCTATGTCCTGCATCGGCTGCCGTACACCAGCAAGGATCTCGATCGCATCGGCCCGCTCGACGCGCTGCTCGTCGGCCGCGCGCACGTCGTATTCGAACGCGGCGAACGCGTCAGCGAGCCGATGCTCTGAGGTGGGAGTAGGATTGACGCCGTCGCAGCCGGCCCCGCGCTGCGCTCAAGGAGACAGCGATGACGAAGACCAAGGGCGGCGGCTTTCGCGGCCACAACGCCAAGACCGGACCGCACCAGCCCATTCCGCCGGCCAACCGCCCGCCGGCGGCGCCAACTCCGCGCGCCGGCACCGCGCCGCGCACGGGCACGCCCCCCAAGGCCAAGTGACCGCGATGCCTGCCGCGAAGCCGCCGCGCGCCTACGCCGTCCGCAATTCGGTGATCCACGGTCGCGGCGTGTTCGCCACCCGCACCATCAGGAAGGGGAGCCGGGTCATCGAGTACCGCGGCGACCGGACAACCTGGGAGGTGGCGCTCGAGCGTCCGGCAAGCGACCCCGACAATCCGCATCACACGTTCTTTTTCGAGGTCAGCGACGGCACGGTGATCGACGCCAACGTCCGCGGCAACGCCGCGCGCTGGATCAACCATTCGTGCGACGCGAACTGCGAGTCGTTCGAGTACGAGGACGGCCGCGTGTTCATCGAGGCGCGGCGGACGATACGCACCGGCGACGAGATCACCTACGACTACCGCCTGTCGCTCGACGGGCGGATCGGCAAACGCACGCGCGAGGCTTACGCCTGCCTCTGCGGAGCGGCCACCTGCCGCGGATTGCTGCTGGTGGAACCGAAGAAAAGGCGCAGCGGCACCGCCAAGGGTGCCAAGGGTGCCAAAGGCAGGAAACCGTGATCGCGGCGGGACGGCGCCGCGAGGATGCCGGCGCGGCGATGCCGCGCGGCGTCCGGTCGGACGGGCAGGGTTCCGGTCAGGCTCGCGGCAGCCGGCGCAGGGCCAGCCCGCCTGCCACGGCAACGCCGGCGAGAAGCGCCAACAGCGCCAGTGGCGACAACGCTGGCACCGTGGGCGGCAGTTCGGTCGCGATGATCAGCGTCGAGGCTCCGAGCGAAATGAAACTCTCGGATGTCTGCTGCACGGTCAATGTCGCCGAACCGTCGTTGAGCTTGGCCATCTCCGGCCCGGTGAGCGTATGGCTCCAAGGACGCTGCGCGGCGCCGTTGACCCAGCACCCCGAGTCCGGCTTCACGCACTGCGCCACCAGCACCCCGTCCAGGAAGACGTCGACCCCGGCCGTACCCAGGGGACTGGTGGGCGACCCCCAGGTCCCGGAGATCGTCGCGGAGACGACGCGCTCGCCCTGCGGAATCGGGAACGTCTGCGCCGCGCCGATGCTCTGCGTGGACAACGGAAACCCGCTGCTGTTCTCACCGCCGGTGAAGTAGGGGAACGTGACCACAAATGAAGCCGCGGCGGCGACACCCGCGGCCAGCAGCGCCGCGCTGCCGACACCCCATCGCAATAGCCCGGATACCCTCATCAGCGTCTTTCCCGTTCGAAAAATTTCAGGTTCAAGAATAACCCCAGCCTTCGTTCAAGGCAATTATCCCACGCCTCGGCGGCCCGCGAAGCGCTTGCCGGTGATTCTTTTTGGCGGCAATTGCGCAAAACTGTCGCCAAATTGCGACAATGCGGCGCTTTGCCCGCCGACCGCAGGCGACGCGGGCGGCGCCGGAGTTTGCTGACATCGTTCGTGCCGACGGCCCGGTCGACGGCCGAACGCCCTCTTTGATCGCCCAAAGGAATGCACCATGGCCCGCAAGCACCCGCTTTCCGCCTCCGCCTCCGGCACCGTCGTCGTGCTCGAACACGTTTCGCGCATCCTCGCCGACAACCCGCTAGGGGATCCGCACGTGCGCAAGCTCGCGGTCTGGCTGCCCGCCGAGTACGACGAAGCTGCCGCCGCGGGCCGCGGGCGGCGCTTCCCCGTGCTCTACGACCTGGCGGGCTTCACCGGTTCGGGGCTCGCGCACGTCGGCTGGAAGCCCTTCGGCGACAACGTCCCCGAGCGCGTCGCGCGCCTGGTTCACGCCAGGCGGATGGGGCCGGTGATCGTGGTGTTCCCCGACTGCTTCACCGCGCTGGGCGGCAACCAGTACGTCAACTCGTCGGCGATCGGGAACTATGCCGACTACCTCACGCGCGAGATCGTTCCTTTCGTCGACGGCGAGTTCCGCACGCTGGCGTCGCGCGAGCATCGCGGCTGCTTCGGCAAGTCGTCGGGAGGCTACGGCGCGATGCTCCACGGCATGAAATACGCGAAACACTGGGGCGCGATCGCCGACCACTCGGGCGACGCGTATTTCGACTTCGTCTACTGCCACGACTGGCCGAACACGCTGAACGAACTCGCCAGGTACCGCAACCCCAGGCGCAAGCCCGGACCCTGCGACGTCGCCGGCGACGCAATCGCGCGCCCCTGCCTCGCCGACGGATTCGACGACGGCCGCGTCGAGCGGTTCCTCGACGCGGTGTGGCGCAAGGAGAAGCTGTCGCCGGCCGAAGGCCATGCGCTGATGAACGTCTGCATGGCCGCGACCTACGACCCGGACCGGGCCGCCCCGCTCGGCTTCCGGCTGCCGTATCACCTCGACACCGGCGAGCGCCTCGAGGCGCGGTGGAAAGTCTGGCGCCGGAGCGACCCGATCCACCTGGTGGCGTCGCACCGGCGCAATCTCGAATCGCTGCGCGGCATCTACATCGACTGCGGCTGGCGCGACCAGTACCACATCCACTACGGCGCGCGCATCCTGTCGCGCCGCCTCGCCGCGGCCGGCGTCACGCACACCTACGAGGAGTACGATGACAACCACTCGGGCGTCGACTACCGGATGGACGTGAGCCTGCCTTTCCTGTACCGGGCGCTCAAACCGTGACGCGACCCGAACCAACCGCCACCGGCGAGGACGACCGACGTGCGATGGGGTGACTTCCGCCGCAGCGACAACATCGAGGATCGCGGCGACGCCGGACCGTCGGGCGGCGGCGCGGGCGGAGGTCCCGGCATCCGGCTGGGCGGCGGCGCCATCGTCGTCGTCGTGATCGCCAGCCTGCTGTTCGGCGTCAATCCGCTGGAGATGCTCGATCTGGTGTCGGGCGGCGGCGCGCCCGCACCGCAGCAGGCGACGCCGGCGCCAGGAGGCTACGGACCGGCGCCTGCGCCGCCGGTTCGCGACCAGGCCAGGGAGATGGTCGCGCACGTCCTGGGCGACACCGAAGACACCTGGCAGGCGATCTTCAAGGCGCGTGGCCAGCGCTACGTCCCGCCGAAGCTCGTCCTGTTCCGCGGCAGCACGCGATCGGCCTGCGGACGCGCCGACGCGGCGGTCGGCCCGTTCTACTGCCCGGCCGATCGCGAGGTGTACCTCGACACCGCGTTCTTCGACGAACTGACGCGCCGCTTCGGCGCTCCCGGCGACTTCGCGCAGGCTTACGTCGTGGCGCACGAAGTCGGCCACCACGTCCAGAACCTGATGGGGATCATGGGCAAGTTCGATGCGCAGTCGCAGCGCATGGACGCCCGCAGCCGCAACGCGCTTTCGGTGCGCCTCGAACTGCAGGCCGACTGCTTCGCCGGCGTCTGGGGCCACGCAGCGCAGCGACGGAACCTGCTCGATGCCGGCGACGTCGAAGAGGGCCTGCGCGCCGCCGCCGCGGTGGGCGACGACCGGATTCAGCGACAGGCACGGGGTGCGGTGACGCCCGATTCGTTCACGCACGGTTCGTCCGCGCAGCGGGTGCGCTGGTTCAAGGCCGGTTTCGACACCGGCGACGTGCGCAGCTGCGACACCTTCGCCGCGCGCGAACGCTGACTTCTCCGACTGCCCCGCTCGCCTTACAATGTCGGCTCTGCCGGTTACAGGACTCACCATGATCCCGATTCGCGGTAGAGCGCGCGCGACGGCACGCTGTGCTGTGCTTGCGCTCGCCCTCGGCATGCCCTCATTCGCGGCCTGGGGTCAGGCGAACGCGCCGGCGCCGGCGCCGTTCGCGACGCCCAGGCCCGGCTGCGGCGCGAAACCCGCGCATCCCGGCGCGCGGGCCTCCGACGGCGCCAAGTGGCAGTGGCAGAAGGATGCCAACGCCTACCTCGAGTGTTACCAGAAATTCGCGATGGACCAGCGCGCGCT
>CAIWHR010000163.1 GCA_903912485.1 uncultured beta proteobacterium | reverse complement strand
CCCGGTGGCGGTGGCGCGCGACCGCGCGGCGGCCGGGAGGGCGCTGCTCGCCGCGCATCCCGACTGCGACGTCATCCTCGCCGACGACGGGCTGCAGCACTACCGGCTCGCGCGCGACGTCGAGATCGCGGTCATCGACGCGGCCCGCGGCCTGGGCAACGGCTGGCGGCTGCCGGCGGGGCCGCTGCGCGAAGCCGCGTCGCGGCTGGCGACGGTCGACGCGGTGGTCGAGCTCGTCGCCGACGCCGACGCAACGCGCGCCGCGTGGCCGGGCGCGTGGCGGATGACGCTCGCGGGCACGACGTTTCACCGCGTCGACGCGCCGATGCTCACCGCGAGCGCCGCCGCGTTCGGCGGCAGCGGCGTGCACGCGGTGGCCGGCATCGGCAACCCGGTGCGGTTCTTCGCGCAGCTCGCCGCGCTGGGGATCCGCGCCGTCCGCCACCCGTTCGCCGACCACCATCGCTTTGTCGCATCCGACCTGGCTCTCGCCGGCGCGAGCGCGATCCTGATGACCGAGAAGGATGCGGTAAAATGCCGTGCATTCGCGCACGAGCGCTGCTGGTACCTGCCGGTGAACGCGCAGATCGATCCGGCGCTGGTCACCCGCATCGAGGAGAAGATTCGTGGATCCCAAGCTGCTTGAAATCCTGGTCTGCCCCGTCACCAAGGGCCCGTTGATCTACGACAAGCAGAAGCAGGAGCTCGTTTCCAAGTCGGCGCGGCTCGCGTACCCGATCCGGGACGGGATTCCGGTGATGCTCGAGGACGAGGCGCGGCGCCTCGAGCCGTCCGAATACGAGTGAATCCGTGGTCGCGGAGGCCGTAGCCGTTCCCGCCGTTCGCGAAGCCCGCGCCGGCGGCGCGATCGTGCCGTGACCTACACCGTCCTCATCCCCGCGCGCTACGCGTCGACGCGGTTTCCCGGCAAGCCGCTGGCCGACCTGGGCGGCAAGCCGATGATCGTCCGCGTCGCCGAGCGCGCGCGGGCCGCGGGCGCGGCGCGCGTGGCGGTGGCGACCGACGACGCGCGCATCGCGGCAGCCGTCGAGGCGCACGGCTTCACCGCGTGCATGACGCGCGCCGACCACGCGACCGGCACCGACCGGCTCGCCGAGGCGGCGATGCAGATCGGCCTGCCCGACGACGCGATCGTCGTCAACGTCCAGGGCGACGAGCCGCTGCTCGAGCCCGGCCTGATCCGGGCGATGGCCGGCCTGCTGGCAGCGCACCCCGACGCGTCGATCGCGACCGCCTGCCACCCGATCGCCGACCCGGCCGAGGCGTTCAATCCCAACGTCGTCAAGGTCGTGCTCGACCGCGCCGGCTACGCGCTGTACTTCAGCCGCGCCACGATTCCCTGGGCGCGCGATGCGTTCGCGGCGGATCGCCTGGCGCTGCCCGCCGGCCTGCCGCTGTACCGCCACTACGGTCTGTACGCGTACCGGGTCGGCTTCCTGCGCGCGTTTCCGGCGCTGGCGCCGGCGCCGATCGAGCGCTTCGAGGCGCTCGAGCAACTGCGCGCGCTGTGGCACGGCTACCGGATCGTGGTCGAGATCACGTCCGGAACGCCCGCGCCGGGCGTCGACACGCCCGAGGACCTCGAGCGCGTCCGCGCGCTGTACGCGGCCGGCCCCGGAGCGCTGCATGGCTGACCAACGCGGCCCCGTCGCCGCCGATTGACCCGCCTCCCGATTGCCGCCAGAATCGAACGCAGGGCGGCGCCGCAATGCGCGCGCCGGCAGCGTGTGCCGGCCGCAGCGCCGCCATCCGCGAGCGCGGACAGGCGCAGTCAAACCCCCTCCATTCGAGAGAGCCAAACCCATGCGATTGATTCTGCTCGGCCCCCCTGGCGCAGGCAAGGGCACGCAAGCGGCGTACGTCATCGAGGCCCACGGTATTCCGCAGATCTCCACCGGCGACATGCTGCGCGGCGCGGTCAAGGCCGGCACCCCGCTCGGTGTCGCCGCGAAAAAGATCATGGACAGCGGCGCGCTGGTGTCCGACGACATCATCATCGGACTGGTCAAGGAGCGCCTGAAGGAGCCCGACTGCGCGAAGGGCTACCTGTTCGACGGCTTTCCGCGGACGATTCCGCAGGCCGACGCGCTGAAGAGCGCCGGCGTCGCCGTCGACTACGTGGTCGAGATCGACGTTCCCGACGCCGCCATCGTCGAGCGGATGAGCGGGCGCCGCGTGCACCTGCCTTCGGGCCGCACCTATCACGTCAAGTTCAACCCGCCCAAGGTCGCCGGCAAGGACGACGTCACCGGCGAGGACCTGATCCAGCGCGACGACGACAAGGAGGAGACGGTCACCAAGCGCCTCGCCGTCTACCACGCGCAGACCGAGCCGCTGGTCGCCTACTACGCACAGTGGGAAGCCTCCGGCGACGCGCACGCGCCCAAGTACCGCAAGGTCGACGGCATGGGATCGGTCGACGCCATCCGGCGGGGAGTGCTCGCCGCGTTGGAGGATTGATCATGGCCCGACGCAACGCTTTCTACGCCCAGTCCGGCGGCGTGACCGCCGTCATCAACGCCAGCGCCGCCGGCGTGATCGAGACCGCGCGCGGGCACAAGGACAGGATCGGCAAGGTCTACGCCGGCCGCAACGGCATCATCGGCGCGCTGACCGAGGACCTGATCGACACCAGCCGCGAGAGCGCGCGCGCCATCGCGGCGCTGAAGCACACGCCCGCCGGCGCGTTCGGTTCCTGCCGCTACAAGCTGAAGGGGCTCGACGAGAGCCGCGCCCAGTTCGAGCGGCTGATCGAGGTCTTTCGCGCGCACGACATCGGCTACTTCTTCTACAACGGCGGCAACGATTCGGCCGACACCTGCCTCAAGGTGTCGCAGATCGCCGAGAAGATGGGCTACCCGCTGATCGCCGTGCACGTGCCCAAGACCGTCGACAACGACCTGGCCGTCACCGACAACTGCCCGGGCTTCGGCTCGGTGGCGAAGTACGTCGCCGTGTCGATGCGCGAAGCCGCGTTCGACGTCGCGTCGATGGCCAAGACCTCGACCAAGGTGTTCGTGCTCGAAGTGATGGGCAGGCACGCTGGCTGGATCACCGCGGCGGTCGGCATGGCCGAGGACGCCGCGACGCCGATTCCGCTGCTGCTGCTGTTTCCCGAGATCGCGTTCGACGAGGCGAAGTTCCTTGCCGCGGTCGACGATCGCGTCAAGCGCTTCGGCTACTGCTGCGTCGGCGTGTCCGAGGGGCTGCAGAACGCCGAAGGCAAGCTGATGGCCGACGCCGGAACGCGCGACGCGTTCGGCCACGCGCAGCTGGGCGGCGTGGGTCCGCTGATCGCGGCGCTGGCCAAGGACCGCCTCGGCTACAAGTACCACTGGGCGGTCGCCGATTACCTGCAGCGCTCGGCGCGGCACATCGCGTCGAAGGTGGACGTCCAGCACGCCTACGCGGTCGGCAAGGCGGCGGTGGAACTCGCGATCGCCGGCCACAACGCGGTGATGCCCGCGATAGAGCGCACGTCGGACAAGCCCTATCGCTGGAAGATCGCGGTGGCGCCGCTGACCAGGGTCGCCAACGTCGAGAAGATGCTGCCGCGCAGCTTCATCACCGCCGACGGCTTCGGCATCACCGCCAGGGCGCGGGCGTACCTCGCTCCGCTGATCCGCGGCGAGGATTTTCCGCCGTTCAAGGACGGGCTGCCGCAGTACGTGCGCCTGAAGAACGTGGCGGTGGCGAAGAAGCTCCCCGGCGACTTCAAGGTCTGACCGGGCCGCCGTATTCCCTTCAGGGGACAGGATCGGCTCGACTTCCGGGACCGCAAACTGGCACAATAGCGCGTTTGCCAGACGGCGCCCGGCCACTTCCGGACGCCGACCCGGGGGATCGGGCGCGGTAACCAGCGCGACCACGGCTCCGCCAGAGGGCCGGTAAACGGCCCGAGCCGCCGATTCCCCATGGTTGTTTGCCACCTACAGGGTTAGGGAGAATCTCTATGTCAGCAGGCATCATCTTCGCGCTCGTCTGCGCGATCGTCGCCATCGTCTACGGCGGCGTGTCCATCGGCTGGATCATGAAAAAGCCAGCCGGCAACGAGCGGATGCGCGAAATCGCCGCCGCGATCCAGGCCGGGGCGCAGGCCTACCTCAACCGCCAGTACCTGACGATCGGCATCGTCGGCATCGTCCTGTTCGTCGTCATCTGGGTGGCGCTGGGCGGCACGACGGCCGGCGGCTTCGCGGTCGGAGCGATCCTTTCGGGCCTCGCGGGGTACATCGGGATGAACGTCTCGGTGCGCGCCAACGTGCGCACCGCCGAAGCGGCGCGCACCGGCCTCAACGAGGCGCTGGCGGTCGCGTTTCGCGGCGGCGCCATCACCGGCATGCTGGTCGTCGGCCTCGGCCTTCTGGGCGTCGCCGGCTTCTACCTGTTCCTGCTGGGTTCGGCGCACGGCGCGCCCAACCTGATGAAGGAAGGCCTGCACCACGTGATCCAGCCGCTGGTCGGCCTCGCCTTCGGCGGCTCGCTGATCTCGATCTTCGCGCGGCTGGGCGGCGGCATCTTCACCAAGGGCGCCGACGTCGGCGCCGACCTCGTCGGCAAGGTCGAGGCCGGGATTCCGGAAGACGATCCGCGCAATCCGGCTGTCATCAGCGATAACGTTGGCGATAACGTCGGCGATTGCGCCGGAATGGCTGCTGACCTTTTTGAGACTTATGTCGTCACGATTGTCGGCACTAT
>CAIWHR010000162.1 GCA_903912485.1 uncultured beta proteobacterium | reverse complement strand
GGTTCGCACTGACCGGCGTCGGCGCGTTCTCGCTGGCGTGGAACGTCTGCGCCCGCGCCGACGCCGGCGCGGGCGCGCTGCGCTGGCGCTGGCTGGCCGGCGGCGTCGCGCTGACCGCCACCGTGCTTCTGGGCAATCTCGACCTGCCGCGCGCGGTCGAAGCCAACGTCCAGGCGGTGCGGGCGCTCGCCGCCCGCGCCGACCCCGTCGACGGCGCCGCCTGGCGCGAGGCGCTCACGCGCCGGAGCGAGCGCTGGTTCTGGGCGCCGTCGCGCACCGTCGGCGAGCGCGCAGGTTCCAGTTCGGAAATCGGCGAATTCCCGGCGTTCACCTTCCTCTACGGCGACCTGCATCCGCACCTCCTGGCGTGGCCATTGCAGCTCCTGGTGCTCACCGCGCTGCTCGCGCTGGCGGCGCCGGTGCGCACGGCCGGCGCGCGGGCCCGAGCCGCGGCGCCGAGACTGGCCGCGCAGGTGCTCGCCGTGGCCTTCGCCATCGCGCTGCTGCGCGCGACCAACAGCTGGGACTGGCCGCTCTACCTCGCGCTGGGCTGCGCCGGCACCGCACTCGCGGGCTGGCGCGGCACGCAGGCCCTCCGCCTCGGCCACCCGCCGCGGCTCCGGTCCCGTTACCGGGTCGCCTGCGCCGGACTGCTGGTGGCAGCGCTGATCGCAGCGCAGGCGGTCATCGCGCTGCCGTTCACGGCGTCGTTCGTGACCGGCGCGGTGGCGCTGCGGTGGTTCGACGGCACCCGCACGGCGCTTTCCGCCTGGCTCGCGATGCAGGGCTGGTTCGTGCTGATCATCGGCGGCTGGTGCCTGCTGCTCGCGCGCGAGCCGTGGCCCCTGCCGGCGCGCGGCACCCCGGCACGCACCGCGCTGCGCGCGCTGCGGACGCTGCGCTGGTCGGGCGTCGCGGCCACGCTGCTGATGGCGGCATGGGTTGCGCTTCGCGGCAGCGGCGAGGTCGTCGCGCAGGGCGCGCAGTTGGCGCTGGTGGCCTGGCTGGTCGAACTGCTGTGGCGCAACGCGCACCGCCCGCGGGAGGCCGCCGGCCTGCTGGCCGCCGGCGTGGGCTTCGGCCTCGCGCTGGCCGTGGAGTTCGTCGTCGTCGGCCAGGACATGGGCAGGATGAACACGTTCTTCAAGTTCCACCTGCAGGCCTGGATCCTGCTCGCGATCGCCTCCGGCGTCGCCGTCGCCTGCCTGGCCGAGCAGGGCGTGCCGCAGCGCCGCGGCCGGATCTACGGCGGGCTGGTCGCCGTCGCTTCGCTGCTGGCGCTGGCCTACCTGCCGCTGGCCGCCTACGGCCGCAGCCAGACGCGCTTCGACGCGTCGGTGCCGCTCACTCTCGACGGGGAGGCCTTCCTCGCGCACGCGGTGTACGACTACGGCGGCGCTCCGCTGCGGCTGGCCGACGACCGGCGCCTGATCCTCTGGCTGCGCGAACACGCCGGCCGCGACGACGTCATCCTCGAAGCGCAGCTGCCCGAGTACCGGTGGGGCAGCCGGATCGCGTCGTTCACCGGGCGAGCGACGGTGCTGGGCTACCGCCATCACGAGTCGCAGCAGCGACCGGTGGCGCAGCTGGGCGAGGCGATCGAACTGCGGCGGCAGAACGTCGCCGCGCTGTACCGAACGACCGACCAGGACGCCGCCCTGCGCGTGCTGCGCCACTACGGCGTCAGGTACATCGTCGTCGGCGGGCTCGAGCGCGCGGCGTATCCGAAACCCGGGCTGGACAAGTTCAGGGCGATGGCCGGCGGCGCCGGACTCGAAACGGCGTTCGCCGCGGGCGACGACGTCATCTATCGCGTCGTCGACGATCCCGCCGCAGCGCGCGCCGCGGGGGCGCGGTGGTGAAAAGCGCCACGGCGAACGCGACGACGCACCCGAGTCGCCTGCGCGCAGCGCTGCTCGGCGGGCCGGGCCGCACCGCGCTGTCGCTGGCGCTGGTCGCGTACCTCGGCTGGGGGCTCGACTGGCGCCGCGTGCTGCAGGCGCTGGTCGCCGCGGACCGGTCGCTGATCGCCGCCGCGCTGGTCCCGCTGGCGCTGATACCGCCGCTGGCCGCGGAACGATGGCGCGCCGCGTGCCTGGCGTTGGCGATACGGCGCTCGCGCCGTTTCTTCGTGCCGGCAACGTACGCGGCGATGTTCGCCGGCCAGTTCCTGCCGTCGGGGATCGGCGTCGACGCGGTGCGGCTCGCGCTGTCGTGGCGACAGGACATCCCGCTCCGGGGCGGCGTGCAGGCCATCGCGATCGACCGGATCGCCGGCGTCACCGCGCTGCTCGTCCTGATGTACGCCGGCCTGCCCTTCGCGCTCGGCCTGCTGCCGCCTGGCGCGTCAGCGCCGATTGCGGGAGTGACGGCGCTGACGGCGATCGCCTGCTTCGCGCTGCTGTTCGTCGACCGGCTGCCGCTGCCCCGGCAACTGCGCTCCGGATGGGCGGGTCGCCTGCTGTCGCTGGTCGCCGACGTCCGTGCCGCGATCGGCACGCCGCAGGCGCTGGCGGCGCTCGGCTGCGGCATCGCGGCGCACCTGCTGTCGGTGTGCGTCGTGCTGCTGCTGGCGCAGGCGTTCGGGTACAGCCTCCGGTTCACCGACCTGCTGACGGTCATCGCCGTCGCCATTTTCGCGGCGATGCTGCCGATATCGTTCAACGGCTGGGGCGTGCGCGAAGGCGCGATGATGCTGGGCCTTTCGCTGCTGGCGGTGCCGCGCGACGTCGCGGTGATGATCTCCTTCATGTACGGCCTCGGCGGCGTGCTGTGTGCGCTGCCCGGCAGCGTCACCTGGTTCCACCTGCGGCACGCGCCCAAGCCGCCCGCGGGCGACGCTATTCGAGCATCCCCAGCAGCAGAAAGATCAGGAAACCCAGGAAGAACATCGTCGTCGTGAAGGCGGTATCGGCCGATTCGTGCGCTTCGACCAGCAGTTCCTCGGTCACCAGGAACAGCAGCGCCGCGCAGCCGAAGGACAACAGCCCCGCCAGCGTGTGCACCGACGCGTCGGCCAGAAACGTCCGCCCGAGGAGCGCGCCGACGATGATCAGGCAGGCAATCGCCGTCGGCGCCAGCACGCGCACCAGCAGCTTCGAAGCGCCGAACTCGAGCGCCATCGCGAGACCGAGCGAGAAGAGCTCCAGCGTCAGCGCGATGGTCAGCAGGACGCCCTGCTTCATCCCGGCGGTCATCGCGATGCCGATGAGCACGCCGTCGAGCAGCAGGTCGACGCCGATCGGCACCAGTTGTCCCACCGAGGGCCCGCGCGCTTCGCCGCGCTCGCCGGCGCGCTCGAAGCGCTTGACCACGTGCTCGATCGCGAGCATCAGCGCGAGGCCGGCGGCGAAGGTCCAGCCGACCTCGAAGGGGTCGTGTCCGCGCCGCACCTCGGGCAGCAGCTCCACCGCCACCACCGAGAAGATGACGCCGGCGGCGAAGTGCTGGATGCTGCTGCGCACGACGCGGCCCGGCGGGCGCACCGCCGCCGCAGCCGCGCCGAGAAAGGCGGCGCCGACGGGAATCGCCGACACCAGAAGGACCTGAAGGATGCTGGGGGGCATGTCGGGCGTTCGGGGGTCACGGCACCCCGGCGCCGCCCTCCTGCCTGAACAGCGGGTAGAAATCGCGATCGACCTTGAACAGGTGCCTGGCGATGACGTCCTTGGCGAGAAAATCGACGAGAGGACCCAGTGCGCCATCGTTCTCGTCGACGGCGGCCGCGAGTTCGCCGGCGCGCTTGAGGAGCCCGGCATGGGCCCGCTTGTGCTCGGCCAGCCGGGGATAGCCGTGCCGCGCCAGGATGGCTTCCTCGTCCTGGAAGTGCCGGACCACGTGCGCCACCAGCGCATCGAGCGCCACCAGCGCCGGGCGCCACGATCCGGGCGCCGCATCCCCCCCGACGGCCGCGGCGATCAGCGCATTGCCGAGTTCGAACAGCTCGCGGTGCTGGGCGTCGATCGTCGGCTCACCGCATTCGTAGGCCTCCATCCAGTTGAGGCGAAGGACGCCGAGGTCGGGCCGGTTCACGTCGAGGTCCGACGCACCCCTCCGGTCGACGTGCACGCGATTGCGCCCGCCGGTCTTCGCCGCGTAGAGCGCCTGGTCGGCCCGATCGAACCAGCTCTCGGCGCTCTCGCCGCCCGTGTACTCGGCGACGCCCAGGCTGGCGGTGACCGGTCCCACCGCGGCAAACGGCGCGGCCTCGACCGCCTGGCGCAGGTTCTCGGCCATGATCGCGCCGCCGCGGTAGCCGACGGCGATCGCCAGCACGACGAACTCCTCGCCGCCCCAGCGGAAGAGCGAATCGGTGGCGCGCATGCGGGCACGGATCCGCGCGACGAATTCCTTGAGCACCGCGTCGCCCGCCAGGTGGCCGTGAACGTCGTTGACGCGCTTGAAGTGGTCGATGTCGAGCAGGACCAGCGTGACCGGCTGTCCCAGGCGCTCGGCCCGGCTGATCTCCGCCGGGATGATGCGCTCGAGCTGCATCCGGTTCCAGGCGCTGGTCAATCGGTCCGTCGTGCTCAGGCTCTCGAGCTCGACGATCCGCTGCTGCAGGCGATCGTAGCCGTCGGTAGGCAGCCGGCCCGCCGAGTCGCCGATGACGACGAGAACGCCCGAAGGCACCGCGATGGCCTGCGCGCTCACCCGGGAGTCGCCGTCGTCGCGCCGGCGCAGCGTGACCGTTTGCCACCCGCCGCCGCAATCGCGCGTCAGCTGCCGCAGTTCGGGGCTGTCCAGTTGCCCGGGGACAAACACCTCGGCAAAGCGGTCGTTGCCGATGCCGGTCTCGGCCCCGGGCCCGAACAGCACCAGCGGAAACGGCAGCCGCCGGATCAGGGCGTGCAACACGGCGTCCGGCGGCGGCGAACTGACGTCCATTCGGCTTCCCTTGTGTCATGCCCGGTCGGCCGCAAAGGCGGCGGCACCCCGAGTGCGCGCACACCGCAGTGCGCTCAACGCTCGAAAGCGGCGCAGCCAACTCGGCAACTTAGACCGGCTTGCGGACGACAACGTTGACCCGCATCAAACTCGAATGGATTTCCGTCCGACGCGTGCCCGGCGCGCCGCCTGTCGGATGTCGCGGCAGCGACATTGCCCCCGGCGCGCTAGCGGTGCAGGCGGCGCAAACCGAGCCGGCATCGGCACGGCGCGACACACGGGCGAGACGCGCAGGCTTGAAAGCGCCCGCGTCAAGGGGTAGAAGTATCGATCAAGCGCCGGCACGGACGACGGCGCGGCGTTGAACGCAGCGGTGGCGCCGCTCGCCCGGAGCCGCGCCGCGGGTTACGTCCCTTCAAGCGGAAACGGCACATGAGCGCAAAATTCCCCGGCAACCCCAGCGTGATCCACGGCAACGGCGCAGTCGCCGAGGTGATGGGCCACGTGTGCGGCGGCGTCATCGGCTACCCGATCACCCCGTCGACCGAGATCTCCGAGATCTACGAGGCTTTCCGCGCCGCCGGCGGCTGCAACGTCTGGGGCAAGCACCCCTTCTTCTTCGAGCCGGAAGGCGAGCACTCGGCGCAGAGCGGCGCGCTCGGCGCCGCGCTGACCGGAGGCAAGTACATCTCCAACGCCTCGTCCAGCCAGGGCATCCTGTACGGGCTCGAATCGCACTACGTGACGGTGGGCAAGAAGGTCGGCGGCTTCGTGCTGCAGGTGGCCGCGCGCGTGGTGTCCAAGCACTCGCTCAACGTGATGGCCGGCCACGACGACGTCTACGCGCTGCTGCAGTCGGGCTACACCATCCTGTTCGGCGCCAATCCGCAGGAGGCGGCCGATCTCGCCGCCATCGCCTACAAGGTCAGCGCGACGTCGCTGATCCCGGTGGCCAACGCGATGGACGGCTTCGCGACCAGCCACATGATGAGCGAGACGCTGATGCCGGAGCCTGAATTGCTGCGCGAATTCCTCGGCGACCCGGCCGGCCGCATCAAGGCGCCGACGGTGGCGCAGGAGATCCTGTTCGGCGCCAAGGGCCGCGTGTTCCAGCTCGGCCAGTACCTCGCCAAGCACCAGGCCGATCTCGCGCCGCAGCACCTCGGTTGGGTCAAGGATTGGCTGGCCGCGCATGCCGACGCGGTCGAGGCCGACAACGCCGGCGTGCTGGTCGAGGCCACGCTCGAAGCGTTCCCCGACGAGTTGCGCGGCCCGTGGCGCCGGCAGTGGCAGGGCGCCTACGAGAAAGGGACGCGCCAGCGCGTGCCGGCGCTGGTCGACGTCAACAACCCCGGCCTCACCGGCGGCGTGCAGAACCAGGCCGATTTCCAGGCCGGCTCGGTCGACCACCGCACCCACTTCGTCAGCGAAGTGCCGCACTTCGTGCGCGAGGCGATGGCCGAATACGGCGCGCTGACCGGGCGCGTGTACCAGCCCGTCGCCACCTTCCTGTGCGACGACGCCGAGACGGTCGTGGTCGGACTGGGCTCGGTCACCGACGACGCCGAGGCGGTCGCGGCGCACCTGCGCCGCCAGGGCAAGAAGGTCGGCGTGGTGGCGGTCAAGCTGCTGCAGCCGTTCCCCGAGGCCGAACTGGTCGCCGCGCTGCGCGGCAAGAGGGCGGTCACGGTGCTGGAACGCTCCGACGTCACGGCGCTGACCGCGCTGGTCACGCAGGCGCTGTTCAAGGCGGTCGAGAACGCCAACGGCATCCGCCATCCCGGCATCCCGGCGATCGAGCGCCTGCCGAAGATGACCACCGCGATCTTCGGCCTCGGTGCGCACGACCTGCAGCCGCGCCACCTGATCGCGGCGTTCAGGAACATGGAGACCGGCAACGCGCCGTTCGTGTACCTCGGGTCGCAGTTCTTCGCCAAGAATCCGCCGCCGCGGCTGGCCGCGCTGCAGGAGCGACTGCGCGCCGCGTATCCGGAAACGGCGCTGATGGCGCTGGAGACCGAGCCCAACCCGGACCTGCTGCCGCCGTCGGCGTTTCGCATCCGCTTCCACTCGGTGGGCGGCTACGGCACCATCGCCACCGGCAAGCTGATCACCGACATCCTGGCCGGCGCGCTCGAGCTGCACTCCAAGGCGGCGCCGAAATACGGCTCGGAAAAGAGCGGCGCGCCGACCAACTACTACATCACGCTGAGCCCCGAGCCCGTCAAGCTGACCAACGCCGAACTCGAGGACGTCGAGATCGTGATCTCGCCCGACCACAAGGTGTTCAGCCACACCAACCCGCTGCGCGGGCTGACCGACGGCGGCACCTTCGTGCTGCAGTCGAGCCTGACGCCGCTCGAAGTGTGGAAGGAGCTGCCGCCGCCGGCGCGCAAGACGCTGCGCGAGCGGAACATCCGCTTCTTCATTCTCGACGGTTTCGCCGTGGCCAAGCGCCACGCGCCGACGCCGGAACTGGAGACCCGGATGATGGGCATCGCGTTCATCGGCGCGGTCTGCGGGCACGTCGACCGCATCGCCGCCGACGCGTCGCGCGAGACGCTGCTGGCCAAGATCCGCCAGCAGATCGCCAAGAAATTCGGCGGCAAGGGCGGCGCCGTCGTCGAAGGCAACATGGAGGTGATGAAGGAAGGCCTGGAGGCGACGCAGCGCGTCGACTACGGCACGCCCGAGTTCGCCGCCGTCGACGCGCAGACGGCGACGCGCGCGCACCGTACCATCGCCATTTCGGCCGGGATGTGCCGCCACGGCGGTTCGGCGTCGAGTTCGGGCCTGTTCGACGGCGACTACTACGAGCAGATGATCGGCGCGCCGTTTCGCGACGGCAGCATCGGCGAAGCGCCGGTGCTGCCCGGCACCGGCATGTTCATCCCCGCGGGCAGCGCGGCGTGGAAGGACAAGGGCCTGTTCCGGCGCGAGGTGCCGGAATTCGACGCCGATCTGTGCACCGGCTGCATGGAATGCGCGCTGGTCTGCCCGGACGCCGCGATCCCGAACGCGGTGCACGACCTCCACGACCTGCTGCGCACCGGCATCCGCCAGCTCGACCTGGGCGACGCCCAGCGCGAGGCGCTGCGCACGCAGATCCACGCGCTGTCCGAGGCGGCGCGCGAGAGCTACCGCGCCGGCAAGGACGGCAAGCCGCTGCACGAGGTGGTCGCCGCCGCCATCGCGACGGTGGACAGCGACCAACCCACGCTCAAGCGCAATCTCGGCAAGCTGTCGCAGCTGCTGTCGCAGTTTCCGGTGGCCCGGACGCGGCCCTTCTTCGACGCGATGGAGAAGGACAAGCCGGGCAGCGGCGGCCTCTACTCGGTGGTGGTCGACCCCTGGAAGTGCAGCGGCTGCCTCGAATGCATCGACGTCTGCGGCCCGGGTGCGCTGAAGGTCCGCGAACAGGACGCCGCGCTGCTGGAGTCGCTGCAGGCGCGCTTCGAGTTCCTCAGCGAAACGGCAAACACCCCGGCCCGCTTCTTCGACGGCGCACTGGCGGACGGCGGCGACATCAAGCGCGTGATGCTCGACCGCGCCAACTACTACGCGACCACCGGCGGGCACGGCGCCTGCCGCGGCTGCGGCGAGGTCACCGCGATCCGGCTGGTGATGTCGACCAACCACGCGATCCAGGGCAAGCGGCGCAAGGAGCAGATCCGCGAACTGGAAGCGCTGATCGAGACGCTGCACGCCAAGCAATCGGCCGACGGCGTCGACGCCATCCGCCGCGAGCGCATCGCGGGCGCGATCGTCACGCTGGAAAAGCGGCTGTACCTGTTGGAGAGCGGCCCCACCGGCAACGGCCCGGCGTCGGCGGTGATCGCCAACGCCACCGGC
>CAIWHR010000161.1 GCA_903912485.1 uncultured beta proteobacterium | reverse complement strand
CGTAGCCCGGGCTACGCCGCCCCGACCCGCGGCGCGAGCCTCCGCCGCAAACCGGCGTAGCCCGGGGCACCCGCGCTCATCGAATTGCCGCCCCGGGTTCCGCCGCGCCAGGCGGGAGGCTGGCACCCGGCGGGCGTGCCGGCGGAACCCGGGCTACGCATTCCCAGGGCGGGGGCGATGCGACCGTGGGAGGTACCGGGTTACACGAGGCCGAGCGCGCCCAGCACCGCGCCGGCGGCCAGCATCCACAGCGGGTGCACCCGCAGCGTCAGCACCGCCACCAGCGTCGCTGCGGTCACCAGATAGGCGGGCCAGGCGTGGTCGGTCGCGCGCGTCAGCACCCAGCCGGAAGCGAGTATCAGCCCGACGGTGACCGGTGCCAGCGCGCGCTGGAGGGCGCGGCGCAGCGGCGCGTCGCGAAAGCGATCCCAGGCGTGCGCCACGAAGTAGGTCAGCACCGACGAAGGCCCGCACATCGAGCCCATCGCCACCAGCGCACCAGCGACGCCGGCCACCTTCCAGCCGATGAGGCTCACGATCAGCACGTTCGGCCCCGGTGCCGCCTGCGACAGCGCGAACATCTGCGAAAAGTCGGCGTCGGTCATCCAGTGCTCGATCTCGACGGCGCGCAGGTGCATCTCCGGGATGATCGCGTTGGCGCCGCCGATCGACAGCAGCGACAGCGTCAGGAACTGCAGCGCCAGTTCGAGCAGCAGCGGTGAGATCATTCGCGCCTCCACCATGCGAACGCCAGCGACGCCGGGACCATTGCCGCGAGGACCCACGGCATCGGCCATCGGGCGAAGCCGACGGCGCCCAGCACGATGACGCCGATGCCGACCTGCCACGGGGTGCGCCGTATCGGCTGCGCCATACGCAGCGCCGTGGCGAGGATCAGGCCCGAAGCCGCGGCGGACACGCCCCGGCACGCGCCGCGGACGGCCTCGACCTCGGCGAACTGGGCGAAGACCGCGGCAAGCGCGAGCACGATCACGAGCGGCATCAGCATCAGCCCGAGCGTCGCCGCAACCGCGCCCAGCGGTCCCTGGAAGCGGCGGCCGACGATCACCGAGGCGTTGACGATGTTCGGTCCCGGCAGGAACTGCGACAGCGACAGGACCTCGGTGAACTCCTGCTCGGTCAGCCAGCGGCGCTGCTCGACCAGCATCCGCCGCGCGAACGGCAGCACGCCGCCGAAGCCGGACAGCCCGACCTTCAGGAATCCGGAGAACAGCGCCCCTTTGGTGACCGGCCGGGCGGGCGAGGCAGGCTCGCTCAACGCAGAGGACCGTGCCGGATTACTTGCCGTGCAGCGACTTGATCGCGTCCTCGGCCCGCGCCTTGATGACGCCGACGCGCCCTTCGGCCGCAATCGGCGTTTCCGGCAGGACGATCCACGACATCAGGTCGCGGATCGACACCAGACCCTGCACTTCGGTCCCGTCCTCGACCAGCAGATGCCGGTGGTTGTGCACGACCATGAGGCGCAGCGCCTCCTCGACCGTCACCGCCGAACCGATGCGGCGGACGTTGGGGCTCATCACCGCGGTGACTGGCGTCGTCCTGGCGTCGCGGCCCTCGTTGAGCACGCGGCGCATCAGATCGCGTTCGGTCAGAATCCCTTCGACCGTGCCGCCCGGGCCCTGGACGATGATCGCGCCTATGCCCTTGCTGCTCATCTTCGCCACCGCGTCGGCGACGGTCGCCGAGTTCGGAACGGCGAGGAGTTCCTGGATCTCCTTGCGTTTCAGGATGTTGCCGACGCTTTCCGTAATCATGTTTCCTCCGCGGGTGCCCGCATCCGCACGCGGGCACGATGTCGATCGAATTTGGCGCCGGAACCCATGCGCCGCCCGGCCACCCGCGAATGCTACGCCATTTGCCGCGCCCCGGGTTTCGCCGTCGAACCCGCAGCGGCTCCGCGCGCCGCGTGCGCGGCGAGAATGTGCGCCACGCACGCGGTCAGCTTGGTCGCATAGGCGATGTGCAGGAATTCGTTGGGCCCGTGTGCGTTGGAGCGCGGACCCAGCACGCCGGTGATCAGGAACTGCGCGTCGGGGAAGCGGCGCCCGAGCATCGCCATGAACGGGATCGTTCCGCCCTCGCCCATCGCCGCCACCGGCTTGCCGTAGAACGTCTGCGACGATTCCTCCAGCGCCTGCGCCAGCCAGTGCGCGGTGGCCGGCGCGTTCCAGCCGGTGGCGCCCTGGTCCGGCGTGAACGCCACGTTGGCGTCGGCGGGGGGGTCGGCTTCGAACAGGCGCCGGAGCGCTTCGGTCGCGCCGCCGCCGTCGAGCGTGGGTGGCAGCCGCAGCGACAGCTTCAGCGACGTCTTCGGGCGCAGCACGTTGCCGGCGGCGGCGATCGGCGGCAGCCCGTCGGCACCGGTCACCGACAGCGCGGGCCGCCAGGTCCGGTTGAGCAGCGCCTGCGCGGGGTCGGCGACCATCGGCTGCGTACTGCCGGCGAAAGGATACTTGCGCACCAGGAGATCGCCGAGGATGGCCGCCGCACTCGCCGCCTGAGCCTGGCGCTCGTCCGGAATCGGCACGTGGAATTCGCCCGGCAGGATCTGCCCGGTCGCGGTGTCTTCGAGACGTTCGATCAATTGCCGCGCGATGCGGAACGACGAGGGGACGATGCCGCTGGCGTCGCCCGAGTGCACGCCCTCGGTCAGCACCTCCACGGTCAGCGTGCCCGCGGCAAGTCCGCGCAGCGACGTCGTCGCCCACAACCGTTCGTAGTCGCCGCAACCCGAGTCGAGGCCGACGACGAAATCGACGGCGCCGATCCGCGGCGCCAGCGCCTCGAGATACGCCGGCAGGTCGTAGCTCCCGCTCTCCTCGCAGGTCTCGATCATCCCGACGCAGCGTGCGTGCGCAATGCCCTGCGCCTGCAGCGCCGCGATCGCGGCGAGCGAAGCGAACACCGCGTAGCCGTCGTCGGCGCCGCCGCGCCCGTAGAGCTTGCCGTCCTCCAGCACGGGATCCCAGGCGCCGAGACCTTCGCGCCAGCCGGTCATCTCGGGCTGCTTGTCGAGATGGCCGTAGAGCAGCACCGTGCGCGCTGCGGCGTCATCGCCGGTGGCGGGCACCGCGAAGTAGAGCAGCGGCGTCCGCCCCGGCAGGCGTACGATCTCCACTTCGAGCCCGTGCACCGGCTGCACCCGCACCCAGGCCTCGGCCAGGCGAATCGCGCGCTCGATGTGGCCGTTGGCTTCCCACTGCGGGTCGAAATGCGGCGATTGCGCCGGAATCCGCACGTAGTCGACGAGTTGCCCGACGATGTCGGCGTCCCATTGGTCGGCGATCGCGGCGGCAAGGGCGGTGGAGTTGATCATCGGTGCTCCCTTCGGGTTGCAGCAAGAGAGGCGCCCGGGACGAACAAGCCGTCGGCCGGGACTTGCGCCTGGATTGGGGCGACGCCGCCTGCCCCGGCGAGACGACCGGCGGCCGGCAAGGGGTCCGGTCGGCGCGGGGCGCGGCCGGGCCAGGATCCATCCTAAGTGCTTGTTTTTTTGGCGTCCCCAGCGGGATTCGAACCCGCGTACCTACCGTGAAAGGGTAGTGTCCTAGGCCTCTAGACGATGGGGACCTCGTACAACCGCACACCGAAATCAACCTCGGCTACGGCAGGTGCAGTGGTGGAGGTAAGCGGGATCGAACCGCTGACCTCTTGCATGCCATGCAAGCGCTCTCCCAGCTGAGCTATACCCCCACAGCGAACGTGAAATTATACGAGGCAATGAGGTTTTCTGCAAACCGAAACTTTGCACCGAAACTTTGCACCGAAACTTTGCACCGAAGCTTTGCACGCCGGCGCGAAGCGGCGCAGGCGCCGGGCGCTTCGGCTATCATCGCAGCGGCTGCGCTGCGGCGCGTCGATGCGGCGCGTGTGTCGCGTGGCATGTCCGACGACCGGCCGGCTCCTCCCCCACTTTCCTTTGCCCACCTCCGTCCGATGCCGCTGCCTGCCGCTCACGCTCCCCTCGCCGTCGACCTCGCCGGTCGCGCGATCCTGATCACCGGCGCCGCCGGCGGCCTCGGCCGCCCGCTGGCCATGGCCTGCGCGGGCGCGGGCGCCACCGTCGTGCTCCACGGCCGCGTCGTCCGCAAGCTCGAGGCGCTCTACGACGAGATCGTCGCCGCCGGCCATCCGCAGCCGACGATCCTTCCGCTCGATCTCTCCACCGCCGGCAGCGACGACTACGGCCACGTCGCCGGCGCGATCCGCGCCCAGCTGGGCCGCCTCGACGGCATCGTCCACACGGCGAACGTGCTGGGTTCGCTCGGGCCGATCGAGCACCAGGCGTTCGATGCCTGGCTCAAGGTTCTGCGTGTCGACCTGGTCGCCGCGATGGCGCTGACGCGGGCCATGATGCCGTTTCTCGCCGCTTCGGCGGACGCCAGCGTCGTGTTCACGCTCGACACCCGCGGCCGGGCGCCGCGCGCCTACTGGGGCGCGTACGCGGTCGCCAAGGCGGGACTGGGCGCGCTGGCGGCGATCCTCGCCGACGAGTGGGAAAACCGGGCCAATCTGCGCGTCAACGCGGTGGTGCCGGGACCGATCAACTCGCCTCTGCGCGGGCAGACGCACCCGGGTGGCGACCGCGCCGGTCTGCCCAATCCGGCCGCGCTCGCCCCGCTGTACCTGCACCTGCTGGGCGCGCAGCCGAAGGCGGAAAGCGGAATGCTGATCGACGCCGGCGCGTGGCTCGAAGGTCATGTGGCGTCGACGCCGCTGGTCGGCGACCGGGATTCCACGGCGCGGCCGTAGCGCAGCGCCACCCGCAGCCGGCGGAAGTCGTCGGCGGCGGTGGCGTCGGACATCACCATCAGCGTTCGCGCCCGTCGGGCGCCGTCGGCGCGCCAGACGATGGTCGTCAGCCAGCGTCCGACGAAGGAATCGGCGAGGACGTCGCCGCAGAGCGTCCGTGCGTCGCGGGTGGTGACCGCGATCCGGCGATCGAGGCCCAGATGCAGCAGCACCGGCGCGCTGCGGCCTGCCGCGCGCGCCAGCGCTCGTGCGCAGCCGATGGCGATCGCGCAGGCACCGACCCACGGCAGGCCGGCAGGCAGCGGGAGTGCGAGCAGCAGCGCCGCGGTGGCGGCGTGCGAGGCGACGATCAGCGCCGCGGCAAGGCGCGAGCGGCGCAGCGCCAGAACCAGCGGTGGCGGCGGCTTCATGGGAACCGATTGCACGCCCGCGGCTGCCGGCGCGCAATCGGCCGGGAGGACGACCGCAACGGCCCGGATCTCGCCCGGCGGGGCCCGGGACCCGAGTTGACGCGGGTGGTGGCGCGACCCGGGTTACGAAAGCGGTGAAGCCGAAGCTACGAAGGCTTGTGCGCCGCGAGCGCCAGCCACGTCGCGACCACCGTGTCCGGGTTGAGCGACATGCTCTCGATCCCCTGGTCGACCAGCCACGCCGCGAGGTCCGGATGGTCGGACGGCCCCTGGCCGCAGATGCCTATGTACTTGCCCGCCTTGCGGCAGGCGTTGATCGCCATCGACAGCATCGCCTTCACCGCGTCGTCGCGCTCGTCGAAGGTGGAAGCGATCGCGCCGCCGGCATCGCGGTCGATGGCCAGCGTCAGCTGCGTCATGTCGTTGGATCCGATCGAGAACCCGTCGAAGTGCTCGAGGAAGCGATCGGCGAGGATCGCGTTCGACGGAATCTCGCACATCATGATCAGCCGCAGCCCGTTCCTGCCGCGCTCGAGACCCTGCGCCTTCAGCAGTTCGACGACGCCGCGCGCCTCGGTCAGCGTGCGCACGAACGGGATCATCAGCTCGACGTTGGTGAGCCCCATCTCGTCGCGCACGCGCTTCATCGCGCGGCACTCGAGCGCGAAGCAGTCGTGGAATTCCGGCGCGATGTAGCGCGACGCGCCGCGGAAGCCCAGCATCGGGTTCTCTTCGTGCGGCTCGTAGCGACGCCCGCCGACGAGGTTCGAGTACTCGTTCGACTTGAAATCGGACAGCCGGACGATCACCTTCTTCGGCCAGAACGCGGCGGCGATCGTCGCCACGCCCTCGGCGATCTTGGCCACGTAGAACTCGCTCGGGCTCGGATAGCCGGCGATCCGGTTGCGGATCTCGCGCTGCAGCTCCTCAGGCTGCCGCTCGAACTCGAGCAGCGCCTTGGGATGGATGCCGACGTTCTTGTTGACGATGAACTCGAGCCGGGCCAGGCCGACGCCCTCGTTCGGCAGGCGGCGAAACTCGAAGGCGAGCTCGGGGTTGCCGATGTTCATCATGATCTTGGTCGGCGCCACCGGCATCCGGTCGAGCGCGACGTCGATGGTCTCGACCTCGAGCAGCCCGGCGTAGACGTGCCCGGTGTCGCCCTCGGTGCAGGAGACGGTGACCTCGATGCCGTCGGCGAGCACCTGCGTCGCATCGCCGCAGCCGACCACCGCGGGAATGCCCAGTTCGCGGGCGATGATCGCCGCATGGCAGGTGCGCCCGCCGCGGTTGGTGACGATCGCCGCCGCCCGCTTCATCACCGGCTCCCAGTCGGGATCGGTCATGTCGGCGACCAGCACGTCGCCGGGGCGAACGCGGTCCATTTCGGCGGCGGACTTGACCAGCCGCACCGCCCCCTTGCCGACCTTCTGCCCGATCGCGCGCCCGCTGGCGAGCACCGCCGACGTCGACTTCAGCCGGTAGCGGCGGAGGTTTTCGGCACCCTCGCGCGATTTCACCGTCTCCGGCCGCGCCTGCAGGACGTAGAGCTTGCCATCGTTGCCGTCGCGCCCCCACTCGATGTCCATCGGGCGGGCGTAGTGCTCCTCGATGATCACCGCGTAGCGCGCGAGTTCTTCCGCTTCGGCATCGGTGATCGAGAAGCGCTGGCGGTCGGACTCGGCGACGTCGATCGTCGCCGTCGACCGGCCTGCGCGCTGCGCGTCGGCGAACACCATCTTGATGGCCTTCCCGCCGACGGCCTTGCGCACGATCGCGCGGTGCCCCAGGCGCAGCCCGGGCTTCCACACGTAGAACTCGTCGGGGTTGACCGACCCCTGCACCACGGTTTCGCCCAGGCCGTACGCGGCGGTGATGAACACGACCTGGTCGAAGCCGGACTCGGTGTCCATCGTGAACATGACGCCCGAAGCCCCGAGGTCGCTGCGAACCATGCGCTGAATCCCGGCGGACAGCGCGACGTCCCCGTGGACGAAGCCCTGGTGTACGCGGTAGGAGATCGCGCGGTCGTTGTACAGCGAGGAAAATACCTCTTTCACTGCATGAAGAATGTTTTCCAAGCCACTGATATTAAGGAATGTTTCCTGCTGTCCGGCGAACGAGGCCTCGGGCAGGTCTTCGGCGGTGGCCGACGAGCGCACGGCCCAGGTCGCGCCGGGGGAACCGTCGACCAGCGCGGCGTAGGCGTTGCCGATCGCCGTCTCGAGTTCCGGCTGCAGCGGCGCCGCGATGACCCACGCGCGGATCTCGGCGCCGGCCCGCGCGAGCGCGGTCACGTCGTCGATGTCGAGACCCTCGAGGCGGTGCGCGATGCGATCGACGAGATCGCTGTGGGCGAGAAATTCGCGAAAAGCGTCGGCGGTGGTCGCGAATCCGCCGGGCACGCGAATTCCGGCGCCGGCGAGCTGGCTGATCATTTCCCCCAGCGACGCATTCTTGCCGCCGACCCGGTGGACGTCGCCCATGCGCAAGTGTTCGAAAGAAATCACCCGTTGGTGCTGATCCATGCCGCCTTCTCCCTGGTTCGGTCCGGTTCCGGCCATCCGCCTGCACCCGATCCCGCTGCCGGCCGCAAGCCCCGCGGGGACGCCAACGCGTCCGCCACCCTTCGTCGCCGACGCACGGCAGGATGCCGCGATGCGTCGCTGCAATTTTACTCTCGTGGGGGCGCTGCGGGCGGGAAGATGGTGCACCGCAACGCAAACAACCGGCAGCGGGCGGCGATGCTGCGCGCGCCGTGGCGCGCGACAATTCAGTCGGCGCGGACGGCGCGGGCGATCGAATCGTCGGTCGCCTGCGCCCGGTCGAGCGGATCCGCGGCGTCGCCGCTGCGCGGTTCGTCGTCGGGGCTCGTGCCGGGGTCCGCGCCTTCGGCCGGCGCGCCGCTCCGATGCTGGCTTCTCACCGCACGCCGCAGGCTGCGGTACAGGTCGGGGTGCGAATCCTTGAGATAGCTGATGATCTCGAAGTCGACGCGCTTCACCTGCGAGAGGTCGATCTGTTCGACGTGCACGAGCCGCAGCAATTCACGCACGGGCTTGGGCATTTCGCGGCCGCTTTCGTAGCGCGACCCCCCGCTCTGCGTGACGCCGATCTGCGTCCAGAACTGCTCCTGGTTGAGGCCTAGGCGCCGGCGAATTTCGCGCGGATTCAGTACGCGGTCGAAGAGTTTCAAGTGGGTTCGCCCTGTGTCGTATCGAGGCTCGTGCCAAGCGCCGGCCCGACCACGCCATTCCAGCAGCATATTCTCGGCCTTTTTGCTGCCGCAGCGCAAGCGCCGATCGCGCCTTCCGGGTGCGGCTGGCCCCGAGGAACGACGCTCATTTGTCGCTTCGACGACGAATTCGCGCGTTAGCCGTCATATCGGCAAACTCGCGCACCGGCAGCGGGCCGTCGCCTGCAGGTCGCGGCCGGGGGGAGCCGCGGCGGGTTGGTAGAATGAACGATGCCACCGCGGTACGACCTTCACTGTCATTCGACGCATTCCGACGGCCTGCTGTCGCCCGCCGCGGTCGTCGTGCGCGCGGCCGCCCGCGGCGTCACCGTCCTGGCGCTGACCGATCACGACGAGGTCAGCGGCGTGGACGAGGCCCGTGCGGCCGCCCTCGACGCGCGCATCACGCTGGTGGCGGGCGCCGAACTGTCGGTGAGCTGGGAAGGCCACACCGTCCACGTCGTCGGGCTGGGGATCGACCCGTCGTGCCCGGCGCTGTCGGCGGGCCTCGCCGCGATCCGCGCCGGCCGCACGCTGCGCGCCCGGCGCATCGCCGACGCGCTGGCCGAAGCCGGGATTGGCGGCGCATACGAGGGCGCGCACCGGTTTGCGACCAGCGAGCGGCTCATTTCGCGCACGCACTTCGCGCGATTTCTGGTCGCTGCCGGCCACGCCGGCGACGTCAAGTCCGTCTTCAACCGCTTCCTGGTCCGCGGCAAGCCCGGCTACGCCGCCCATGTCTGGGCGGCGCTGGGCGACGCGATCGGCTGGATCCGCGACGCCGGCGGCCAGGCCGTGCTGGCGCATCCCGGGCGCTACAAGGTCGGCGGCAGCGGCATGCGCCGTCTGCTCGCCGAATTCCGCGATGCCGGCGGCGACGCCGTCGAAGTGCTTTCGCCGTCGCACACGCCGTCGGACGTCGCAGAGTTCGCGCGCTACGCCCGTGCGTTCGGCCTCCTCGCCTCGGTCGGATCCGACTATCATGGCCCCGGCGAGAGCTGGATGGATCTGGGCGGCATGCCGGAACTGCCGCCCGGCGTGCCGCCGGTGTGGCAACATTGGTGAGCCGCCGATTCGCCGGCGCCTGCACCGACCAGGGAGTTGCCCGGATGGCCGACCGCCGCACCGTTTTTTTCATCTCCGACCGCACCGGCATCACCGCCGAGATGCTCGGCAACAGCCTGCTGTCGCAATTCGAGGACTTCGAATTCCTCCGCGAAACGGTCCCCTTCGTCGATTCCGCCGCCAAGGTCCAGGCGGTGATCCGGCAGGTGAACGAGACGGCGGTCCGCGACGGAAGACAGCCGATCGTCTTCAGTTCCGTGGTCGACGAGGCGGCGAGCGAGATGATCCGACGCGACGTCCACGCGCTGACGCTCGACCTGTTCCAGATCTTCATCGCCCCGCTGGAGGCGGAACTGGGATCGAAGAGTTCACACACCGCCGGCCGCTCGCACGGCATCGCCAACAGCAACGACTATTTCGCTCGGATGGACGCGATCAACTTCACGCAGACGCACGACGACGGCGCGGCGACGCGGGATCTCGCCAAGGCGCAGGTGATCCTGGTCGGCGTCTCCCGCTGCGGCAAGACGCCGACCTCGCTCTACCTCGCGCTGCAGTTCGGCGTCCGCGCGGCGAATTTTCCGCTCACTCCCGACGACTTCGCCGATCACAAGCTGCCGGCGTCGATCCTGCCGCACCGCGCGCGGCTGTTCGGCCTGACGATCCACCCCGACCGGCTGCACCGGATCCGCGAGGAACGCCGGCCCGCGAGCAAGTACGCGGCGATCGAGAACTGCCGGCACGAGGTGCGCGAGGCGGAGGAGTTGATGCACCGCGAGCGGATTCCGATGCTCGACACGTCGGCGAAGTCGATCGAGGAAATCGCGACCACGATTCTGCATCGCGCCGAACTGGCGCGGCACATCTACTGACCGCGTCACCCCACCCGCGCCACCGCGCCCAGTGACTCCAGGAGCCGATCGAACATGAACGATGCATCAGGTGTGCGCGGCCTGTGGTGCGCGCTGTTGACGCCCCTCGACGCCGCCGGCGGCGTCGACGGGGCGCGGCTGGCGCGCCACGCGCAGTCGCTGCTGGCGCGGGGCGTCGACGGCGTCGCGCCGTTCGGGACCACCGGTGAAGGGCAGTCGTTCACCGTGGCCGAGCGCATGGCCGGCGCCGACGCGCTGCTCGCGGCCGGCATTCCCGGCCGGCAAGTGGTCGCCGCCACCGGCTGCGCCGCGCTGCCGGACACCGTCGAGCTGACTCGCCACGGCGTGCAGTCGGGCTGCGCGGCGTGCCTCGTGCTGCCGCCGTTCTTCTGGAAGGACGTGTCCGACGACGGGCTGTTCGCGTGGTACGCGCGGCTGATCGACGCGGTCGCCGACCCGCGGCTGCGCGTCTACCTCTATCACATCCCGCAGGTGTCGGGCGTGCCGCTGTCGGTCGACCTGATCGAGCGGCTCGCCGCCGCGTATCCGGGCGTCGTCGCCGGCGTCAAGGACAGCGCCGGCGACTGGAACAACACGGCGGCGCTGCTCGCGCGCGTGCCGCAGCTCGCCATCATGGTCGGCCACGAACCCGACCTGCCGAAGCTGATGCGCGCCGGCGGCGCCGGCACCATCTGCGGTGTCGCCAACGTCGCTCCCGCGCTGGTGCGCCCGCTGCTCGCGCCCGGCGTCACCGCCGCCGACGAAGCGCGGATCGCCGTCTTCCTCGAGATCGCATTCCGGCAGCCGCTGCTGCCCGGTTTCAAGGCCGTCGTCGCCGAGCGCAACGGCGATCCCGGCTGGACGGCGGTGCGTCCGCCGCTGGTCGCGCTGGACGAGGGCGCGCGCACGCGCCTGTTTGCCGCACTGCGCCAAGCCGGACTGGCCGACGCCGCGCTATGATGGGCGCTTTCGCGGCGACGACCGCAGGATTCGTGCTGCCGGGCATCGCTCGTCCGGCGGCATGACCAACGCAGGGACCCAAGGAGGAAGACAGCATGGCAGATCGCGATGACCACAACGAGTCCGGACCACAACGCCGCCGGCTGCTGCAGGCGGGCCTGGGCGCCGCGGCGCTGGGCGTGATTCCCGGCGCCGGCCAGCTGGCGGCGAGCGCGCAGGCTGCGTTCGACTGGAAGCGGTTCAAGGGCGAGAAGATCGAGGTCTTTCTGAACAAGAGCCCGCGCGGCGATCTCCTGACCAGGTTCCACAAGGAATTCGAGGACATGACGGGCATCGGCGTCGGGTCCGAGATGATTCCCGAGCAGCAGCAGAGGCAGAAGGCGGTCATCGAGTTCAACTCCGGCAACACCAGCTTCGACGTGATCGCGCTGTCGTATCACGTGCAGAAGCGCATGTTCGGCAAGAACAAGTGGATGGAGGACGTGCGGCCGCTGATGGCCGACAAGTCGATCACCGACCCCAACCTCGATTTCGCCGATTTCTCCAAGGGCGGCATGGCGTGGGCGACGCAGCCCGACGGCCGCATCGACAGCCTGCCGTTCAACATCGACCCCTGGGTCATCTACTACAACAAGGAGCTGTTCGACGCGAAAGGCGTCGCGTACCCGAAGAGCTTCGCCGAAATCATCGACGCCGCGGCGAAGCTGAACGACCCGGCGAAGGGCATCTCCGGCTTCGTCGCCCGCGGCCTCAAGAACGCCAACGTGCCGGCGTGGACGAGCTTCCTGCTGGGCTGCGGCGGCGGCTTCGTCGACGCCACCAACGGCAGGCTGATGACCGACAACGCGGCGGCCGTCGAGTCGGCGAAGATCTACCAGACGCTGCTGTCCAAGTACGGCCCGCAGGGTGTCGCCGGCTACAACTGGAACGAGGCGCAGAGCCTGTTCCTGCAGGGCAAGGCGGCGATGTGGCTCGACGGCATCGGCTTCGCGCAGCCGCTCGAGGATCCGGCCAAGTCGCGCATCGTCGGCAAGGTCGGCTACGGCGTGATGCCGCCGGGCCCCAAGGCGCAGGTCTCGGCGATGTTCGGCGACGGCGAGGGCATCTCGTCGTTCAGCAAGAAGAAGGGGCCGTCGTGGCTGTACCTGCAGTGGGCGTCGAACAAGGCCAACCAGTTCCGGATGCTGCAGGCGGCGGCCGGCGCGCCGGTGCGCAACTCGGCGTACATCGCGGCGCAGACGTCGACCGACATCAAGGCACCCCGGCAGTGGATCGAGTGCATGCTGACGTCGGCGCGGATCGCGCAGCCGGGGCTGCCGATCATCGTGCCGGTCACCGAGTTCCGCGACATCTTCGGCATCGCGCTGACCAACATGATCAACGGCGCCGACGCGGCGACCGAGCTCAGGAAGGCCACCGCGGAGTTCCAGCCGATACTCGACAAGAGCGAGAAGGCGTAAGACTCGCGCCAGCGGCGGCGCGCGCGGCTTTTCGCGCGCTGCCGTCCGCGGCGCCCTGCCCTCGTTCGCGACCATGTCGATGACCGTGACGCCCGCCGCGCCGCGCGCGGGCTTCCTCGCGCGCCGCCGCCGCAGCTACCGGCTGTTCATCGCGCCGGCGCTGGTCGTCATCGGTGCGGTGATCGTGTTCCCCTGGCTGTTCACGCTGTGGATGAGCGTGTTCGACTGGAAGATCGGGTCGGCCGCGCACTTCGTCGGGCTCGAGAACTACGAAACGCTGCTGGTCAACCGGCGCTTCATCGAAGCCGTCGTGCACACGTTCTACTTCACGGCGCTGGCGGTCGTCGTGCCGCTGTTGCTCGGCACCGCGGCGGCGATGATCTTCCACCGCGAGTTTCCCTTTCGCGGCGTGCTGCGCGGCGTGTTCATCATGCCGATGATGGCGACCCCCGTCGCGGTCGCGCTGGTGTGGACGATGATGTTCCACCCGCAGCAGGGCGTGCTCAACTACCTGCTGTCGCTGGTCGGTCTGCCCCCCTCGCTGTGGGTGTACTCGCCGACGCTGGTGATTCCCAGCCTGGTCATGGTCGAAGTCTGGCACTGGACGCCGCTGGTGATGCTGATCGTCCTCGGCGGGCTGGCCGCGCTGCCGACCGAACCCTACGAGTCGGCGCGGCTCGACGGCGCGACCGAGTGGCAGCTGTTCCGCTTCATCACGCTGCCGCTGGTGGCGCCGTTCCTGGTGGTCGCCGCGGTGATCCGCACCATCGACGCGCTGAAGACCTTCGACACCATCTACGTGATCACCGGCGGCGGCCCGGGCACCGCGTCGGAGACGATCAACCTCTACCTGTACCTGCAGGCGTTCGCGTTCTACAACATCGGCACCGCGTCGGCGGTCGTCGTCGTCTTCTTCGTCATCGTCCTGGCGCTGGCGCTGCTGCTCCTGCACGTGCGCGAGAAGACCAAATGGAGCTGAAGCGAGCGAGCGCGGCGGCCGGCCCGGGGTCTCCGGCGCGTCCGGCGCGTCCGGTGCGGCTGCGCGTCAGGCGCGCACTGCGCAGGCTGGGCTTCTGGCTGTCGGTCGTCGTCATCGTGTCGCCGGCTATCCTCGTCTTTCTCTGGATGCTGTCGCTGTCGCTGAAGACCGAGATCGACAACATCACCTACCCGCCGGTGTTCATCCCCAGCCCGCCGACCTTCGCCAACTTCGTCGCGGTGTTCGAGCAGAACTCGATCGGGCGCTACCTGTGGAACAGCATCGTCGTCTCCGGCGGCGCGACGCTGGTGGCGCTGCTGATCGGCGTCCCGGCGGGCTTCGGCATCGCCCGCGCCGGCGCGCACAAGCTCACCGTCGTGATCCTGATCGCGCGGATGACGCCGGCGCTGTCGTACCTGATACCGCTGTTCACCGTGTTCCAGTTCCTCGGCCTCAACAACACGCTGACCGCGCTGGTGATCACGCACCTGGTCATCACCGTGCCGATCGTCGTCTACATCATGGCCGGCTACTTCGAGACGCTGCCCAAGGAGCTCGAGGAGGCGGCGCTGATCGACGGCGGCAGCGTGTGGACGACGTTCCGCTACGTCGCGCTGCCGCTGGCGCGCCCCGGGGTCGTCGTCGGCACCATCCTGGCGTTCATCTTCTCGTGGAACAACTTCGTGTTCGGCGCGGTGCTCGCCGGCCGCGAGACGCGCACGCTCCCGGTCGCCGTCTACAACGTGCTCACCTTCGAGCAGCTCGCCTGGGGCCCGCTGGCCGCGGCGGCGATCATCGTCACGCTGCCGGTGCTGCTGCTGACGATCCTGATCCAGAAGGAGATCGTCGTCGGCCTCACGCACGGCGGCGTCAAGGGCAGCTGACGCGCGACGCCACGCGGCCGGTGCGCTGCCGGACGCACTCGAACAGGCACACCGCCGTCGCCGCGGCGGCGTTGAGCGATTCCATTCCGCCCGGCATCGGGATCGTGACGCGGCGCGTCGCCGTCGCCGCGAGCGCCGCCGACAGCCCGGCGCCTTCGTTGCCGATCGCCAGCGCGATCCGCCCGGTCAGCGCCGTCGCGTAGAGGCCGGTCCCGCCGGCGGCAACCATCGCCAGCACCTCGCCCCCGGTCCGCGCATAGGCGGCGGCCCACGCGGGCAGGTCGGCATCCTCGCGGATGTCGACGAAGAAGTGCGCGCCCTGCCCCGCCCGCAGCACCTTGGGCGACCAGGCGAACGCGCAGTGCTTCGACAGCAGCACCTGGCTCACGCCTGCGGCGGCGGCCGAGCGCAGCATCGAGCCCACGTTGCCGGGATCCTGCACGTCGTCGAGCAGCAGGCAGAAGTCCGCGGCGGCGGCCCCCGACGACTGCGGCGTGGACACCACCGCGAGCATCCCGACGCCCGCCGGCAGCGTCGCGAGCTCCGCGAACAGCGCCGCCGGCACGACCAGCGTGCGTTCCGGACCGCGCGCGACCAGCGCGCGCGCCGCCTCGCGGGCCAGCGCCTCGTCGGTGACGACGAGCGTCTCGGGCGGCCCGAAGCGGTCCCAGTAGACGCCGACCAAGTGCTCGCCTTCGAGCACGCAGCGGCCGGCCTTGCGCCGGTCGCGCGCCGACGCGACCAGCCTTGCGGCTTCGCGCAGGCGCGGGTTGTGACGCGAGGTGGCGCGTTGCATCGACCGGAGGCCTTTCGCTGCGCTCGGGGCGCCCGGTCAGTGCGGCGCCGCTGCGGTCTCGCTCTTGCGCGGCGCCGGCGGCGGATCGGTGTTGCGCGGTGCGGCGGGCGCGGCGTCGCTGCGCCCGGACGCCGACTGCAGCTGGAAGAACACCTCGTCCTGCCGCACCATGCCGAGCTCGCTGCGCGCGCGCTCCTCGACCGCCTCGAAGCCGGTCTTCAGGTCGCGGACGTCGGCGTCGAGCGCGTCGTTGCGCGCCTTCAGCGTCGCATTGACGCCGCGCTGCTGCTCGATCGAGCGCCCGACCTCGCGCACCTGCAGCCAGCCGCCCTTGCCCAGCCACATCGGATACTGCAGCGCGGCGATCAGCAGCACGAAGGCGAGGGCGAGCCAGCGCAAGGTGACGCCGCTACTTCAGCTGGAAGAAGGCGCTGCGGCCCGGGTAGCTGGCGGCGTCGCCCAGGTCTTCCTCGATCCGCAGCAGCTGGTTGTACTTGGCGATGCGGTCGGAGCGCGACAGCGAGCCGGTCTTGATCTGCCCGGCGTTGGTGCCGACGGCGATGTCGGCGATCATGCTGTCCTCGGTCTCGCCCGAGCGGTGCGAAATGACCGCGGTGTAGCCGGCGCGGTTGGCCATCGTGATCGCGCCGAAGGTCTCCGACAGCGTCCCGATCTGGTTGATCTTGATCAGGATCGAATTGGCGACGCCCTTGGCGATGCCCTGCTTCAGGATCCTGGTGTTGGTCACGAACAGGTCGTCGCCGACGATCTGGACCTTCTTGCCCAGCCGGTCGGTGAGCAGCTTCCAGCCGTCCCAGTCGTGCTCGGACATGCCGTCCTCGATGCTGATGATCGGGTACTTGTCGCACCACGTCGCGAGCATGTCGGTGAACTGTTCCGCGGTCAGCGCGAGGCCCTCCGATTCGAGCTGGTACCTGCCGTCCCGGTAGAACTCGCTCGCCGCGCAGTCGAGCGCCAGCGCGATGTCGGTTCCCGGGATGTAGCCCGCCTTGTCGATCGCCTCGACCAGCAGCTGCAGCGCCGCCTCGTTGGACGCGAGGTTCGGCGCGAAGCCGCCTTCGTCGCCGACGGTCGTCGGCATGCCGCGGGCGTCGATGATCTTCTTCAGCGTGTGGAAAACCTCGGCGCCGTAGCGCAGCGCCTCGCGGAAGCTCGGCGCGCCGAGCGGGACCAGCATGAACTCCTGCAGGTCGATCCTGTTGTTCGCGTGCGCGCCGCCGTTGATCACGTTCATCAGCGGCACCGGCAGCTGCATCTCGCCCGCGCCGCCCAGATAGCGGTAAAGCGGAAGCGACGACTCGTCGGCCGCGGCCTTGGCCACCGCGCAGGACACGGCGAGGATCGCGTTGGCGCCCAGCCGCGACTTGTTGTCGGTGCCGTCGAGGTCGCACATCGTCTTGTCGATGAACGCCTGCTCGGTCGCGTCGAGGCCGATGATCGCCTCGCACAGCTCGGTGTTGACGTGGTCGACCGCTTTCATGACGCCTTTGCCGAAGTAGCGGGCGGCGTCGCCGTCGCGCAGTTCGATGGCTTCCTTCGACCCGGTCGACGCGCCCGAAGGCACGGCAGCACGGCCCGACTCGCCGGATTCGAGGACCACGTCGGCCTCGATGGTGGGGTTGCCGCGAGAATCGAGAATCTCGCGCGCGATGACGTCGACAATGGCACTCATGCAGTTATCCTCAGAGAAGCGTTGTTGGTACCGGAATTGCAGCGGGTCAGTCGCTGACCCATTCCCCCAGCGCGTAGTCGCAGATCACCCAGTCGGCGATCTCGCGCAGCCGCGCCACCACTTCCTGGTGCGCAGGATTCGGCCCGTAGGCATCGAGGTCCTCGCGCGTCGCGAAACCCGAGTTGAGGCCGAAGTCGTAGGCGATCGGCCGCTCGGTCGTGTTCCAGCCGCACTCCCAGCGCACGAGCCCGCTCACCTTCTTCGGCAATTCGGCGAGCAGCGCTTCGAACGCCGCCACCTTCGGGTCGGCGCGAACGACTCCCGGCTTCAGCTTGATCAGGACGAGGTGCACGTACATGCGCGAGGCTCCAGTCGAGGGTGGCGGTCACGGCGACGCCGCGGCCATGAATTCGGTTTCGGCAAAGCCCGCGCGCTTGACCGTCGCGTCGAGTGCCATCAATGTTTCCAGCAGCGCGCGCATGCGCGCGAGCGGCCACGCGTTCGGGCCGTCGGACAGCGCTTCTTCCGGGCGCGGATGCGTCTCCATGAACACGCCGGCGACGCCCGCCGCCACGGCAGAGCGCGCCAGCACCGGAACGAATTCGCGCTGGCCGCCGCTGGCGCCGCCCTGCGCACCGGGAAGCTGCACCGAATGCGTCGCGTCGAAGACGACCGGGCAGCCGGTGCCGCGCATGATCGCCAGCGAGCGCATGTCGGACACGAGGTTGTGGTAGCCGAACGAAGCGCCGCGCTCGCAGACGAGGATGTTGTCGGCGCCGCTCGCCGCGCGCGCCTTGGCGACGACCTGCAGCATGTCCCCGGGCGCCAGGAACTGGCCCTTCTTGATGTTGACCGGCTTGCCGGCACGCGCGACCGCCTGGATGAAATCGGTCTGCCGGCACAGGAAAGCGGGCGTCTGCAGCACGTCGGCGACCGCCGCGGCGGCCGGCACCTCGGCTTCGGTGTGCACGTCGGTCAGCACCGGCACGCCCAGCTGGCGCTTGACCTCGGCCAGCACGGCGAGGCCCTCCTGCGCGCCCGGACCGCGGAACGAAGCGCCGGAGGTCCGGTTGGCCTTGTCGTACGAGGACTTGAAGATGAACGGCATCCCGAGACCGGCGCAGATCTCCTGCAGCTGCCCGGCGACGTCGATCTGCAGCTGCAGCGACTCGACGACGCAGGGCCCGGCGATGAGGAACAGAGGTCGATCGAGCCCGGCCTCGAACCCGCAGAGCCTCATCGCGTCAGCCCGAAGCGACGAGTTCCGCCGGCGTCGCCGCGGTGCCGCCGGCAAGCCGGCTGCGTTCGAGCGCGGCGCGCACGAAAGCTTTGAACAGCGGATGGCCGCGCCGCGGATTCGACGTGAACTCGGGATGGAACTGGCAGCCGAAAAACCAGGGGTGCGACGGCAGTTCGACCATCTCGCACAGGTCGCCCGACGTCGCGCTCTTGGCCCAGGCGCCGACGGACAGACCCGCCGCTTCCAGCCGCGGCAGGTAGTGGTTGTTGACCTCGTAGCGGTGGCGATGCCGCTCGGCGACGGTGGTCGACGCGTAGATCCGGTGCGCGAGCGAGCCCGGCACCACCTCGCAGGGCTGTGCGCCGAGGCGCATCGTCCCGCCCAGGTTGGACGCCTCGGTGCGCCGCTCGACCGAGCCGTCGCGATTCTGCCATTCGGTGATCAGCGCGACGACCGGGTGCGGCGTCGCGGGGTCGAATTCGGTGCTGTTGGCGCCGGTCAATCCCGCCATGTGCCGCGCGCACTCGATCACCGCGAGCTGCATGCCGAGACAGATGCCGAGGTACGGAACGCCGTTCTCGCGCGCGTAGCGGATCGCGGCGATCTTGCCCTCGACGCCGCGCTTGCCGAAGCCGCCGGGGACGAGTATCGCGTCCATGCCGGCGAGCGCGCCGGTGCCGTCGCGCTCGATGGTCTCGGAGTCGACGTACTGGATGACGACCTTGCTGCGGGTGTGGATGCCGGCGTGCGTCAGCGCTTCCGACAGCGACTTGTACGATTCGGTCAGGTCGACGTACTTGCCGACCATCGCGATCCTGACCGAGCTCTCCGGGTGTTCGATCGCGTCGACCAGGCGGTTCCACGTCGACAGGTCGGTGGGCGGAACGTCGAGCAGGAGCTTCTTGCACACGATCGCGTCGAGCCCCTCCGCGTGCAGCGCCGCCGGAATCTTGTAGATCGAATCGGCGTCGGCCGCGGGAATCACCGCCTCGGGCGCCACGTTGGTGAACAGCGCGATCTTGCGCCGGTCGCTGTCCTGCAGCGGCCGGTCGACGCGGCAGAGCACGACGTCGGGCTGGATGCCGATCTCGCGCAGCTCCTTGACCGAGTGCTGCGTGGGCTTGGTCTTCATCTCGCCGGCGGTGGCGATGTACGGCACCAGCGTCAGGTGGATGTAGCAGACGTTCTCGCGGCCCAGCGTGATGCCCATCTGCCGGATCGCCTCGAGGAACGGCAGCGACTCGATGTCGCCGACGGTGCCGCCGACCTCGACCACGGCGACTTCGGCGTCGCCGGCGCCAGCGACGATCCAGCTCTTGATCTCGTCGGTGATGTGCGGGATCACCTGCACGGTCCCGCCGAGGTAGTCGCCGCGGCGCTCCCTGCGGATCACGCTGTCGTAGATCTGCCCGGTCGTGAAGTTGTTGCGCCGGCCCATCTTCACGTCGACGAAGCGCTCGTAATGGCCGAGGTCGAGGTCGGTCTCGGCGCCGTCCTCGGTGACGAAGACCTCGCCGTGCTGGAACGGGCTCATCGTCCCGGGATCGACGTTGATGTACGGATCGAGCTTGAGATTGGTGACGCGGATGCCGCGCGAGGCGAGGATCGCGGCCAGCGACGCGGCGGCGATGCCCTTCCCGAGAGACGAAACGACGCCGCCGGTCACGAAGACGAACTTGGTCATGGGCGACAAGTTCCGGAAATCGGTATTGTAGCCCGGCGCCGGGCGCAGCGAAACCCGGTGCTACGGGGCCAGCGCGGCGCCGAGCCGGGAAAGCGTCGCCTGGCGCCCGAGCAGCGCCAGCACGGCGTCGATGGCCGGCGTCTGCAGCATCCCGCAGACGAGTAGGCGCAGCGGCATCATCACCTGCCCCGGCTTGAGGCCGTGGCGCGCGGCGGCGGCCTTCACCGCGGCGAGGATCGCTTCGCGCGTCCAGGCAAGGGTCTCGAACTCGGCGGCGAGCTCCGCCAGCGCCGGCCGGTTGGCGGCGCCGACCTGCGCCGCGACCGCCTGCGCGTCGGGATGCGGCGTCGCGTAGAAATAGCGCGCGGCATCGGCCATCTCGACCAGCGTCGACACGCGGTCGCGCAGCAGCGCCGCCGCCGCGCCCGGGTCGGGCCCCGCGGCGGGATCGAGGCCGGCCCGCTGCAGGTACGCGACGAGCCGCCGCCCGAGTTCGTCCCCGGGCAGGCGCTTCATCTGCTCCTGGTTCACCCACGCGAGTTTGGCCGTGTCGAAGCGCGCCGGCGACGGGCTGATGGCGTCGAGGTCGAACCACTCGACCAGTTCGTCGCGGCTGAAGATCTCGGCGTCGCCGTGCGCCCAGCCCAGGCGCGCGAGGAAGTTCAGCATCGCTTCGGGCAGGTAGCCCATCTCCTCGTACTGCATCACGCTCACCGCGCCGTGGCGCTTGGACAGCTTCTGGCCGTCCTCGCCCAGCACCGTCGGCAGGTGCGCGTAGACGGGGGGGTCGGCGCCGAGCGCACGGATGATGTTGATCTGCCGCGGCGTGTTGTTGACGTGGTCGTCGCCGCGGACGACGTGCGTGATCCGCATGTCGAGGTCGTCGACGACCACGCAGAAGTTGTACGTCGGCGTGCCGTCGGGACGCGCGATGACGAGGTCGTCGAGCTCGCCGTTGGATATCTCGATCCGGCCCTTGACGCGATCGTCCCAGGCGACGCTGCCTTCGAGCGGGTTGCGGAAACGGATGACGGGCAGGATCCCGGGCGGCGGGACCAGGCCCGCAGCCCGCTCGGGCCGCCAGCGGCCGTCGTAGCGCGGCTTCTCGCCGCGGGCCGTCTGCGCCGCGCGCAGCGCGTCGAGCTCGGCGGGCGGCAGGTAGCAGCGATACGCGAGCCCGCGCTCCAGCATGTCGGCGACGACCGCGCGATAACGGTCCATCCGCTGCATCTGGTAGAACGGGCCTTCGTCGCAGTCGAGGCCCAGCCACGCCATCGCGTCGAGAATCGCCTGGACCGCTTCCGGCGTCGAGCGTGCGACGTCGGTGTCCTCGATCCTCAGGATGAACGTGCCGCGGTGGCGGCGCGCGTAAGCCCAGGCGAACAGCGCCGTGCGGGCGCCGCCCAGGTGCAGGAAGCCGGTCGGGCTGGGCGCGAAGCGGGTCCGGATCATGCGATGCCCTCGGGGCCGGGCAGCCAACGCAGGTCCAGAGTGGTCGGCGTCGCCGGGTTCGGCGGCTCGTCGGCAAGACGCATCGGGCCGGGCGTGTGGCCGTGCGCCCAGAACCGCGTGTGGCGCCGGGCCTCGGCCTCGTTGGCGTTCACCGGGAAAGCGTCGTAGTGACGGCCGCCGGGATGCGCGACGTGGTAGGTGCAGCCGCCGAGCGCGCGCCCCGCCCAGACGTCGACCAGGTCGAACACCAGCGGCGCCTGCACGCCGATCGTCGGGTGCAGCGCCGACGGCGGATTCCAGGCGCGAAAGCGCACGCCGGCGACGAACTCGCCGGGCACGCCGGTCGAAGCCAGCGGCAGCGGGCGGCCGTTGCAGGCGAGGCGGTGACGCTCGCCGGTCATGCCGGTGACCTTGACCTGCAGCCGCTCGACCGACGAGTCGACGTAGCGCGCGGTGGCGCCGGCGCTCATCTCCTCGCCCAGCACGTGCCAGGGCTCGATCGCCTGCCTCAGTTCGATGGTGACGCCGTCGTAGCTGACGGTGCCGAAGCGCGGGAAGCGGAACTCGACGAACGGCGCGAACCAGCTCTGCGCGAACGGGTAGCCGGCGGCGTTGAGATCGGCGACGACGTCGTGCGCGTCGGCGGCGACGAACTGCGGCAGCAGCCAGCGGTCGTGCAGCGACGTTCCCCAGCGGACCAGCGGCCCGCGATACGGCGTCTGCCAGAACCGCGCGACCAGCGCGCGCAGCAGCAGCATCTGCACCGCGCTCATCCGCGCGTGCGGCGGCATCTCGAAGGCGCGGAATTCGAGCAGTCCGAGCCGCCCGGTCGCGCTGTCGGGCGAATACAGCTTGTCGATCGAGAACTCGGCGCGGTGCGTGTTGCCGGTGAGATCGGTCAGCATGTGCCGCAGCAGCCGGTCGACCAGCCACGGCGTCGGCGATTCCTGGCCGGCGACGTGCTTGCGGTTCATCTGCTGGAAGGCGATCTCGAGCTCGTAGAGCCGGTCGTCGCGCGCCTCGTCGACGCGCGGCGCCTGGCTGGTCGGGCCGATGAACAGGCCGGAGAACAGGTACGACAGCGACGGATGGTTCTGCCAGTAGGTGATCAGGCTCTGCAGCAGGTCCGGGCGGCGCAGCAGCGGGCTGTCGGCCGGCGTCGCGCCGCCGAGCGTCACGTGGTTGCCGCCGCCGGTGCCGGTGTGGTGCCCGTCGAGCATGAACTTCTCGGTGCCCAGCCGCGTCTGCCGCGCTTCCTCGTACAGCGTCTCGGTGGTCGCGATCAGCTCGTCCCACGACGACGCCGGATGCACGTTGACCTCGATCACGCCCGGGTCCGGCGTCACGTTGAGCACGCGGAGGCGCGGGTCGCGCGGCGGCGTATAGCCCTCGATGGCGACCGGCTGCGCCAGCGCCGAGGCCGTCGCCTCGATCGCGCCGAGCAGCGCGACGTAGTCCTCGAGCCGCAGCAGCGGCGGCATGAACAGGTAGAGATGCCCGGCGCGGACCTCGGCCGTCAGCGCCGTCTTGATCACGTCGCCGGCGGCGATCGCGGCGGGTTCTGCGACAGGCTCGGCGACAGCCTCGGCGGCGAGTGCGGCGGGCGCGGCGGCG
>CAIWHR010000160.1 GCA_903912485.1 uncultured beta proteobacterium | reverse complement strand
TGATTCCATCACTCCCTCCGCCGCCGCAAGCTACCAGGACGGATGTCAAGAGTGCTATCAAGCCACCTCTGACTATCGTGCGCTTCATTTGTGAACCTCGCTGACTGTTTTGTTGCAAGCCGAAAAATCGCATCGAGCCGCCACCGTAGCGTTGCCGGCCTGTGCGCCGGGCTGACGCCTCCATTTCCTACTTAACCCCGTTTCATGCCGATCACTTGAATCTGTAGATGTAGCGTACGCCGAAGTAAGTGACGTTCTGCGTCGGCTGCATCGTCACCGTCGTGTTGTCCGAGTAGGCGAACGGAACGCCGTTGTATCCCCAGCCGAAGTCGTTGTACTGCGCCCATTGCTGGATCAGGTCGAACCGGAGGTCGGACTTCTTGTCGAGCGCGTACTTGCCGTAGAGCTTCAGCAGCGTGGCGCGATACGAGCTGTCCGGAAGGTTCGATACGGTCTCGGCGGTGTTCATGCTGAGGTTGTAGTGGTTCCTGTCCTCCAGGTAGCTCACGTCGCCGCCCACTTCCCACCCGGCGTTGAGCTTGCCGACGACGCCGAGTCCCACGGCGGTGTTGACCTGGTCCAGGTCGGCGGCATAGCCGATGGCTTGCTGCATGTTCAGCGTCTGCTTGCCCCAGCTCGCGTAGCCGGTGGCCTTCCAGTTGTCGGACAGCGCCAGCGCGGCATCGACGTTGTACAGCTGGAAATCGGTGTCGTGCACACCGCCCTGCGCCGGCCGGTCGTAGCTGTCCCTGCCGCCCTCGAGAGCGAAATTCAGCGACAGTGCGCTCGTGGGCGCCCAGTCGGCGGTCAGCTTCACGGTGTTGCGCGTGCGATCCATCATGATCGCCGGGAAGATGCCGGTCGAACTGGTAAGCGAGTCGAAGCGCACGAACGGGTAGCCGGCGGCCGGGTCGATCGCGTACCAGTGATAGCCGTCGCGCTCGGCGTAACGATAGCTGAGCGCGGCGTTGACCGTCTCGGACATCGAACGCCGCAGTTCCGCATAGACGCCGGTCTCGTTGGTGCTTTCGCGCATCGCGGCCATCGACGTGTTCGGGATCCAGGTCGTGCTGACCGGACGGTCGCGGTTGACGCCGGCCCAGTCGACGCCGAGCGTGGCCCGAGCCACGTCCGCCATCTGGTAGCCGGCTTCCAGCTTGGCGCTGCCCACGTTCGAGGAGTTCGGCCAATTGGTGAACAGCGAGCCGTTCGTTGCCACGACGTAATTGCCCAGGTCGGTCTTGTCCTTCCTGTCCTCGTAGCGGGCGTTGGCGTTGATGTTCAGGTTGGGCAGCGGACGCGAGGTGAGGCCGACCTGGACCAGCGTCGTCTGCACGTCCCCGTTCAGGCTGCTGGGTCCGGGAACGGCACCCGACAGGAGCTGGCCGGCGTAGCTCTCGTTCTGCGTGGCGCGGGTATACGTGGCCTTGACGTTTATCCGCGTGTTCAGCGGCAGCGCAGCGTAGCCGGACAGGTAGACCTGGTTCGCCTGGCTGTCGGGCGGCAGCGCGACCGGCTGCGCCAGGACCGCGGCCAGCGATCCGAGCGTGCTGCCGGTGTTGGTGATCGTCGATCCGCCGAAGGGGAAAACCGGGGTCATGACGCTGTTGGCATTGCTGAAGAACGACCCGTAGTAGCCGGCGGTGAGGCCGAATCCGCTGCCGGAATACGTGAACTTGGCGTCGAACTGCTGCGTCGTCGAGTTGATCGGTTCCGGCGTCACGTAGAGCGCGCCGACCGTCGGGCGCTGCGGGCCGTTGCAGAACGGGGCCATCGCATTCGAGCAATAGCCGCCGACGCCCCACAGGCGCGAGCCGTCCTTCTCCTCGATCTTGTAGGTCGCCTCGAAGGCGAGGTTGGGCACGATCCACTTGGACGCGCCCAGCGTGAGCCCCTTGCGCTTCTGCGACAGGTCGATGTCGCTGCCGGTACCCGGCGCGACCAGGCTGTTGCCGATGGTCGGCGTGGTCGTTCCCGCGCCCTGCATGCCGGTATTGATCGTGCGCGGATCGCGGCGGACCATCTGGTTGTAGTCGAGCGAGACCTGCCAGTCGCCCTGCTTGCCGCCGGACAGACCGAATTCCAGGATGTCGAGGCCCAGGTTGCTGCCCTCGGCCCTCGTCCACATGCCCGCGTCGTCGCGCTTGACGTAAAGGAAGTCGAGCAGCAGGTTGACCTCGTTGGTGCGCCAGCCGTTGTATTGGCCGAACAGCGCGCGATCCGCGCTGTTGCCGCTGGCCACGCCCACGCCGCCCGAGACGACCGCCGTGTCGGGGTTGGTCAGCGCTGCGACGTTGTCATCCGCGGCCTGCGCCTGGCCAAAGGCCGCCAGCAGGGCGAGAACCAGTATCTTCCGGCTGGACCCAATGCCATTGCGATGCTCTTTGTTGGCTTTCTTGGTCATGATCGTTCCACCATCTCAACGGAAGAAGCGCTGCGGAGTCGGAGCGGTCAGGCTCGGGTTGTTGCTGCCATGAATCTCGGTATGGCAGTTCGTGCAGCCGCGGCCCTGCGTGATGGTCGATCCATTCCACCATCCCGGCTGTTGCGGCGTCTTGCCCGTGGCGACGGCCGGCGGGAAGGGGCCGTGCGGCGTGTGGCAGGTCTGGCACAGGAACGGCTGCCGGGTCTTCAGCAGGTTCTCGGCGGTCGTGCCGTGAACCTCGTGGCAGATCCCGCAGTTCTCGGTCACCGGCGGGTGGTCGTGCACGAAGGGGCCGCGCTTCTCCGCATGGCAGGTGTAGCAGGTCTCGACCACGGTGTCGCGCTTCATCAGCATCGGCCCGGCCGAACCGTGTGCGTTGTGGCAGTCGGAACAGGTCATCTTGCCTTCGATGACCGGGTGGTGCCACGGCTTGCCGGCCTTGATGCGCTGGCCCGCATGGCAGGCGTAGCACACTTCGGGCTGGGTCAGCTTGTCGAGAACCTTGTCGGTGCCGCGGTGGATGTTGTGGCACGAGGCGCAGGCGACGTCGCGGACGTCGTGAATGCTGCCCGCCCAGAGGTGGCGCTTGGAGTCCTTCTGGTGGCAGCTGAGGCAGGACTCGTTCTGGACGGCCGCCGGCGACGCCGCCTTGCGGCCGTAGATGACGTCCGGCTTGGCCTGGGCACCCGCAGGTTCGGCGTGGCCCTTGCTGTCGCCGTGACAGCTGGTGCAGGTCGGCGTGCGGCCGTCTGCCCGCGTTCCGTGCATCGTCTTGCCGATCCCCAGAAGCTGCGGGGCCGACGAGTCGTCATGGCAGGCGGTGCACTTGGCATCGCCCTTGAGCACAAGGTCCTTCGCGTCCGCGGCAGCTGCGGGGGTGGCCGAAAGGCACATTGCCGCCATCAGCAGCGACAGCAGTGCGCCCTTGCGAATTTGTTTTAACATGGTTTCAACCCTTCACGGATTCGGGTTAGCGCGACAGGAGACATGCATTTCTGAGACACCCTCAAGGATAGGAACTTCAACCCCGATTTGCTGTCGGTGAGGTTACCACAAGGCAGGGTGGTGGATCGCCAGCGGCGGGGCGGGTTCGGTTGATCCAAGTCAAAAAAGCGGAAATGCAGACCCGTCAGGGGTTCCGCTGCCAGGGTTACGACGCCCGGATGCCCGGACGCCAGGACGAGCCGACGGTCAGGCGGCCGGCCCCGCCCGCGCCCGCACCCGGCGCAGCCACGCCTTCCGCGCTTCTTCGAGGAGCCACATCAGCACTGCGCAGGCCAGCGCCAGCAGCCAGACGCCGGGGCCGAGTGCTGCGGCGCCGAACAGCCAGTTGCCGGCCGGAGTGTAGACGATGAACAGGATCACGCCGGCCTCGGCCGCCAGCGCCAGCAGGAGGTACGGGTTGCTGAAGATCCCGAACGACAGCGACGATTTGCGCGGGTGGCGGCAGAGAAAGACGTTTACCATCTGCATGGCCACGATGGTCGCGAGGCAGGCGGACGTCGCCTGCAGATACAGCGGATCGGCCCGGTCCAGGCGGGTGCCGTACTGCCAGCCCGCGGCATCGAGCACGAAGAAATACACGGCCATCGCCCCCAGGGCCTCGAGCGCGCCGAGAAACAGATAGGCGCGCGCCAGCAGTCCCCACGACAGCAGCCGTTCGTTGCGCGCCCTTGGCGGACGGCGCATCACGTCGGGATCGGGCCTCTCGGCACCCAGCGCCAGCGCCGGCAGCATGTCGGTGCCGAGGTCGACGGCGAGAATCTGGATGATGGTCAGCGGCAGCGGGATGCGGAACAGCACAAAGGCAAGATAGGGTACCAGCTCGGGTATGTTCGAGCTCAGGATGTAGGTGAGGAACTTGCGGATGTTCTCGAACACCGCGCGCCCTTCCTCGATGGCCGCGACGATGCTGGCGAAATTGTCGTCGAGCAGGATCAGGTCCGCGGCCTCTTTCGCCACATCGGTGCCCGAAATGCCCATCGCGATGCCGATGTCGGCGCATTTCAGCGCCGGAGCGTCGTTGACGCCGTCGCCGGTGACCGCCACGATCTCGCCTTTCTTCTGCAGCGCCTGGACGATCAGCATCTTCTGCTCGGCGGCGACGCGGGCGAAGACGATCTCCGGCGCGTCGAGCGCCAGCTGCAGTTGCGCCGGCGTGATGGAGCGCAGTTCGTCGCCGCTGACGACCACCGGCTGCTCGGTCTTCACCAGACCGATCTGGCGGGCAATTGCCAGCGCGGTGTGCGGGTGGTCGCCGGTGACCATGATGATGCGGATGCCGGCCGCGGTGCAGCGGGCAACGGCATCCGGCACTTCTTTCCGCGGCGGGTCTTCCAGCCCGACCAGGCCGGTCAGGATCATGCCCTGCTCTTCGCTCGGCAAGCCGTCGGCGACGGCGCAGTGGGCGAAGGCCAGCACGCGCAGGCCGGCCTCGGCCATCTGCCTCTGCGCCGCCAGCAGGCGCAACTTCACCGCCGGATCGATCGGCACGACGCCGGCGTCCAGCTGCACGAAGTCGCAGACGCCGAGCACCGTCTCCGGCGCACCCTTGCAGTAGAGAACGCGACCCCGAGGCCCGGCGCACAGCACCGACATGCGCTTGCGGTCGGTGTCGAACGGTATCTCGTCGATGCGCTGACAGTCGGCAAGTTCGCCGACGACCTGCCGCCCCATGCTTTCCAGAGCCAGTTCCATCGGGTCGCCCAGCAGCCTGCGCCGACCGTGCTCGTCGGTGACCCTCAAGTCGTGACAGAGCGCGGCGTTGACGAAGAGCTCGCGATTGTCCCGGGTCAGGCGCGGCTGCGCCGCCAGATCGTCGAAGTCGAGAAAGCCGCCGCCGAGCCACAGGCGCTGCACCGACATCCGGTTCTGCGTCAGCGTGCCGGTCTTGTCGCAGCAGATCGTCGTCGTCGACCCCAGCGCCTCGACCGCCGGCAGGTGGCGCACCAGCGCATTGCGCTTTGCCATGCGCTGCGTCGCCATCGCGAGCGAGAGCGTCACCGTCGGCAGCAGCCCTTCGGGCACGTTGGCCACGATGATGCCGATGGCGAAAAGCAGGTTCTCCCAGGTGGGCAATCCGATCGCCTGGCCGACGAAGAACAGCCCCACGCCCATGCTCGTGGCAAGGACTGCCACGATGCGCGACAGACGCGCGATCTCGCGCTGCAGCGGTGACGGGCCGGCGCCGGCCGTCTGCGTCAGGTGGGCGATCCGGCCGAACTCGGTATGCATTCCCGTGGCGTAGACCACTGCCTGCGCCTGTCCGGATACGACCGAAGTGCCGGCGAGCACGACATTCTTTGCGTAGAGCGGCGAGTCTTCGGCGCTGGGCCCGGTGGTGCGCGCCTTGGGCAGCGATTCACCGGTGACCGTCGCGGCGTTGACGCGCAGCGCGAACGCACTGATCAGCCGGCAGTCGGCCGGAACGAGATTCCCTTCCTCGAGCAGCACGACGTCGCCGGGCACGAGGTCGGTCGCAAGGATCGCCACAACCTCGCCGCCGCGCCGCGCCTGGACCCTCTGCGGCAGCAGCTGGCGCAGCGCGGCGATGGCCTTCCCGGCCTTGTACTCCTGCCAGAACGAAAAGATTCCATTGATGACGATGACGCCGACGATGGCAACGCCGAGGTGCGCCATGCCCTGGTCGGGATCGAAATGCTCCGCCAGGAAGGCCAGCGCGGCGCCTATCCAGAGGATGACGGCAAAAAAGTGGACGAATTCGCGGGAGAAGGTCAGCAGCAGGTGCTCGCGACCCATCTGCTCGACCCGGTTCGGTCCGAACTCCGCCAGGCGACGCAGCGCCTCGCCCTGAGCGAGGCCGGCAGCCGTGGTCTTCAGACTCGCAAGCGCCTGCTCGACGCCGAGGCCGTGAATGTGCATGGCTTCACGTTACCTCAACGGAGCCGGGCGTGCCGTGGATTGCGCGACGCGGCGGGCGGCTGCCGCGGCCATTCCAGGGCGGCGAGGCGGCGAAGCGTGGCGGCCGCGAACGGCGCGGCGCCGCTCATGTCGCGCCGCGGAGTTTCTCGTCGCGGCTTGACCGCGATCAATCCATGTTGCGAAGAGGGGCATAGCATTTTCAATAGAGCAGCGGTTGATCCACGACTTGAGCCGAACGGGATCTTTCGGCACGAACCGCACCCCGCTTCGATCCTCTTGATCGCGGATCGGTTCAGGTCCAGCGCCGCCCACTCGCCCCATCGGGAGGGAAAGCTCTCATGGCGTGCATAAGCGTTGCCGCGTTGCGTTGGGGTTCGATGCTCTTCATCGAATCCGCGGCGACGCGACTTCGCGATCCTTGGTCACTCGTCGGGCGCCAGCGCCGTAGTCTGCGCCGGCACGAGTGGCGGGTCACAACGCTGCCGCCGAGCGGCCGGCGGCATCCCGGTCATTCCCTGCTCGCGATTTCCGCAAGGATGGAAATCGATCCGCAACGCAACGCGGAGCTCGACGAGCGAGCCCCCGGGAACGCAGTGACGCCCTCGATCACCTGAACGCAGTGGAGGTAGCGATGAAACTTTCCGCTTTCCTGTGCGCAGCGGCCCTCATGGTGGGTAACGCTGCCGCACAAGGCGTCCAACCCATTCCTGTCGGGACACCGATTGCGCCAATAGGCGCGGGCGATTCGCAGACGGTGTACCCGCTCCAGGTGCCTGCAGGGATCAGCCTCATTTCGGTCCCGCTGGACGCCGGGTCGGGACTCGCGATCGACGCGATTCTTGGCGTCGACGGAAGCTGGCCTCTGCTGTTCAAGTGGGATTCGTCCACGCAGCAGTTCCTCGATCCCGAGGATTCGCTGCTGTCGCCGGGAGCCGGGTACTGGTACTACAGCCCCGCCCCATCCACGCTCCTGATCCTGGGCAAGCCGTATGGGCTCCTGAGCCAGCTCACCAGGGACATCCCGCCCGGGTGGCATCTTCTCGGCGTGCCGTTCACCGAGGGTGTCGACTGGAGGGGCTTCCGTCTCTACGCCAGCGGCAACCCGATCGGCCTGGAAACGGCACGCAACCTCGGGTGGATCAGCCCGACGATCCTGACGATGCGGGGCTCGACGTGGCAGGTGCACGCGCCGGGAGCGCCGTTCGTACCCGGAGCGGCCTACTGGATCAGGACGACGGTGCCGTTGTCGCTGCGCGCCGAACGCGCAGGCGTCCTGTCGGCAGTCGCCACGACCCCGACGCCGTTGCCGCCGACGCTGAAGAACATCGTCAAGGTCATCGAGAACAAGAACAGCCTGGTCAGCACCGGCCAGGACATCAAGGCCGGCAAGCTGGCGACGGGCGGCTTCAGCGGCAGCGGCGCGGTATTCGGGCTGGCGAACGCGGCCGTGCAAGCCTACCGCTACAACAACATCATGAACGAGCTCAATACGATGGACGACAAGGTCGACGAGTTGCTGACCGACGTGTCGGCGATCCAGAGCCAGCTCGCCCAGGTGCAGGACCAGATCAACGAATTCGAAACCTGGATGAAGTCCGAGCTCACCCTCTACCAGCCGCTTGTGAGCGCCGAGGCCTGGCTCGCGCAGTACTACACCGACCGAACTCAGTCGGGGCAGTCGTACAACTGGGCTCGCTGGAGTCTGGCCGGTTGCGACGTCACTGCAAGCACGTGCACCGCCACGGTCACCGATGCGAGCGAGGAGCTCTTCGGCAAGCAGTTTGCCAAATTCCCGGCCAAGAATCCTCCGACGCTGGCGACCGACAACATCTATCTCTGGTGGGCGTACTCGGTCCTGGGAGGCCAGGCGAACATCCCCCCCTACATGCATGCCGGCAGCACCGCGAAGAACTTCGTACAGTCGCTGCACGACGGAATGGTGCTCAACAAGGGAACCAGCAACAACGGCTTGCGGGCGTACATGGAAAACGTCTTTTCCCAGTCGGCGTGCAAGGACGACGTCACCGCCTGCGATCTCTACTCGCAGGTCTATCTGCCGTTCGAGGCCTATTTCCAGCAACTCATCACCACTCAGGTGACGCTGGTCCAGGCCATCGTCGAATCGTACGCCGTGCTGGCCTCGACCGATCAGGTCACTCACTCCTACGACAGCTGGGCCAACGACTACCTGGCGGGATTCGCGCAGACGCTGTCCGACGAGGCCGAGGCGTTCGTCCAGGTGGCCGAGCAGATCGCGCTCTACCGCGCCGGCGACGGCCGCTTCGACTGGAGCAGCTTCAGCACCACCGATGCCTCGCAACTGCTGGCTCGCGCGGATTTCCTGGCGGCGAAACTGGTCTCGAGCGCCACCGGCAAGCCATGGCCGTGGCCGCCCGGTGTCACCGGACGCCTCTTCTACACGGCGGGTACGGTCGCCCCCGACACCACCGCTCACAAGGCCTGCGCTGGTTCGACCTGCACCACACTCACCGAGGTGGTGCCGCCGGAACTCAGCGTCGCCTGCAGTTCGTATGACGCAGCCAAGCCCAACGATTGCACCATTCCGGGCAACTGGCCGTACTTGCAGTGGCAGCTGCAGAGCGGCGTCGCGATCGGCGTGCCCACGACGACCTGGAAGCTGCGGCGGCTCGCGCCGCAGCAGATGTCGGAGGGGACCTACCAGGTTGCCAGCATCATGCCCGCCGGCGGAAACGTGGGCCTCGTGGTGGCCCAGTACGGCGACGACTACAGCAATCCGCCCGAGGCGGGCACCACCCCCGTGCTGTTCGGCAGCTTCAACAATCTGGAGGGAAGCATCGGCATCGGCTCGCTCGGCGGCAACCGGACGTACTCGACGTCATTCAAGCCCGACATCGCCAGCAACCTGCACGCCTTCACCGTCACGCCGTCGACCACCTACACGCAGATGACCGTCGCGTACAAGGGTGACCACCACACCGGCACCGCGGACTGGTACGAGAGCATGAAGATCAAGGTCCCCAACCATGCGCTGTTTGGCGCGTTTCCGAAGGTTCGGGTCTTCTGGCCCAGCACGATCGAGGCGAGCCTCGGCTCGCGCATCGCCGGCACGTCGTGCTCGGCCTACTACTACCAGAACCTGGCGCAATCCCTGCATCTGGTCCAGGACAACGGCAATTACAAGACCGGCGTGCCCTACAGCCCGTGCACGATCACCGATTTCGGTTTCGCGAGCTGCAGCGTCTCGAACCAGAACCGCAACGACAACCCGATGGTGGCCTGGCCCAGCGTCACGCTCGATCACAGCGAGGTATACACGCTGCGAGCGCACTTCACCGACGAGGTGTGGGGCTATTACGGCTCCGGTTCGTGGCTCTGCGAGCCGTATCCCACCAGCGGCAGCCACTTCACGTGGAAGGTGTTCAACCCGACCATCACGCTGACCAAGAACTGAACGGCGCCACCCGGGCCGGTGGTACGTAACGACCGGCCCAGGTCGCCGCCTCTTCGGGATTCCTGTCTCGTCGTCACGGCCCCCGGTCGCCGCGGTCGTCCTGGCGACCCGGCCGCGGGGCGAAGTTTCGCAAGTGTTGATCACCGCCGGCCTGGCCTTGTCGTCGCTGCCTGGGGAATAGTCGCCGCTGGTGTGGTAACCGCTCGGGCAGGACGCTGCCTTGGGGACAGGCTCCTGCGCCGGTGCGGCGAGCGGCAGCGCGAGCATCAGCAGTCCGGTGGCGAGGGCAGTCTTGAGCTTCGAGGACCCGGCTGCATTTGCCGCGCTGTTGACGCCGAAGCGATACGCCGTATTTCTCGCCGTTCGGCAGCGCAAGGCGTTTGGCTTAATTCAGGCGTTGTCCGCCTACGTCAAGCGCAACAGAGCGGGAGTAAGCCGCGACGCGAACGTGCTGGTCGAGGCGGGACTTCTGCAACTCCTGGAAATGCCGTTTCCGGGACACGGGAGGCGTAGCGAAATCCGCCCTGCCGCGGACGCGCTGGAGCTGCGCTTGGTCCTCTGATCCGGGACTTGGCAGAGCGGGATGGCTGAACCCGGAGTTGAGTGATCGTGTCGCCCAAGTTCCGCTGTTCGCTTTGGACGCGCCGCACAACCGGCAACCAATCGCAGCTTCTCATCTGCGCTTCTCGACAACCGTCGCGCTCAAAGCGGGCCACGAGAGATCGGTGCATCACACGCACGGTCAACACGTCGGCCGGTTCGACGCAGGCCATGCTCTCCGTCAGCACGGGAGCCATGATCGCGCGCGCCAGCAGCGCGAGCGAAGACCGCGCGGTGCGCAGAAACATTGGACACCGTGACGACTGCCGAGATTGTCACCCGCGTTCTCGGCGTCATTGACCCGGCGTGAGGGCCACCCCAGCCTTGCTTCGCACGATACGGGAATAGGTCCCGGACACCTCGCGAAGCAGATTATCGTCCCTGCCTGCGGTGTGAGATATCTCGGTCAGACCAGCCGGCGCGGTCTTTGCGGCGACTCCCCGGATTCCTGCCGATGGCCGATCCGGGCTTTCCAGACTACGGGCGTTGAACCAGCCCGCGGCGCAGGCAAACGTCACGACAGAACCCGCCCGGATCGGTGCAGGAGACCGATCCGCCACGCCGCCCACGCACATCCGGCCGCGCTGGCGGCGAGCACCAGGCGCGTGTCGATCAGGATCAGGGCGGTGCCGACCAGCGCCACGAAGACATTGGCCAGGCAGAAGGTGGTGGACAGCAGGCCCATCACCGCGCCCTGCCCGTGCCGCTCGAAGCGCTGCGACCAGTACACCTGCATGCAGGTCTGGTAGACCGCGAGCGGCAGGCCGAGCAGCGCCGTGGCGGCGATGCCGATCTGCGCCTGCCCCGTCAGCAGCACCGCGATTCCGCCCGCGACCACCCAGGCCATCGCGCGTGCGGTCGGGAGTGGCGCATAGCGATGACCGAACCGCGGCCAGACATACACGCTCATCGTCGTCATCGCCACGGCCAGCGCGGCCGTGACGCAGGCGATGCCCTGGCTGTCCAGCCGCGCAAACTCGACCAGCCAGAGCGGATAGAACTCGTAGAATCCGTTGAGCCCGAACGTGAAGGCCAGTTGCAGCCAGAACACGCGGCGCAGTCCGGCGTGCTCGAGCAGCCTGAAGGCATGCTGCTCGCGGGCGAACACGAGCAGACTGCGGCGGTCCGGCGCGTCGCTCATGCCCGTATTGGGCACCAGCCACGCGAGCAGGACGAGGGCGGGCAGCATCATCGCCGCGGCCACCATGAACGGCACCGCCGCGCCCAGCGGCATCAGGAACCCGCCCAGCAGCGGCCCGACGAGCCAGCCGATGTAGAGGGAGGAATTGACCAGCGAGAAGGAGCGGATCTTGTCGACGTGCGGGTGAAGGTCCGCCGCGATGGCGCGCGCGATGGCGGCATTCCCCTCGCACAGGCCCGTGGCGAGTCGCGCGAGCGCAAACAGCGGGAAATTGCCCAGCACCATCGCCAGCGCGGTCAGCAGGTAGCAAAGCACGGCGAGCGAGAGGGTGGCGAGCATGATGCGGCGCCGGCCATAGCGATCCGAGAGGCTGCCGAGGATGACCGAACCGAACAGAATGCCGAGCGGGTTGAGCGCGATCGCGATCCCGAGCAGCAGCTTCGGCGGCAGGCCCGCCCAATGCGTAAAGCCGTCGACCGGACCGTCGATAAAGAGCGGCGAGAGGATCGGATACGGCAGCGCGACGCCGACGGTGGACATCAGCGCGACGCTGCAGACTGCGAAAAGTACGAGGTGTGGATGGCGTGGCATGCGTGCGGGGGCGCCGCTCTCGCCGGCGCAGGCCCCAGACTTTGTTGAGCATTTTACTCAAGTTTGATGCAATAGTCGGCCATGGCGTTGCCGATTCCGCGGCACCGGAGCGTGGATGCCGGGGCGCTCTCGGTCACGCGGGCCGGCGATGCTGCGGCCTTCGATGCGAAGGGTCAGCAGCCCGACGTAGCGGCCGCCGGCACGGCCGGCAGCTCCCACGGCATCCCCGGCCGCTGATGCCCCCAGCGGGCGAGGTCGATCAACGCGATCGGCGGCGCGGTGAACAGGCGGTGCAGCCGCCGGCTCTCCAGCGCGCCGAATTCCGCCGGGATCACGACCGCATCCGAAGGCTCGCCATCGAGCAGGAGGTCGACCCGCGCCGGCCGGTCGCCGCCCGGCAGGTACGTCAGCGTCGCGAGCGCTTCGTCGGCGTCGCTCGCGAGCAGCGACTCGAGTGCGAGCCGCCGCTCCGCCATGCCGCCCAGCCGGTCCACCTTGAAGAAGTCCTTGCCGGACCAGGCGCCGCCGCCGATGGGCACGCCGGGGCCAATCGATTGGACTTGACCGAGATCGACAGCGTCCATTGCGGTTCGGCCTAGCCTCAATCGGTTAACTGAAGCCGTGTCGCCTGGGGAGGGCAACGGGGGTCGGTATGATCGAATGCTCCACGATCCAGGTTCGACCGCTTGCGTGTTCAAGCGCGCGCCCGGCAAACCGAATATACTCGATCAAACCTGCACGACCATGAGACCGCAAACCTCGGCGCCACGCGTTCGATGCATGCCCTCTACAACCCTGAAGCGGGAAGTCATCCTCTGCCCGATGACCGGCGGGTGATCGATGCCGTCCTGGCGGCGACGCGGCGTTGTTACGAGGCGCACCCCTATTTCCGGGAGCGCTACGGCGCGCGGGGCGAAGCGTTCGCCAACTCGGACGGCGGTTACCTGGCCGTGCTGACGGGTGATCCGCAGAGCCATGTGGACGAGCAGGTGGTATGGCTTGCCGGCGTACTGGCCGCCCGAGGCATGCCGCGCTGGCTGATGGAGGCGCATCTCGACCTGCTGTGCGACGAATTGTGCCTCGCGGTACCCGAGGAGAGCGCCAGGTTCCACAAGTTGCTGAATGCCGCCCGGCTCTTGCGCAGTGCCAGGCAGTCCCGCATCAGTCAGCACGACTTCGAGGCCTTGGCCGCGGCCTTCGAATCTTCGTCCGGCGCAGGCATCGGGAATGCCGGCGGGCTGCTGGTCGCCGCCGCCTGCGACGAAGGCTGCGGCCTGGACCAGGCAGTATCCAGCCTGATCGGCTGGCTCGGCGACCCTGGACGCTTTTCTGCGCAGTGGTGTTCCGCCGTCGCCGCGACCTTGGCTCACGCCCGCTCCCTGGCGGCACAGGGGCCGGGAAGCTAGCCGTGGCTGGCACGCCGCCCGTCAGCGAGGGCTGTCGGCGCATCTATCTCGATGCGCTCCTGGCCGGCGAGCACCAGCTTTGCGCCGGTGTCGTGGCCGAGCAACTCCGCCTCGGGTCTTCTCTCAAGACGGTGTATCTCGACCTCATGCAGTGGGCGATGTATGAAGTCGGAACGCTGTGGGAGAACAACGTGGTTTCGGTGGCGACGGAGCACCTCGCTTCCGCCACCACCGAAACGCTGCTGGCGCTGACCGACGCGAAGCTGTTCTCTCAACCGCACAAGGACCGTCGCGCGGTGGTCGCCTGCGTGCCGGAAGAGCTCCACCAGATCGGCACGCACATGGTGGCGAGCTTCTTCGAACTGCACGGTTGGCACAGCTTCTTCCTGGGCGCCAACACCTCCGCTGCAGCGCTCATCCGCTCCATCGAAACGCGCGATCCGGACGTCGTGGCACTGTCCATGTGCATGCTGTTCAATCGTCCGCAGCTTGAAGGCACGATCCGCGAGATCGGCAGGCAGTTTCCCCGCCTGAAGATACTTCTGGGCGGTCGCGCCTTTCATGGCGAAAGCGGCGGGCGTCAGGCGGCGGAAGAGTTGGTGCGGCGCTACCCGCAGTTGCAGTATTTCGATTCGCTGAACGAACTCGAGGTCTATCTGGCCGGTGTCTGATTCTCAACTCCGCACCATCGGCGGAGCGATCGAGGGCATTCTCTGGAACGATGCCCCGGTCGTCCTGTTGCGGCTGAATTCGGCCGGAACCGTGATCGCCTGCAACTCGTACGCGCGACAGGTGGTGGGAAGGGACATGGCGGGCATCGCGCTCGACAGGCTGTTTGTCGACTTCCTGACGTCGCCCACGATCCTGGATGTTGCGGCGCTGGCCGCCACGACGGATCAATTGCGCCTCCACCTGTCGACAGCGACAGGGTCGCCGGTCAACCTCCAGTTCCGCTTTGTCGCGGCGCCCGCCGACGAGGTGCTGGCCATCGGCTGGCATGACATGCCGGAATTGACCCGGCTGCAGCAAGGATTGATCGAACTGAACGACGAGTTCAGCCAGATTAGCAGGACCGCATTCAAGGACTACCAGCTCGAAATCGATCGGAAGGCGGAAGATCAGCGGCGCGTCCTGGAGGCCGCCGGCGAAGGGATCATCGGCCTCGATGCCAATGGACGGCACACCATCGTCAATCCGGCCGCTGCCGCCATGCTGGGCTACAGCCAGGACGAACTGATCGGAAAATCCGGACATGCGATCTGGCACAGCCGGCACCGCGATGGCCGCCCCTGCCACGAAGCGGAGTGGCTGATTCACCAGACGCTGGTGCAGGGCACCGCCCACACCGACTGCGGCGACCACTTTCAGCACAAGGACGGCAGGTTCTTCCCCGTCAAGTTCACGTCGCGCCCGATCATCGACCGTCGCAGGGTGGTCGGTGCGGTCATTACCTTCGTCGACGTTTCCGAACAGGAGCGCACCAAGCGGCTGCTGCATCAACACGAGCGCGATCTCAAGTCGCTCCTGGACAGCCTGCCGTCGATGGTCGGATACTGGGACAGGGATCTACGCAATCGCTTCGGCAATCACGCTTATCTGACGTGGTTCGGGATCGCTCCGGAGAAGATTGCCGGCATGCATATTCGAGACGTGATCGGAGAGGAGCACTATCAGCTGAATCTGCCATACATCGAGGCGGTGCTTCGCGGCGAGAGCCAGCTCTTCGAACGAGCCATCCCCGTCCCCGACGGCAAGGGCACGCGCTATTCGCTGGCCAACTACATTCCGGACATTCAGAACGGCACGGTCCGGGGCTTCTACGCTCTGGTTTCCGACATCACTTCGGTGAAGCTTGCCCAGGCGGAGCTTGATCGACACAGGGAACACCTGGAGAAGCTGGTCGCGGAGCGCACCGCGCAGCTCGAGCAGGCAAAGGACCAGGCGGAAGCCGCCAACCGGGCCAAGAGCAGCTTCCTGGCCAACATGAGCCACGAGATCCGGACGCCGATGAATGCCATCGTGGGCATGGCCTACCTGCTGCGCCGCGATGGGGTCACGCCGCGGCAGGTCGAGCGGCTGGACAAGATCGACGTGTCGGCCCGTCACCTGTTGGTGATCATCAACGACATTCTCGACCTGTCGAAGATCGAGGCCGGCAAGATCTCGGCCGAGCACAAGGACTTCACGCTGGCGGAACTGCTGCTCGACATCACGGCCGTCGTCGACGTCGGCATCAGGTCCAAGGGACTCGCGCTGAACGTGGATGTCGCCGGGGTGCCGCCGGCGCTGCACGGCGATGCGCCCCGCCTCAGCCAGGCGCTGGTCAACTACGTCGGCAATGCGGTGAAGTTCACCGAGCGCGGCGGCATCACGCTTCGGGG
>CAIWHR010000159.1 GCA_903912485.1 uncultured beta proteobacterium | reverse complement strand
TCGACCCGATGGGCGTGCACACCGGCGACTCGATCACCGTCGCTCCGGCGCAGACGCTGACCGACAAGGAATACCAGATCATGCGCGACGCGTCGATCGCGGTGCTGCGCGAGATCGGCGTCGACACCGGCGGCTCGAACGTCCAGTTCGCGATCAACCCCGACGACGGCAGGATGATCGTCATCGAGATGAACCCGCGCGTGTCGCGCTCCTCCGCGCTGGCGTCGAAGGCGACCGGCTTCCCGATCGCCAAGATCGCGGCCAAGCTCGCGGTCGGCTACACGCTCGACGAACTCGGCAACGACATCACCGCCGGCGAGGACGGAAGGCGCATGCCGGCGTCGTTCGAGCCGACGATCGACTACGTCGTGACCAAGGTGCCGCGCTTCGCGTTCGAGAAGTTCAAGCAGGCCGACGACCGGCTCACGACGCAGATGAAGTCGGTCGGCGAGGTGATGGCGATCGGCCGCAGCTTCCAGGAATCGCTGCAGAAGGCGCTGCGCGGCCTCGAGACCGGCGTCGACGGCTTCAACCTCAAGACGGTGGACCCGGAGAAGATCGGCGACGAGCTCGCGTATCCGCGCGCCGAGCGGCTGTGGTACGTCGCCGACGCGTTCGGCGTCGGCATGTCGATCGAAGAGGTGTACGGGCACACGAAGATCGACCGTTGGTTCCTCGCGCAGATCAAGGAGATCGTCGACACCGAGCTCGTTCTGGACGGTCGCACGCTTCCCGACCTCACGCGCGACGAGCTTCGCGGCGTCAAGCGGATGGGTTTCTCCGACCGGCGCCTCGCGCACCTGCTGAAGGTGGGCGAATCCGACGTGCGGCTGCGGCGGCACGAACTGGGAATCCGCCCGGTGTACAAGCGCGTCGACACCTGCGCCGCCGAGTTCTCGACGCGCACCGCGTACATGTACTCGACCTACGAGGACGAGTGCGAGGCCGAGCCCACCGGCCGCCGCAAGGTGATCGTGCTGGGCGGCGGGCCGAACCGGATCGGCCAGGGGATCGAATTCGACTACTGCTGCGTGCACGCCGCGATGGCGCTGCGCGAGGACGGTTACGAGACGATCATGGTCAATTGCAATCCGGAGACCGTCTCGACCGACTACGACACGTCCGACCGCCTGTACTTCGAGCCGCTGACGCTCGAGGACGTGCTCGAGATCGTGCACATCGAAAAGCCGTACGGCGTGATCGTCCAGTACGGCGGGCAGACGCCGCTGAAGCTCGCGCGCGACCTCGAGAAGAACGGCGTGCCGATCATCGGCACCACGCCCGACATGATCGACATGGCCGAGGATCGCGAGCGCTTCCAGCAGATGCTGCACCGGTTGAACCTGAAGCAGCCGCCCAACCGCACCGCGCGCACCGACGCCGAGGCGCTCGCGGCGGCGGCCGAGATCGGCTATCCGCTGGTCGTGCGCCCGTCGTACGTGCTCGGCGGCCGCGCGATGGAGATCGTCCACGAGCAGCGCGACCTCGAGCGCTACATGCGCGAGGCGGTCAAGGTCTCGAACGACTCGCCGG
>CAIWHR010000158.1 GCA_903912485.1 uncultured beta proteobacterium | reverse complement strand
CGGCGCGCTGGAAGCCTTCGGGCAGCTTCTCGCGAACCGTCTGCTCGATCACCCGCGGACCGGCGAAGCCGATCAGCGCGCCGGGTTCGGCGATGACGAGGTCGGCGACGAACGCGAACGACGCCGAGACGCCGCCCATCGTCGGGTCGGTCAGGATCGAGACGTACGGCAGCCGCGCCCGCGTGAGTTCCTGCAGCACCGCGGTCGTCTTCGCCATCTGGAACAGCGAGTTGACGCCCTCCTGCATGCGCGCGCCGCCGGACGCCGCGATGCAGACGAAAGGCACGCGGTTTTCATAGGCGACGCGGACGCCGCGGACGAAGCGCTCGCCGACGACCGAGCCCATCGAGCCGCCCATGAACTCGAATTCGAACGCTGCGAGCACCAGCGGCACGCTCCGGATGCTGCCCTGCATCACGACCAGCGCGTCGGTTTCACCGGTTTCCTCGAGCGCCGCGGCAAGGCGATCGGGGTACTTTCTGGTGTCCCGGAACTTGAGGCTGTCGACCGGCACGACTTCGGACCCGATCTCGAATCGGCCTTCCGGGTCGAGCAGCTGGTCGATGCGCACCCGCGCGTCGACGCGCGCGTGGTACGCGCATTTCGGGCAGACGAAGAGGTTGTTCTCGAGGTCGGTCCGGTAGAGCACCGCCTCGCAGGCGACGCACTTGACCCACAGCCCCTCCGGCACCGCCGTCTTCTTGGTGCCCGACGAGGCCTTGATCCGCGGCGGCAGCAGCTTCTGAAGCCAGCTCATGGTGACCCCCCGAAAGCGTCCGTCAGACCGCGCGCCTGGGCATCGCGTCGAGCGCCGCGCGGATTCCGGCCAGCCAGCGCCCCGCGCGCCCGGCCGCCGCCGACGCGGGCCCCGCTTCGATCTCCTGGATGATGCGGCTGCCGATGACGACGGCGTCGGCGTGCGCGGCGATCGCTTGCGCGCTCGCGGCGTCGCGGATGCCGAAGCCCACGCCGACGGGCAGCGCGACATGGCGGCGAATCTCGGCCAGCTTGCGCGCGACCTCGTCGGTATCCAGATGGCCCGCGCCGCTCACGCCCTTGAGCGAGACGTAGTAGACGTAGCCGCGCGCCATCGCGGCGATCGACGCGATCCGCGCTTCCGGCGTCGTCGGCGACAGCAGGAAGATGCACGCCAGGCCGCGCGCGGCGAGCAGCGCGGCGAAATCGCCCGCTTCCTCCGGCGGATAGTCGACGACGAGCACGCCGTCGACGCCGGCCGCGCGGGCGCGATCGGCGAACGCTGCCTGGCCCATCGCCTCGACGGGATTGGCGTAGCCCATCAGCACCACCGGCGTGTCGGCGTCGACGTTGCGGAACGCGGCGACGATGGCGAGCACGTCGAGCAGGCCGACGTGCTGCGCCAGCGCGCGCTCGGAAGCGCGCTGGATCACCGGCCCGTCGGCCATGGGATCGGAGAACGGAACGCCGAGCTCGACCAGGTCGGCGCCGGCGGCGACCAGGCTCAGCATGATCGGCAGCGTGCTCGCGGGAGACGGGTCGCCGGCGGTGACGTAGGGGATGAGCGCCGTGCGGCCGGCGGCGCGCAGCTTGGCGAAGGTGGCGTCGATTCGATTCATGGGCAGGCCCGAAGGTTCGATGGCGGAACGCCGGCGGCGCGGGTCATCGCCGCGCCGGGTCGCATTCGGGCCGGCAATGGAATCTGAGGCCGGAACGCTCGGCCACCGTGTTCATGTCCTTGTCGCCGCGGCCGGAGAGGTTGACCAGCAGGATCCTGTCGCTGCCCATGGTCGCGGCGAGCTTCGCCGCGTAGGCGAGCGCATGCGACGACTCCAGCGCCGGGATGATGCCCTCGACCCGGCAGCAGTCGTGGAAAGCGGCCAGCGCCTCGTCGTCGGTGATGGTGACGTATTCGGCGCGGCCGCTGTCCTTCAGCCACGCGTGCTCGGGCCCGACGCCGGGATAGTCGAGTCCGGCGGAGATCGAGTGCGTCTCGATGATCTGTCCGTCGGCATCCTGCAGCAGGTAGGTGCGGTTGCCGTGCAGCACGCCGGGCCGCCCTGCGGTCAAGGACGCCGAGTGCCGGCCGGTGTCCAGCCCGTCGCCGGCCGCCTCGACGCCGATGAGGCGCACGCCGCCGTGCGCGATGTACGGGTGGAAGATGCCCATCGCGTTCGAGCCGCCGCCGACGCAGGCGATCACCGCGTCGGGCTGCCGGCCGGCGGCCTGCGGCATCTGCGTCAGGCACTCCTTGCCGATCACGCTCTGGAAATCGCGGACCATCATCGGGTACGGGTGCGGCCCGGCGACGGTGCCGATGATGTAGAAAGTCGACTCGACGTTGGTGACCCAGTCGCGCATCGCTTCGTTCAGCGCGTCCTTCAGCGTCTTCGAGCCCGACTCGACCGGCACGACGGTCGCGCCGAGGAGCTTCATCCGGAACACGTTCTGCGCCTGGCGCTTTACGTCTTCCGAACCCATGTAGACGACGCACTCCATGCCGAAGCGCGCGGCGACGGTGGCGGTGGCCACGCCGTGCTGCCCGGCGCCGGTCTCGGCGATGACGCGCGGCTTGCCGAGGCGCCGCGCGAGCAGCGCCTGCCCGATGCAGTTGTTGATCTTGTGCGCGCCGGTGTGGTTCAGGTCCTCGCGCTTGAGCCAGATCTGCGCGCCGCCCGCCTTGGCCGACAGGCGCCGCGCGTGGTAGACGGGCGAGGGGCGCCCGACGTAGTGCGCGAGTTCGCTTTCGAATTCGGCGACGAATTCGGGGTCGTGCTGGTAGCGCGCGTACTGCTCGCGCAGCTCGGTCAGCGCATGGATCAGCGTCTCGGCGACGAACACGCCGCCGTAGGGCCCGAAGTGGCCGCGGGAGTCAGGCAGATCGTACGTCGGCATTGCGCACTTCCTCGATGAATGCTGCGATCCGCAACGGATCCTTGATGCCCTTCAACGGCCTGCCGTCGGGGCCTGCCGCCTCGACGCCGCTCGACACGTCGACGGCCCACGGCCGCACGGCGCGTATCGCGGCGCCGACGTTGCCCGGATGCAGCCCCCCGGAGAGCACGACCGGCCGCGCCAGCCGCTGCGACAATCCCCCCGACAGCGCGCCCCAGTCGAACGTGCGGCCGGTGCCTCCCGGCATGCCGTCGGCCGGCGGCGCGTCGAACAGCAGACCCGCCGCGTCGCCGTAGCGGCTTGCGCATTCTAGCAAACCGGCCTCGCCGTCCTCCGGCCGCACGGCGATCGCCTTGAGATACGGCCGTCCGAAAGAACGGCAGAACTCCGGCGTCTCGGCGCCGTGGAACTGGAGGGTGTCGATGGCGACGGCGGCGAGCACCGCGTCGACCTGCGCGGGATCGGGGTCGACGAACAGGCCGACCCGCGAGACGAAAGGCGGCATGCCGGCGGCGATGGCCGCGGCGAGCTCGGGGCTCACCCGGCGCGGCGTCCCCTGCCAGAACACGAGGCCGATCGCGTCGGCGCCCGCGCGCGCCGCGGCGAGCCCCTGCCCGAAGTCGGTGATGCCGCAGATCTTGACGCGGGTGCGCTGCGTCATCGCGCCTGCGCCCAGGGGAGCGCCAGCGGCCGCCGCGTCGCCGGCAAGTGCCACGCCGCGTCGTAGTCGGCGCCGGTGAAGTAGAGGCCGTCGGCGGCGAAGGTCGCCGCCCCGCGCGTGCGATCGCGCCCGGCGAGCAGCTGCCCGATCCACGCCGGCGGCGCCTTGCCCGCACCGACCCGGATCAGCGCGCCGACGATGTTGCGGATCATGTGGTGGAGGAAGGCATTGGCGGAAAAATCGAAGCGGATGCAGTCGCCGAAGGCGCGGACGTCGGCGCAGGCGAGCGTCTTCACCGGCGACCGGGCCTGGCACAGCGCGGCGCGAAAGGCGGTGAAATCGTGCGTGCCGACCAGCGCCGAGGCACCCTCGCGCATCGCGGAAACGTCGAGCGGCCGATGGTACCAGCCGACGCGCCGGCCGAGGACCGCCGGGCGCACGGGGCGGTTGGCGAGCAGGTAGGTGTAGTGGCGGGCGGTCGCGGCGAAGCGCGCATGGAACGCGGCGTCGACCGGCTCGGCCCACAGCACGGCGACCTCGGGCGGCAGCTTCGAATTCGTGCCGCGCACCCACGCGGTGACGGGGCGCACCGACGCGGCGTCGAAATGCGCGACCTGCAGCGTGGCGTGGACGCCGGCATCGGTGCGGCCGGCGGCGACCACGCGGACCGGCGCGCCCGCGATCGCGGCCAGCGCACGCTCGACGGCATCCTGGACGCCGCGCCCGTCCGCCTGCGACTGCCAGCCGGTGAAAGGCGTCCCGGCATACTCGATTCCCAGCGCGACGCGCATCAATGGGGGCGCAGGGCGGCCCGTGCCCCGCCGCGCTCCACGCCGTGCCGCCGCCGGGTCAACCGAGCTTGCTGATGAGCGCCTGCGCTTCCTGCTTCTGCGCCTCGTCGCCCTCGCGCAGGACTTCCTGCAGGATCTCGCGGGCGCCTTCGACGTCGCCCATCTCGTGGTAGGCCTTGGCGAGGTCGAGCTTGGTCGCGGCGTCGTGCCACTGGCCGTCGAGAACCGACGGCGTCGAGTCCGCGGGCGCCGGCTCGTCGTGCTCGAACGACAGGTCGAGCCGGTCGAGGTCGATCGCCGGCTGCGACCGCAAGGGCGGCTCGGCCGGGGCCGCCTGCCGGGGCGGCAGCGCCGGCGCCGGCTCGTCGAGGTGAAAATCGAGATCGGCAATCGCGCGCGCGCCGTCGATCTGCTCCTCGATGGTCTGCGCCGGCCTGGCGGCGCCGAAGCTGCCCGCGTCCGCGAACAGGCCTCCCGCCGCCGCACCCCCCGCGGAGCGCTCGAATTCGCTCTGCGCGCCCGAGAGCATGTCGGCCGGCGACCTGGTCGGCACTTCCGACAGCGATACGGCGAGGTCTTCGTCGAGCCTGACGTCGAAGGGGCTGTCGATGGCCGGCGGCGGCGAACTGTCGACCAGCGCAGCGCCCGCAGCGTCTGCCGACGCCGGCCCCGGCTCCGCCGCGAGCGTCGGCGCTTCGCCGGTCGCGGCCGCCGCCACGGCGGCGACGGCGTCCGCGCCGGCGAACATCGGATTGGAGGGATCGAGCTGGCGGCCCAGCGCAACGGCCTTCTCCCAGGTCTCGCCCTGCCCCTTCGATATCGAGTACAGCTCGGCGGCGACGGCGTCGAACTCGGAGGGCTTGTTGTGCTGGGCGTGGATTTCCAGGAGCTTGAGGTAGACCTCCTGCCGCTGCGGATCCTTGCGCAGCGCGTGCCGGAGGATCTCCTCGGCCTGCGCATCGCGGCCGTAGGCGAGATAGACCTCGGCTTCGGCAATCGGATCGACTTCGTCGCTGTCGATGTTGGCGAGGCCTTCGCGGCTGAAGTCGCTCGACAGCGAATTGTCGCCGGTGTTGACGACACCGCCGCCGGTCGACCCGAACACCGTGTTGGTCTTGATGTCGGTGTCGGCGATGATGCCGTCGTCGAACCGCGTCGGCTTGCGCCGGCGCGCCGCGAGGATGGCGGCGATGCCCCCCAGCAGCGCCAGCGCGCCGCCGCCGATCGCCCAGGTCGGCGTGTTGGTCATCAGGTCGTCGAGGAACGACGGCTGCGCCTTGGGTGGCACGGTGGCCGCCGGCTCGGCCTTGGGGGCGGGCCTGGGTGGTTCGACGACCTTCGGCGGTTCGACGCCCTTCGGCGGTTCGACGACCTTCGGTGGCTCGGCGGCCTTCGGCGGCTCGACCGTCTTCGCCGGCTCGGTTCTGGCGGACTCGGCGACCTTGAGCTCCGGCGCCTTGGCCGGCTCGGCCGCCTTGGCCGGCGGCGCCTTGGCCGCGTCGGCCTTGGACTGGAGCTGCGCCATCGACTGGTTCTTGAGCTCGACCGCCCGCTGCAGGTCGGTCAGCGTCTTCTCGAGTTCGGCGATGCGCAGCTGCGCTTCCTTGATCTGGCGCTCGCGGGCGACCATTTCTTCGGTGGATCCGCCGACGCGCTTGCCCGCTCCGGCGTCGCGCGACACCTTGAGCTGGTCGCGTCCCGGCGGCGCCGGTGGAGGGGCCTCGACGGTGGCCCCGGCGATCCTGCCTCCCGCCGAACGCCGGGGCGCGCCGCCGGTGGCCGGCGCGGCGGCCGCGACGCGGTCGCGGTAGGCGTGCCAGTCGGCCGCCTGCATGCGGACGATCTTGGCCGCTTCCGGCGGCGCCGTCGCCGCGGCGACCTCGCTGCTCGGAATGGAGACGATCGACCCCGCGCGCAGGCGGTTGATGTTGTTGCCGTCGAAGGCGCTCTGGTTGGTGACGAACAGCGCGACCAGCATCTGCTCCAGCGTGACGCTCGGGGACTTGTGCTCGCTGGCGATCTTCGACAGCGTGTCCCCGCGCTTCACCGGGTACTGCTCGCCGCCGGCGCCGTCTCGCGCCGCCGCCGCAGCCTCGGCGGCGGCAGGGGCCGCTGCCGGCCGGGGCGGTGCGACGCCGATGCGCACCGGCGCGACCGGCTCGACCGGGCTCGGCGTGACGCCGGGCGGATCGAGCAGGAAGGTGTAGTCGCGCACCAGACGGCCCGACGCCCAGTTGACTTCGACCATCAGGTCGAGGAAGGGATCGCTGACCGCGCTCTGCGTGACGACCTTGAGGTACGGCGCCCCGCTGGCCCCGCGCTCGAGCGTGATCCGCGCCCGTGCCAGCACGCTGCTGTAGGCCAGATTGTTCTGTCGATAAAGGCCCGGATCCGCGACCTTCACCGTCAGCGAATCGAGTTCTTCCTTGGTCGCCGTGCTGAGTTCGATCTGCGCGGAAAGCGGCTGGCCGATCGACGACTGGACCGTCAGCTTGCCCAGGCCGAGCGCGCAAGCAACACCCGGGAAGGCCAACGCGCCCGCCGCCATGCCCAATGCGAGAATGGGATTTGCTCTCATGCCAACCTCTTCCGGAAACTCGGGTTTCGGAAGCTAAATTAACATCATGGGCTTAGGGCTGCAAGCTAAACCACGGTATTAGCTCGCGTTTTGTTCCAGCCGGCGCCAGCGGCTTCGACGACATTCATGCCGCCATCGTAACCGCCGGCGCGGGGCAGCCCGCGCCGGCCTGCGGGGGCTTTCAGCGCGCGAGCAGAATCCGGACCATCCGGCGCAGCGGCTCCGCGGCGCCCCAGAGCAGCTGGTCGCCGACGGTGAACGCGCCGAGGTACTCGCCGCCCATCGCGAGCTTGCGCAGCCGGCCGACCGGGACTTCGAGTCCGCCGGTGACCGCCGCCGGCGTCAGGCGCCGGATGCTCTCCTCGCGGGTGTTGGGAACGACCCGCACCCACTCGTTGGCGCCGGCCAGGATCTGCTCGATCTCGGACAGCGGGAGATCGCGCTTCAGCTTGATCGTGAGCGCCTGGCTGTGGCAGCGCATGGCGCCGACGCGCACGCAGATCGAGTCGACCGGAATGGCCGGCCTGCCCCCGGCGCCGCCGCGGCCCAGGATCTTGTTGGTCTCGGCGCCGCCCTTCCACTCCTCGCGGCTCATGCCGTCGCCCAGGTCCTTGTCGATCCAGGGGATCAGGCTGCCCGCGAGCGGGACGCCGAAGTTCCGCGTGGGAAAGCGCTCGTCGCGCAGCACGCCGGCGACTTCGCGGTCGATGTCGAGGATCGCCGAATCGGGGTCGGCCAGGAGATCCTTGACGGCAAAATGCGCCTCGCCCATCTGCAGCAGCAGCTCGCGCATGTTCTGCGCGCCGGCGCCCGAGGCCGCCTGGTAGGTCATGCACGTCATCCACTCGATCAGGTCGTGCCGGAACAGTCCGGCGAGCGCCATCATCATCAGGCTGACCGTGCAGTTGCCGCCGACGTAGGTCTTCACGCCCGCCGCCAGCGCGGCGTCGATCACGTCGCGGTTGACCGGGTCGAGGATGATCACCGCGTCGTCCTTCATCCGCAGCGAGGACGCGGCGTCGACCCAGTAGCCTCTCCAGCCGGCGGCGCGCAGCTTCGGGAAGACGTCGTTGGTGTAGTCGCCGCCCTGGCAGGTGACGATCACGTCCTGCGCCGCCAGCGCGGCAAGGTCCTGCGCGCTCTTCAGCGGCTTCGCCGGCCCGCCGATCGCCGGCCCGTCGCCGCCCGCCTTCGACGTCGAGAAGAACTCGGGCTCGATCAGAGCGAAGTCGTTCTCCTCCAGCATCCGCTGCATCAGCACCGAACCCACCATTCCCCGCCAACCGACAAATCCGACTTTCATGATCGTTCTCTCGAATGTGAAAACCTGACTATTGCCCGGACCCGCCCGCCTGCAGCGCGGCCACCACCGCGGCGCCCATCGCCCGCGTGCCGACGACCGTCTCGCCCGGCGTCGCGATGTCGCCGGTGCGCAGCCCGCCGGCGAGCACCTTGCGCACCGCGCGCTCGATGCGGTCGGCGACGTCGGCACGGGCGAACGTGTGGCGGAACATCATCGCCAGCGACAGGATCGTCGCCAGCGGGTTCGCGCTGTCCTGCCCGGCGATGTCGGG
>CAIWHR010000157.1 GCA_903912485.1 uncultured beta proteobacterium | reverse complement strand
CGCGTCGAGCGAGCGCAGCAGCGGCGCGCCGCTGCCGACGAGGATGGCGAGCGTGCTGGCGAAGCGCGCGGTGTCGACCGCGGTCACCAGCCGGCCGAGCCCCGGCACGCGCAGCAGCGCCGCGTGCCAGCGCGCGCGAAACGCCTCGCGCCGGTTGGCGAACGCGAAGGCGCCGGCGGCGATGGCGGCCAGCCCGAGCAGCGCCCACCACGTCGCCCGGAACACGCCGCTGGTGGCGATCAGCGCCTGCGTGAGCCACGGCAGCGTCTGCCGGCTCTGCTGGTACACCGAGACGACCTGCGGCACGACGTAGACGAGCAGCACCGCGATCACCGCCAGCGCGATCACCGTGACCAGCGCGGGATAGATCAGCGCCAGCGTGAACTTCTGCTTCAGCGCCTCGCGCGCTTCGAGGTAGTCGGCGAGCCGTTCGAGGACTTCCGCCAGCCGGCCCGTCTCGGCGCCGACGCCGACGAGTCCGCAGTACAGGTCGTCGAAGGTCCGCGGCCGGCGTCCCAGCGCGCCGGCGAGCGCCTCGCCCGCGGCGACCTCGGTGCGCAACGCCGCGAACAGCTGACCCGCGCGCGCATCGTCCGCCTGTTCGCCTACGGCCCCCAGCGCCTGGTCGAGCGGCATCCCCGAACGCGCGAGCGTCGCCAGCTGGCGGGTCGCGAGCGCGAGCTGCCCGGGGGGCATCCGCACGCGGTCGCGCACCTCGCGCCCGCCGTCGCCGCCGGCCGCGTCGATCGACGTCGGGAACAGCCCCTCGCTGCGCAACTGGTCGCGGACCTGCCGCGCCGTTTCGGCGTCGACAAGGCCGCGCCGCGCCTTGCCCTCGCCGTCGACCGCTTCGTACCGGTACGCTCCCATCACCGCCCCGCGGACGTCGGGGCGTCGGCGCGGAGGGTCATCAGGCCTCGCGCGTGACGCGGACGAGCTCGGCCAGCGACGTCGCGCCGGAGGCGAGCCAGCGCGCGCCGTCGCGGCGCAGCGGCACCATCCCGCCGCGCGCAGCGGCTTCGCGCAGCACGGGCTCCGGCGCGCGGTCGTGGATGAGCCGCCGGATCGCGTCGTCGGTGACCATCAGTTCGTAGACGCCGCTGCGGCCGCGGTAACCGGTGTGGTTGCACGCGTCGCAGCCGACGGGAGCGCCCAGCGGCTGCGTCGGGGGCAGACCCATGTCGGCGAGCACCGCGGCTTCGCCAGCGGTCGGCGCGGCGCGCGCGCTGCACACCGGGCACAGCGTGCGGACCAGCCGCTGCGCCAGCACGCCCAGCAGCGACGACGCCAACAGGTACGGCTCGACGCCCATGTCGGCCAGCCGCGTCACCGCGCTGGCCGCGTCGTTGGTGTGCAGCGTCGCGAGGACGAGGTGGCCGGTGAGCGAGGCCTGCACCGCGATCTGCGCGGTCTCGAGGTCGCGGATCTCGCCGATCATGATGATGTCCGGATCCTGGCGCAGGATCGCCCGCAGCGCGCGCGCGAACGTGAGCTCGATCTTGGGGTTCACCTGCGTCTGGCCGACGCCGTCGTGCGCGTACTCGACCGGATCCTCGACCGTCATCATGTGGCGGCTGCCGCGCGGCAGCCGCGACAGCGCCGCGTACAGCGTCGTCGTCTTGCCCGATCCGGTCGGCCCGGTCACGAGCACGATGCCGTGCGGCTCGCGGATCAGCCCGTCCACCGCGGCCAGCGTCGCCACGCCCATCCCCAGCGCGGCGAGGTCGAGCTGCGCCGAATCCTTGTCGAGCAGCCGCAGCACGACGCGCTCGCCGGGGCCCGTCGGCAGCGTCGACACGCGGACGTCGACCAGCTTGTCGCCGAGCTTCAGCGCGATGCGACCGTCCTGCGGCAGCCGCTTTTCGGCGATGTCCAGGTTCGCCATGATCTTGAGGCGCGACACCAGCGCCGCGTGCAGTGCGCGCGGCGGCTCGATCACGTCGGAGAGCACGCCGTCGATGCGGAAACGGACGACCGAGCGGCTTTCGTAGGGCTCGAAGTGCAGGTCGGACGCCCGCTCGCGCAGCGCCTGCAGCAGCAGCGCGTTGATCATGCGGATCACCGGCGCCTGCGCCCCGCTGTCGAGCAGGTCTTCCGCGGGCGGCAGGTCCTGCATCAGGCGCGCGAGATCGGTCTCGCGCGCGAGGTCGTCTGAGAACTGCGCGACTCCCGCCGAAGCGGCGTTGTAAGCCCGCGCGAGTTCCGCCGCGAAACGCTCGGCGTCGACGGGCGTCAGCGTCAGCGGCCGCTGCAGCACGCGCTTCAGCTCGGCGATGCCGTCGACGGTCGCGTCGGGTCGCGTCAGCACGGGAATCGCGCCGGCCTCCTCCGGCAGCGCGAGCACGCCGTGCGCGCGCGCGAACGCGTAGGGAATGCGCGGCGCAGCCGGTGCGGCGGACCGCATGACCACGGGGTCGGCAGGCATGGCGGTCAATGCTCCGGGCGAATCCCGTCGCGCGTCAGCCCGGCGGCGCGGCCGGCGACGCCTGCGGTGCCGCGGCAGGCGGCGTTTGCGGCGCGGCCGGCGGCGCTGGCGGCGCCGGGAACAGCGGCTCCGGCATCGGGATCATCTGCACCGCCTTGGGCAGCGGCGGGATCAGCGGCAGCGTCGACGGCTGCGTCGGCATCAGCAGCTGCGGCCGCGTCGCATCGTTCCAGAACGCGCGCGCCGGCGGATCCATCCGCTGCTGCTCGCTCTGCAGGTATTCGTAGCGGTCCTGCGTGAGCGTGTCGGCGCTGTGCGGTCCGCGGACGACCGTCGGCCGGAGGAAGATCATCAGGTTGGTCTTCATCCGCCGCCGGTTGTCGTAGCGGAACAGCCCGCCGATCAGCGGCAGGTCGCCCACCAGCGGCACCTTGTCGGTCCCGTCGCTGAACTCGTCCGAGATCAGGCCGCCCAGCACGACGATCTGGCCGTCGTCGACGGTGACCAGCGACTCGAGCGCGCGCTTGGTGGTGATGATCCCGGCCGAGTTGTTCTGGCTGTAGTCGACGCGCGAGACTTCCTGGTAGATCAGCAGGCGGACGCTGCCACCCTCGGTGATCTGCGGCTTGACGCGGAGCATGAGGCCGACGTCCTTGCGCTCGACGGTCTGGAACGGCGCCACGCCGGTCACGTTGCCGGTCGTCGCGTACTGGCCGGTGATGAACGGCACGTTCTGCCCGACGACGATCTTCGCTTCCTCGTTGTCGAGCGTCAGCAGCGCGGGGGTCGCCAGGATGTTGGCGTTGGCGTCGGTCTCGAGCGCGCGGGCGAGGAAGGCGAGGTTCAGGATCTGACCGAGTCCCGGCAGCGTGATGGTGCCGTTGATGACGCCGAGGTTGAGCCCCTGACCGGCGCTGCCGATGTTGACCGCCGTGTCGATGATGTTGTTGCCGTTGCCGCGCGCGCCGAAATTGGTCCCGCCGAAGCCCTGCACGCCGCTCTTGCCGACGCCGGCCAGCGCCTGCCACTGGATGCCGAACTGCGCCGCCTTGTCGGCGCTCACCTCGACCACCAGCGCCTCGACGTAGACCTGGGCGCGGCGGATGTCGAGCTTCTCGATGATCGCCCGCAGGTTGTTGTAGATGGGCTCCGGCGCCTGGATGATCAGCGCGTTGTTCGCCGCGTCGGCCTGGATGGCGACACCGGCGGCGCCGAAGCCGGCCGCGCTCGTGCCCGCACCTCCGCCCGACGACTGCGCGGCCGACGACACCGCGTTGGCCACCGCTCCGGCGGCCTGCGCCAGCGGCGCCAGCGAGCCCGAAGTCTGCGCCGCGATGTCGCCGCCGCCCGAGAGCAGCGACCGCAGCGTCATCGCGATGCGGACCGCGTCGGCGTTCTTGAGGTAGATGATGAAGATGTTGCCGCCGGCGCGTCCCGGCGTGTCGAGCTGCTCGATCAGCTGCCGCGCGCGCGCCGCGCGCCCGGTGTTGTCGGAACGGATGATGATGCTGTTCGAGCGCGGGTCGGCGACCAGCGTCACGCGCTGCTGCCCGTCGGGCGCCGCGCCACCCAGCGCGTCGCCGGTGAGCTTGCTGAGGATCGCGACGAGGTCGAGCGCCGACGCGTACTTGACCGGCACGATGACGGGCTCGCCCGACGGCGGCTGGTCGAGCGTGGCGACGATGCGGTCGATCCGCTTGAGGTTGTCGGCGTAGTCGGTGATGACCAGCGCGTTCATCGTCGGGTACGCGGCGATGGTGTTGTTCGGCGAGATCAGCGGCCGCAGGATGCTGACCAGCTGCTGCGCCGACTCGTACTTGAGCGTGATGACCTGCGTCACCAGGCGGTCGCCGCCGCCCGCCT
>CAIWHR010000156.1 GCA_903912485.1 uncultured beta proteobacterium | reverse complement strand
ATCCTCCTCAATTACGTCGTCCGGGACGACCTCAGCTAGCGCGGCGCGGACGGCCGCCGCGTTCTCTTCAAGCCACCGCTCGAGACCAGCGTAGGAGAACTCCGACGCGGCTCCGGCGCGGAAGTCGCGGAGCATACCCAAGCTCTCGAACACATTGGCACTCACGCTGTCGTTGTGCGGGTCCGCGATGGCGTCCATTTGGAACATGCTCATCACGAGCGCGAAGCAGTGGCGGCGAACTATCTCGAGGTTGTCGAGGTTGAGCGTCGGGTCGGGGACTGGCCCGCTGACCATCGCCGCAGGGCTCGCATAAAACTCCTGGTCGTGGCTGTCGGCGCCACAGTAGGTGACGACCGTCGACAGCGCGGAGCCTCGGCGACCGGCGCGGCCAGCGCGCTGCTGATAGTTGGCTCGCCCGGGCGGGACGTTCCTTAGCGCAACGGCAGTGAGGCTGCCGATGTCGATGCCAACCTCCATCGTGGTCGTGCATGAGAGGACGTCGATGGGGCCGTCCTTTCGGCCCTCGGGCCCCTCGACGTCGAGGTCCTGGAATCGGAGTTCGTGCCACTCGGTCCGCGCCACCCCGGCGCCGTTGCCGCTGTCGTTTAGCGCTGCAGAGTGCTCTGCGGCGACGTACGGGTGCGGAGCGTAGCCGGGCTCGGACGCGAGCCGCTCTGTGTGCCGACGGAAGTGCCCCTTCCGCGAGCGAAACACCGGGTCAGCCGTTGGGTCGAGTGGGCGGGTGGTCCCGCCGCACTCGCGCTGACCAAGCCGCATCCGGCACTTTGTGCCCGCCAGCGGGTTGAAGGGCTGTGCGGTCGTGCACGTATCGCAGCGGCGCCACTGGATCTCGGCGGTAACGACGCGGAGCTTCGCCGCGCGCAAGATGAAGCCATTGGCGGTCTCACTCGCGCCGAACGTCCTGCGAAGGAACGCACCCCAGGGCGTCGGGTTCGCAGCGCTCCCCTTCAGGTTCGCGTTGAACCACCTGGTCCCCACGAGTTCTTTCACGAACCCCGGGAAACTCGCTTTTGTACGGTTGATCTTCGCGCCAGTCGGAGAGTCGAGCCAATTGCTCGGGGTCGTCGGGAGGAACACCGCGTGGCTGAGGACGGCGTCGTTGAGCCAGAGGTCCAGCAGCGCGAGGCGCCGCTCGTCTTCGGTAAGGTCGGCGGGCTCGGTTGGCGCGGGAAGTTTATGCAGCGCGGCCAGATCGGTTTCGTCGAGAAGCGCCTGGATGCTCCCGAGACCTAGGGCGCTTAGGCCAGTGTGTGTGTCCTTGAGCACCGGATACAGCGCGAGCATCAGCGCCTTGTTCGTCCGGTGGGTGTTCAACTCTGCAGATCGGGAGAGAAATGCGCGCTCCGTGAGCGGAGGGACGCTGGCCAGCAACTCGCGGAACAACTGGAGGTCTTCATCGAAGTGTGGCGCCTGCGCCGGTCTGAGCGTTACCCCTCGGTTCACGCACCCTGTAAGGAGCGCCGCGTACGCATGCTCCAGCGCGACGGGAGCGCTGAACCGCCGCTCAAGTTCTGCGAGGCCGTCGAGGATGAGCGGGCGCACGGCGTCACGCATCGAGTACTGCTGAAGCTTGCCCGCGAGCCGGGAAGCAGATTGCCGCCCGTCGGAGAAGATGAGCGCCTTGCGACCCTTGAGCGGGGTGTCGACGTCGATGCGAGGCGGCTGCTCCAGCAACTGCGCGGACACGATCTCCTGGAACGGCTCGTCGCCCTTGGTGACGTGGTCCATAATGTCCTCTCCGCGCGCGCCGCAGCGAGGGCAACTCTGGAACTGCCCGGGGGGGGTATCCTTCTGACCGACCGGCGGCAGCCAGATCTCACGCGCGGCCTCGCTCCGCGAGCCGACGCGGCCCGACACCGGGTCCAGGTAGTCGAGGCGAGCGCCCGAACCGGCGGGTGGCTCCTCGAGCGCGAGGAATACCGGTTGCACGACGCCGTCGACGTCGTCGATATCTCCAACGTCCTCCGCCCAGAGGTAATCGGGCGAGTCTGGATCGAAGGAGAACGCTTTGAAGTAGGCCGAGCCGCACGAGCGGCAGGTGTGGACCTCGAACACGCGCGCGCCACACTTGCACGTTCGGCACGGCTGCGCGTACAGCGCGCCTGCGGGCGGCAGGCCGGTGGCCCAGCGCTCCCGCAGGTGGTTCGAAACGCACGAGCATTTTGGATCGGAACATGCCCACAGGCCGGGTAGTCCCCGGAAGAACGCGTGTGCGCGTGCAGCGAGGAGCGGTGCCTTGCCGTTGTTCTCCTTCGCCAACGAGGCCAACTCTACGAGGCTGTTGGTCGCGGGGAGCGCCAGGACCGGATCGACGGCAGGGAACAATCGGGCTACCAACTTGGCCACGTCCTGTGCGGGCCCCACGCCTGCAGGGTCACGCTCCTGATCGTCCTCAGCGTGCGCGCCGCTGGTGAGGTTCACCAGCCGACCGGTGACAGGGAGCACGCTGAGGGCGGCGTGGAGTGCACGCGCGACTGGGTCCGCGTCGGAAACTGCTGCGCTCGCGCTCGTCAGAGACTGGACCGACGTCCCAGCGTCCGCCAATTGGAGGACGGGCAATACAGCGCTGAAGCGCGACGCGAGGTCGCCCTGATGGACGCGATGTAGGTCGACTCCTGCGAGCGCCTGGGCGACCGTGACGTCGCCTGGTCCCGAAGGCTGCGCGGCACGCTTGTTTCCAGTCAGTACCTCAAACCCGGCGACGGGCTTACCGGCGAGGTCGGCGGCGAAGCGCTTGGATGCGTCGGGGTTAGAGAATGAAGCGCTAGTGCAGATCACTTGAAGTTGGCTGAGCGGGAGGCGCAGGCGGTTGCGCAGGCGCCGGATCAACATCGCTACCTCAGTACCCTGGGCGCCGCGATAGAGGTGCGCCTCGTCGAGGATGAGCATTAACCGTTGATGCGGGTTTGATGCGTAGTAGTCTGCGGTCTCACGAAAGATGTCACGCTCGATCGGCCTCAGCAGCATGTACTCAAGCATTGAATAGTTGGTGACCAGCAGGTCCGGCACGCCCTCCTGCGCCTCATGGCGCAAGAACAGTTCCGGGTCCTCAGGCTGCTCGACGGTGCGGATCCACTCGTTGTTTTGGTTTTTCCACTTGCCCGTGCCAAGCCACCGGCTGATGCCATCCTCCCTAGTCGGGCTTGACGAGGGCTTGGCCGGCCACTTCCCGCGGCTTCGGAGGTCCGCGATGAGCGCCCGCGTAGCTGCGTCCGACGCGGCAAGATTCTCGAGTTTGGTGAAGAACTCGAGTTGCCCCTTCAGGCGGGACCAATGCTTCGCGGTGTCCTCCTTCCGTCGCCCGGGGTAGAGTGTTCGGCCTGTATAGCGGGCGAATTTCATGGGGCGGCCGCCGTGGTCGGTGAACCACCGTGTGACGTCGTTGCCGCCGAACAGCACTCGCAGGCGGCCGAGTTGGTCGTTGACCAGCGCGTTCATCGGGTACAGCAGTAGCGCGCGGACTGCGCGCGTGGAGAACGAGGACGGGCTGGTACAGGCCTCGGCGGCGTGGCGACCGAGGATCGGCAGAAGGAACGTTTCCGTCTTACCGGAGCCCGTCCCCGTAGTTACGACGATGTCGCGGTACTCGGCTGCGAGCGCGAACTCCAGCGCGCTCGCTTGGTGATCATAAGGGGGATCGAAGACGACTTTACGCTCCCCGAGATGCGCCAAAAGGTCCGCAACTGCATTCGGGATCTTGAGTTCCTCGAAACGCCGTGTAGCTGCGTATCGCGCAGTACTCTCTAGATAGGGCCTTTGCGCGATCGCTCCCTCGCGGCTCAGAAGTTCGTCGCGAAGATCGACCAACGCTGGATGCGAAATATGGTACGTAGACGTGATATACGTGCGCAGAGCAGCAGCATATTGTTTTAGCTCTTGGTCCATCACGATCCCTTTTGGAAAAGGCGCCCTTTGCCATTGGCACAGATCAACGCGCCTTGGATGCCTTCTACGATCTGTTCCATTATCAATTAATTCCCGCTGCCCGAATGAGAGCCATGAAGTGGGCCTTCCTGGATGGGTGCAAGTGATCGATCGTCTCCATACCGTCACTCGGCCGGTCTGCGGCGCTCAAGATGCCCTGGAACGGGCTTACGGCTGCAATTGATCCGGCGTGCCTGTACTTCGTTTGTCGCCGATGCGAACCGTGACCTTGAACCGCTCAACGTCAAAAATAGCTTGAACCAAGTCGTTGGTTGTTGTCATTGAACTGTTCCCTTTGGCTGTAAGAGGAGGCGAATTCTTCCCATGACAAAATGATGCGTGCAATTTCCGGTTCTAGGAATTGGACTGGGACGCGTCGCGCTTGGTCCATGACCAGGGGGCACGCTAGTCTGAAGTCGCGCGTTGATTCCACGGAATCCGACACCAAGTGCCCGAAATCCACGTCGGATATTTGATCTCTCCAAGCGGTCGATCGGTGACGCGACCCAGGCGGAGGTTGAGCGTAGACGCGCTGTTGATGGTGGCGAGTTCGTCGAGCAGCACGCCGGCGGTGATGAGCAGGAGAGCGTGGCCGGCGCGTGGGCAATGGTAGAGTTCCGATCGCTGCACAATCCGAAATCATGGCACGAGGACTTCGTTCCACTCAGCGGCATCGACAGGCGCCCAAGCCGTCCCTTGTTCGACGTGGCACACAGCGCGCCATCCTTCCGATTCGTTTGGCAACATGCCGTCTCCATGTCGAACTTGTGCACGGAAGCGCGCCGTGAGTTGGTCGTAGAGATAGGTCTCAAAAGCCTTAGGCAATCCGCACTGCATGATCAAGTGCGATTGGCCGGCATGGTGGAAGTTCACGCTATCGATCAGAAGTTCCCAGAGGGTTGCTCGACCTGAAAACGCGTGCGCCTTGACCCACTGTGCGACCAACTTCCGGATGAGTTCGACATGCTCCCCATCGCAGTATGCATCGGGCAATTCCCACAGGTCGATTTCAATTGGAAATGTCGGTGCCCGCTTGAATATTTGCTTAGGCCATTCGATTACACGGCCATCAAGCGAGT
>CAIWHR010000155.1 GCA_903912485.1 uncultured beta proteobacterium | reverse complement strand
GGCGTCGAGCGCGGTGACGGGTTCGTCGAGAATCCACAGCCGACGGCGCACCAGCGCGAGGCGCGCGAGACCGATGCGCCGGCGCTGGCCCTGCGACAGTACGCGTGCGGGCAGCGCGCGCTGGCGGCTCAACGCGACCGCGTCGAGCGCGGCGCGGATCGCTTCGCCGTCGTGCCGCTCGCCGGCGACCTCGGCCAGCGAGGCGAGATTCTCCTCGGCGGTGAGTTCGTCCTTGAGCGCCGGGTGGTGGCCGGCGAACGCCGTCGCCGCGCGCAGTTCGAGGTCGAACGGCGCGACCGCGGCGCCGTTCCAGCGGATTTCGCCGGACTCGGGGAGCGACAGACCGGCGAGCATCCGCAGCAGCGTCGTCTTGCCGGTGCCGTTGGCGCCCGTGATGACCAGGACGTGCCCCGGTTCGACGGCGAACGACAGCCCCGAAAAGAGCTGCCTGTAGCCCCGGCGCGCAACGAGTTCGTGGACTTCGAGCATGGACAGGGGCGGGCAGTGGCCGGAAGGGAAGCGGACGGCAAAGCGCAGCAGATCGTCCGCCGCGGAGAAAAGGCAGCCGCGATTATAGCGGACGGCACCGCTCCGGTGCTGCGTTGCGTCAAATCCGCTTCTGCCGGCGCCGGCGCGTGCGCGGCGGCGGTGGGCTATCATTGACCACTTTACCCGCCGCGGGACATATCCCCATGCCTGATAAGGCCATTCGCGCCGCTTCGCTCGAGTATCACCGGCAGTCTCCGCCTGGCAAGATCTCGGTGACGCCGACCAAGCAGCTGACCAACCAGCGCGACCTCGCGCTCGCGTACACGCCGGGCGTCGCCGCCGCCTGCGACGAGATCGTCCGCGATCCCTCCGAGGCGCGCAACCTGACCGCGCGCGGCAACCTGATCGGCGTGGTGACCAACGGCACCGCGGTGCTGGGGCTGGGCCCGATCGGCCCGCTCGCCGCCAAGCCGGTGATGGAAGGCAAGGCGGTGCTGTTCAAGAAATTCGCCGGCCTCGACTGTTTCGACCTCGAGATCGACGAGCGCGACCCCGACAAGCTGATCGAGATCATCGCCGCGCTGGAGCCGACGTTCGGCGGCATCAACCTCGAGGACATCAAGGCGCCCGAGTGCTTCTACGTCGAGCGCAAGCTGCGCGAGCGGATGAAGATCCCGGTGTTCCACGACGACCAGCACGGCACCGCGATCATCGTCGGCGCGGCGATCACCAACGGCCTGCGCGTCGTCGGCAAGGAACTCTCCGCGGTCAAGCTCGTCTGCTCGGGCGCGGGCGCCGCGGCGCTGGCCTGCCTCGACCTGCTGGTGAGCCTGGGCATCCGGCGCGAGAACATCTTCGTCGCCGACATCGCCGGCGTCGTCTACGCCGGGCGCGTCGAGCTGATGGACGAGAACAAGGCGCGCTACGCGCAGGACACCGCCGCGCGCACGCTGGCCGAGATCCTGCCCGGCGCCGACATCTTCCTCGGGCTGTCGGCGGGCAGGGTGCTCAAGCCCGAGTGGCTGCCGTCGATGGCGGACCGGCCGCTGATCATGGCGCTGGCCAACCCCGAACCCGAGATCATGCCCGACGTGGCCAAGGCGGCGCGGCCGGACGCGGTGATCGCCACCGGGCGCTCGGACTTCCCGAACCAGGTCAACAACGTGCTGTGCTTTCCGTTCATCTTCCGCGGCGCGCTCGACGTAGGCGCGACGACGGTGAACGAGGCGATGAAGCTCGCCACCGTGCGCGCGCTGGCCGACCTCGCGATGGCCGAGCAGTCGGACATCGTCGCCCACGCCTACGGCATCGAGAACCTGCGCTTCGGCCCCGAGTACCTGATCCCGAAGCCGTTCGACCCCCGGCTCATCGTCACCGTCGCCACCGCGGTGGCCAGGGCGGCGATGGAATCCGGCGTCGCGACGCGGCCGATCACCGACTGGGAGGCGTACCGGCAGAAGCTGACGCAGTTCGTCTACCACTCCGGCCTGCTGATGAAGCCGATCTTCACCGCCGCGAAGAAGGATCCCAGGCGGATCGTCTACGCCGAAGGCGAGGACGAGCGCGTGCTGCGCGCGGTGCAGGTCGTCGTCGACGAGGGACTGGCGCGGCCGATACTCGTCGGCCGGCCGGCGATCCTCGAGCACCGCATCCAGAGCTTCGGGCTGCGCCTCACCGCCGGAAAGGATTTCGAAGTGATCAACCCCGAGTCCGACCCGCGCTACAAGAGCTTCTGGACCGAGTATTACCGGATGACCGCGCGCAAGGGCGTGTCGGCGCAGTACGCGAAGATCGAGATGCGGCGCCGGCACACGCTGATCGGCGCGATGACCGTGCACATGGGCGACGCCGACGGCATGCTCTGCGGCACCTTCGGCAGCCACTCGGTGCACCTCAACTTCATCGACCAGGTGATCGGGCTGCGCAAGGGCGTCGCGACCTACGCGGCGATGAACGCCGTGCTGCTGCCTAACCGCACCGTCTTCATCGCCGACACCTACGTCAACGCCGACCCGACCGCCGAGGAAGTCGCGAGCATCGCGCTGCTCGCCGCCGAGGAGATGCGCCGCTTCGGCATCACGCCCAAGGTGGCGCTGCTGTCGCACTCGAGCTTCGGCAGCAGCACGCACCCGCAGGCGACCAAGATGCAGGAGGCGCTGGCGATCATCAACGGCATCGACCCGCAGCTCGAAGTCGACGGCGAGATGCACGGCGACGCCGCGCTGTCGGAAGAGGTGAGGGCGAGGGTGCTGCCCGAATCGCGGCTGAAGGGCGAGGCCAACCTGCTGATCATGCCGACCGTCGACGCCGCCAACATCGCTTTCAACCTGCTCAAGGTGGCTTCGGGCGACAACGTCACGCTGGGGCCGATCCTGCTCGGCGTGAGGCGCCCGGTGCACATCCTGACGCCGTCGGCGACGGTGCGGCGGATCGTCAACATGACCGCGCTCACCGTCGTCGACGCGCAGGTCGTGCGGCAGGCGCAATCGGCCTGAACGTTTCAGCGTTGCAGCGCGGCGTCGCCGACGTAGGGGTTGTTGCGGCGCTCGTCGCCGAAGGTCGACATCGGCCCGTGGCCCGGAACGAAGCGGACGTCGTCGCCGTAGGGCCACAGCTGGCCGGTGATCGACCGCGCCAGCGTGTCGAAGTCGCCGCGCGGAAAGTCGGTGCGTCCCACCGACCCCTGGAACAGCACGTCGCCGACGAAGGCGATGCGCAGGTCCGGCTGCACGAACACGACGTGGCCCGGCGTGTGGCCGGGGCAGTGGCGGACGTCGAAGCGCAGGTCGCCTACCGTCACCGTGTCGCCGCCTTCGAGCCAGCGGTCGGGGGTGAAGACGCGGGCGCCGGCGATGCCGAAATTCGCACCCTGCTGCGCGAGCTGGTCGATCCAGAAGGCGTCCTCGCGCTGGGGACCTTCGATCGGCACGCCGGTCCGGGCGGCGATCTCCGCCGCGCCGCCGCAGTGGTCGACGTGACCGTGCGTGACCAGGATCCTGGTCAGCCGCGCCCCGCTCTTCCCGACCGCGGCGAGCAGGCTTTCGACGTCGCCGCCCGGGTCGACCAGCGCGGCGTCTCCGGTCGCCTCGCATACGACGAGAGAACAGTTCTGCTGGAACGGCGTGACGGGGATGATGGCAAGCTTCATGGTCTCTTCTTCGGTGCTCGTTGGACAAGTCGACGCCAGTCGGGCGTCGGGCTGCGCGCATGATGCCATTGTTCGCCGGGCGGGTCCGCCGGTGAAGGCGTCGTCGGAGCCTGACTTCCGGCACAATCGGGCTTCCCGCCGCGCGCCGTAGCGCGCACACCGTCCGCGACGTCCAACCGTGCCCGTCCCCCCCACCGACCTTTCCTCCCGCGCGCTGCAGCTGCTCGCCGAGACCTTCGGCCACCCCGCGTTCCGCGACGCGCAGGGCGAGATCGTCGTGCACGTCGCCGGCGGCGGCGACGCGCTGGTGCTGATGCCCACCGGCGGCGGCAAGTCGCTCTGCTACCAGATCCCGTCGCTGCTGCGCGAGGGCACCGGCATCGTGGTGTCGCCGCTGATCGCGCTGATGCAGGACCAGGTCGCCGCGCTGCGCCAGCTCGGCGTGCGCGCGGCGCTGCTCAATTCGACGCTGAGCGCGCGCGACGCGCGCGCGGTCGAGGCCGCGCTGACGGCGGGCGAGCTCGACGTCCTCTACGTGGCGCCCGAGCGCCTGCTCACGCCGCGCTGCCTCGAGCTGATCGGCGGCGCCAAGATCGCGCTGTTCGCGATCGACGAGGCGCACTGCGTGTCGCAGTGGGGCCACGACTTCCGGCCCGAATACCTGCAGCTGTCGGTGCTGCACGAGCGGTTCCCGGCGGTGCCGCGGATCGCGCTGACCGCCACCGCCGATCCGCAGACGCGCGCCGAGATCGTCAGCCGGCTGGCGCTCGACCGCGCGCGCATCTTCGTGTCGAGCTTCGACCGGCCGAACATCCGCTACACGATCGTCGACAAGGACGACCCGCGCACGCAGCTGCTGCGCTTCCTTCGCGACGAGCATCCCGGCGACGCCGGCATCGTCTACTGCCTGTCGCGGCGCAAGGTCGACGAGACCGCCGCGTGGCTGGCGACCAAGGGCGTGTCGGCGCTGCCCTACCACGCCGGGCTCGACACCGCGACGCGGACGCTGCACCAGGGGCGCTTCCAGCGCGAGGACGGCATCGTGATCGTCGCCACCATCGCCTTCGGCATGGGCATCGACAAGCCCGACGTGCGCTTCGTCGCGCACCTCGACCTGCCGAAGAGCATCGAGGGCTACTACCAGGAGACCGGCCGCGCCGGGCGCGACGGGGCTCCCGCCGACGCGTGGATGACCTACGGCCTGGGCGACCTCGTCCAGCAGCGGCGCCTGATCGACATGTCCGACGCGGCCGAAGACTACAAGCGGGTCTCGACGGCGAAGCTCGACGCGCTGCTCGGCCTGTGCGAGACCGCCGGCTGCCGCCGCGTGCGCCTGCTGGCCTACTTCGGCGAGGACAGCGCGCCCTGCGGCAACTGCGACACCTGCCTCGAGCCGCCGCAGACCTGGGATGCGACGGTCGCCGCGCAGAAGGCGCTGTCGGCGATCTACCGGACGGGGCAGCGCTTCGGCGCCGTGCATCTGATCGACGTGCTGCGCGGCAAGGAAGGCGAACGCATCGGCCGCTGGGGCCACGACCGGCTCGCCGTGTTCGGTCTCGGCGCCGACCTCGACGAGGCTGCGTGGCGGGGTGTTTTCCGCCAGCTGGTCGCGCTCGGCCTCGCCTGCGTCGACCACGAGGCGCACGGCGCGCTGAAGCTGACCGAGGCGAGCCGGCCGGTGCTCCGCGGCGAACAGCCGGTGGAGATGCGCCGCGTCGCAGCGGGCCCGCGGCGCAAGAGCGCGTCGCGTGCCGGCGCGCCGGCCGATCTCGCGCCGGCCGCCGCCGGCCTGCTGGCGCGCCTGAAGGCGTGGCGGCTGGCCGAGGCGCGCACGCAGGCGGTGCCCGCGTACGTGATCCTGCACGACAGCGCGCTGGCGGAGATCGCGCGCCGCTGCCCGGCCGATCTCGATGCGCTGGCGGCGGTGAGCGGAATCGGCGCGACCAAGCTCGCGCGCTACGGGCCGTCGCTGCTCGACGTGCTGCGCGCCGGCGACGATGCGGCGTTCGGGGCGGGGGCCTGAACCGCGGCGGACGTCACTGCTGGTGCACGTACACCCCCGGCGCGTCGCAAAGCGGCGCGTAGCCCGCCTTCGGCGCCCCCATATTCGGCGGCGCGACGGGCTTGCCCGAATGGACGTCGAGCCACGCCGACCATTCGGGCCACCACGAGCCTTCCCTGCGCGGCGTCGCCGCGAGCCAGACCTCGGGATCGACGTAATGGCCGTTCGACGAATGCGTCGACACCCGGTAGTGGCGCTGCGGATGACCGGGCTCCGACACGATCCCGGCGTTGTGCCCGCCCTTGGTCAGCAGGAACGTGATCGCGGTGTCGGTCAGCAGGTGGAACTTGTAGACCGAGTGCCAGGGCGCGACGTGGTCGAGCTCGGTGCCGACGGCAAACAGCGGCGCGCGGATGTCGGTCAGCGCCACCGGCCGGCCGCCGGCGTGGAAGCGGCCCTCGGCGAGGTCGTTGTCGAGGAACAGGTGGCGCAGGTACTCGGTGTGCATCCGGTACGGCATCCGCGTGGCGTCCGCGTTCCACGCCATCAGGTCGGTCATCGGCTGCCGTTCGCCCATCAGGTAGTCGCGCACCGCGCGCGACCAGACGAGGTCGTTGGAGCGCAGCATCTGGAAAGCGCCGGCCATCTGCTTGGTGTCGAGGAAGCCCTGCTCCCACATCATGTCTTCGAGGAACGAGAGCTGGCTTTCGTTGATGAACAGCGTCAGCTCGCCGGCTTCCTTGAAGTCGGCCTGCGCCGCGAACAGGCTCACCGTCTTCAGGCGCGCGTCGCCGTCGCGTGCCATCGCGGCGGCGGCGATGGCGAGCAGCGTGCCGCCGAGGCAGTAGCCGACCGCGTGCACCTTCTGCCCGGGATTGATCGCCGTCACCGCGTCGAGCGCGGCCATCGTGCCCAGCTGCCGGTAGTCCTCCATCGACAGGTCGCGATCCTCGGGGCCCGGGTTCTTCCACGAGATCATGAACACCGTGTGGCCCTGCGCGGTGAGGTAGCGGACCAGCGAGTTCCCGGGGGACAGGTCGAGGATGTAGTACTTCATGATCCACGCCGGCACGATGAGCACCGGCTCGGGCCGCACGCGCTGCGTCGTCGGCGCGTACTGGATCAGCTCGATCAGCCGGTTGCGGTAGACGACCTTGCCCGGCGTGCCGGCGACGTTGCGGCCGACCTCGAAGGCCTCGGCGCCGGCGGGCTTCCGGCCGCCCATCGCGCCCTCCCAGTCCTCGACGAAGTTGTGCCAGCCGCGGACGAGGTTCATCCCGCCTTGCTCCCGCGTGCGCGCCAGCACCTCGGGATTGGTGAACACCGAGTTCGACGGGGAGAGGACGTCCTGGAACTGCCGGGTGGCGAACGCGACCATCGCCTCGTTGCGCCGGTTCACGCCGCGCACGCCGGTCATCGCGTTGTGCCACCACTGCTGGCCGAGCAGGAATGCCTGGTACATCACGTTGAACGGCGGCGCCCGCCACGCGTCGGCGGTGAAGCGGTGGTCCTGCGGCAGCGGCTGGATGCACGGCTCGCTGCCGTCGGCGCGGAACACGCCGCGGCCGGCGTAGTTGGCGAGCCGCAGCCACTTCTTGAACGCTTTCTCGGCGAGCTGCGCCTGCTTGCCCGGGGCGAACGCGAGATGCGCCGCCCAGTCCATGTACGACCCCATGAGCGCCATCGGCGACAGCCCCACGGTGAAGCGTGCGGTCGCGGCGTGCACCGAGCGGTCGACGATCTCGGCCAGCGCGGTCGACGCGTACGAGTCGCGAATGAAGGACGGATCGGGCGGCGGGATCGGCGGCAGCGCCGCGCGCGGCGGCGCGGACCGGCGTGCGGCGGCTTCGGGGAGCGAAGCGCCGGTCCGGGCGCGGCGCGGG
>CAIWHR010000154.1 GCA_903912485.1 uncultured beta proteobacterium | reverse complement strand
GTTCGAAGCGCCGGTGGTCATCTGGTTCATGAAGATTTCCTCGGCGATCCGCCCGCCGAACAGCACCGCGATGACGTTCAGCATGTGGTTGCGGTCCATGCTGTAGCGGTCGGCGACGGGCAGTTGCATCGTCACGCCCAGCGCGCGGCCGCGCGGGATGATCGTGACCTTGTGCACCGGGTCGGTCTTCGGCAGCAGCCGCGCGACCAGCGCGTGCCCCGACTCGTGGTACGCCGTGTTGCGGCGCTCCTCCTCGGGCATCACGATCGAGCGGCGTTCGGCGCCCATGATGATCTTGTCCTTCGCCATCTCGAAGTCTTCCATGTCGACGAGGCGCTTGTTCCTGCGCGCGGCGAACAGCGCCGCCTCGTTGACGAGGTTGGCGAGATCGGCGCCGGAGAATCCGGGCGTGCCGCGGGCGATGACCTCGGCCTTGACGTCGCCGGCCATCGGCACCTTGCGCATGTGGACGAGCAGGATCTGCTCGCGTCCGCGGATGTCGGGCAGCGGAACGACGACCTGGCGGTCGAAGCGGCCCGGGCGCATCAGCGCCGGGTCGAGCACGTCGGGACGGTTGGTCGCGGCGATGATGATGACGCCGGCGTTGCCCTCGAAGCCGTCCATCTCGACCAGCAGCTGGTTCAGCGTCTGCTCGCGCTCGTCGTTGCCGCCGCCGAGGCCGGCGCCGCGCTGGCGGCCGACGGCGTCGATTTCGTCGATGAACACGATGCACGGCGCGCTCTTCTTCGCCTGCTCGAACATGTCGCGCACGCGCGCGGCGCCGACGCCGACGAACATCTCGACGAAATCGGAGCCCGAGATCGAGAAGAACGGCACCTTGGCTTCGCCGGCGATCGCCTTGGCCAGCAGCGTCTTGCCGGTGCCCGGCGAGCCGACCATCAGCACGCCGCGCGGAATGCGGCCGCCCAGCGTCTGGAACTTCGACGGGTCGCGCAGGAACTCGACGAGTTCGCTGACTTCTTCCTTGGCGTCGTCGCAGCCGGCGACGTCGGCGAAGGTGATCGAGTTGTTGGCCTCGTCGAGCATCTTCGCCTTGCTCTTGCCGAAGCTGAACGCGCCGCCGCGCCCGCCGCCCTGCATCTGGCGCATGAAGAAGATCCACACGCCGATCAAGAGCAGCATCGGGAACCACGAAATGAACACCTGCGCCAGGAACGACTGCTCCTCGTCCGGCTTGGCCTCGACCTTGACGCCGTACTTGACGAGGTCGCCGACCATCCAGATGTCGCCGGGGCTGTAGGTGACGAACTTCTTCTTGTCGCTGGAGACCCACTTGATCGAGCGGCCCTCGACCGACGCCGACTCGACGCGGCCCTGCTTCGCCTGATCCATGAATTCGGAATAGGGGACGTTGTCCTTCGTCGCCTGTCGCGAATCGAACTGTTTGACGACAGTCAGCACGACGAGCCCGATCACGAGCCAGATGCCGACATTCTTGAGCAGATTGTTCAAACGTCACTCCTGGCGGCAAGGATGCCGCGCCGCCGCTGGCCCCGTGGTTGTCCCGCGCCCGACGGCAACATGCGCAGAACCTTGTATTCTAAACGTTTGCCGCTGCCGAGGCCAGTTGGCCGTTCGGCCGGCGTCTCCAAAACACGACAAGTTCCGGCAACCGCGATCCGCGTCAATCCGCGTCCGCGGCGCCGACTGTTTCCGGCAGCAGCCGCTTGGCGACCAGATAGACCTCGCGGCTGCGGTCGCGCGACGCCTTTGGCTTGCGCACGTACACCTTGTCGAAGCGGCGCTGCACGGCGCGCTGGAATTCGGCAAACCCGCCGCCCTGGAAAGCTTTGACGACCAGATCGCCTCCGGGTTGCAGCCATTGCGCGGAGAATTCGAGCGCCAACTCGCCCAGATGCACCGATCGCGCCTGATCGGCGACCTCCACACCCGACAAGTTGGGGGCCAGATCCGAAACCACAAGGTCGACCTTCCTGCCTTCGAGCGCCGCCTCGACCGCGGACAGGCCTTCGGGCTCCCGGAAATCGCCCTGGATGAACACGACGCCGCGGATCGGGTCCATCGGCAGCAGGTCGATCGCGACGATGCGCGCGCCCGGCCCCAGCTTCTCGTGCAGCACCTGCGCCCAGCTCCCCGGCGCCGACCCGAGATCGACCACGCGCATTCCCGCCCGGAACAGCTTGTCCCTGTCGGCGAGCTCGAGCAGCTTGAACGCGGCGCGCGACCGGTAGCCGAGCCGGGTCGCTTCCTTGACCCAGTGGTCGTTGACGTGCTCCTGCACCCACGCCTTGACGAACTTGTGCTTCTTGACTGCCTTGGGTCCCGCCACCTCTGCCCGCCTTCCGCCATCGAAATCGACCCGGCCACTCTAACACCGATGCCGCGTGCCGGTGCCGGGCGGACCCCGGCGCGGTTACACTAGCGCCATGAATCCACTGACATCGACCGAACGTCGCGCGCTCCGGGCCAAGGCGCACACGCTCAATCCCGTCGTGAGCATCGGGCAGCACGGACTGACCCCGGCGGTCCTGCACGAAATCGACGTCGCGCTCCTCGCCCACGAACTGATCAAGATCCGGATCTGGAACGACGACCGCGCCGCACGCGAGGAACTGTACGCGAAGATCTGCGGCGAACTCGACGCGGCGCCGGTGCAGCACATCGGCAAGCTCGTCGTCGTCTGGCGCCGCGCTCCGGAGCCGGAGCCGGAGCCCGTCGCCGCGCGACCGCCGCCGCGCAAGCCCGCCAAGCCGGCGAAGCCGGGCGCGCGCGCGCCGCGCGGCAAGGCCAAGCCCCTGCCCCGGACGGCGCAGGGCGCCGGCGGTGACCACGTGCTGG
>CAIWHR010000153.1 GCA_903912485.1 uncultured beta proteobacterium | reverse complement strand
CGTTGCGGCCGGGGTCGCGGGCGGCGCCGCCCGGGCTACGGGGACGCGGTTACGCCGGTTCGGCGAAGATGTCCTTGTAGATCGCGTACAGCGACGCGGCGTAGATCCGTAGCCCGGGTTGCGCCGCCACCCGCGTCGATCGGAAGCCGCCCAGCCGGCCGGGCGCAACCCGGGGCAGGCACGCCGTGGGCAACGGCCCCCGGGCGGCGCCGGCTGCGGCCTGCGCGTTGCGGCCGGGGTCGCGGGCGGCGCCGCCCGGGCTACCGGGCAACGGGGACGCGGTTACGCCGGTTCGCCGAAGATGTCCTTGTAGGTCGCGTACAGCGACGCGGCGTAGACCGGCACCAGCACGAACCAACCGAGACCGAACGGAATCGACGCCGCGATCGCGAGCGCGAGGCCGACGACTCCGTAGACGAGAAACGGGGGCATGTTGCGCATGCCCGCGGCGAAGCTCGCCTTCATCGCCGCGAAGGGCTCGTCGCCGCGGAACAGCACCAGCGCCGGCGCGAACCAGTACGCCATGATCAGCGGGAAGCCGAGCAGCACGGCGAGCAGCAGCACGATCAGCGAGCCCAGTCCCAGCGCCGACAGCATGGCGATGCCCGTCTGCGTCGGGTCGCCGGACAGCAGCCCGGCGACGGTGCCGAAGCCGACGACGCCGACGAGGATTGCGGCCGCGATCAGCCAGATGACGAACCAACCGGCCAGGTACAGCAGCGCGACGATGATCAGCGGCGTCGCCCTGTCGTTGAAGCAGGAGAAGAGGTGGGCGACGGTCAGCTCGCCGCCGCGATCCAGCGCCCGCGCGCCGACCAGCACGCCCGCGCCCAGCACCGGATACAGCAGTGTCGAGGCGATCTGTCCGAGGAAGGGGATGAACGAGAGCACGAACATGATGGCGATGTACACCGCCATCATGGCGATCCATATCCACGGCGCGCTGCGGAAGAGGCTCCAGCCGCCTTTCCACCATTCGAGACCCCGCCCGGCGGCGACCGCCCAGCCTTCGCGCGGCGGCAGGTCGGCCGCGGGGGCCGGCGGAGGGGTGGAAGGCGTGGCAGGCGTGAAGTTGTCCATGGTGGCGGCAGCCTCGGTGTCGTTGGCGTGAAGCTTACGTTACCACGCCCGGAGCAGGCCGCGGCAGCGCGAGTGCGAAGCTGCCCGGCGCCGCAGCCCGGGTTGCGAACCGCATCAGTGCATCGACTTGCGGGTCTCCGGCGACGCCAGGATGCGCGCGGCGAGCTGCGGCGGAGCGTCGCCGCGGATGAACCACGACGACTGCTGCGTGGTCTCGCTCGTCTTGGCGTAATCGAAGGATCCGAGCAGGTGCGCCATCGCCGGGCTGTCGCGGCCGAAGCGCTGCAGCCGCACGACGTAGGCCTTGCGGCCCGCGGGGGTGCCGAGCAGTGCGCCGAGCATGGTCCGGCCGTGGCCGTGGCCTCGCCACGCGGGATCGACCCCCGTCAGCCAGAGTTCGAAACCTTCGGGAATCGCCTTGAACAGGCCGAAGCCGATCGGCTGGCTAGCGCCGCCGCCGCGATCGGGATGATAGACATACCCCGGCACGGCGACGGTGGTCAGGTCGCCGGTCGCGGCGTCCTCCTCGATGAAATAGCCGGTGGCGAGCGCGCGCCGCAGGTTCGAGAAGAACATGGTGGCCTCGCGCGAGTCGGTGGCGAGGCTGCGGTCGAAGCCGCCGTGCGCGGCGCCGTCGCGAATCAGCGCGCGCAGGACGCCGAGGTGGCCGACATGGGCAGGATGCAGCATGAGCGGTGACCTCCTCTATGACGAATGCATAAGATACAGAAAAAATCGTTCGTCTACTACAGCCTTGCCAAAGTTCGCGCCCGGGGCGGCGCCGACGGCGCGCGACGCGGGCGGTCCGCCTGGGGGCTGCCCGCGTCCACCGCGACCTCACTGCTGCGGCCGGAGGACGGCTACCATACGGGTTCCCAAACGGTGACGACGAGCGGCCGTGGCGCCAGGCCCCCGCCCGCGTCGCGCCGGTTCAAGAACATTAACGGTCGGCAGACGCCCATGCGCAGGCTTTTCACCCCCGATGTCGGCAAGATCGCACCCGCCCCCGGCTCGCAGCAGCACGACTGCGCCCCCGACGCCCTCGCCGCCGGGACGCCGGACCGGCTGCGCGAGGATCTGGCGGCGCTGGTCGGCGCCGACCGGGTGCTGACCCGCGCGATCGATCTCGTTCGCTTCGCCACCGATGCCAGCCCCTATCGAATGTTCCCCAAGGCGGTCGTCATCGCCGACGGCATCGACGACCTGCGCAGCATCCTCGCCTACGCGCGCGAAAGGCAGGAGAGCGTGACCTTCCGCGCGGCGGGCACCAGCTTGAGCGGCCAGGCGCAAGGCGACGGCATCCTGGTCGACGTGCGCCGCCACTGGTCGGGCATCAGCGTCGAGGACGGCGGGCGGCGGCTGCGTGCGCGTCCGGGCACGATCCTCTACCGCGCCAATCTCGCGCTGGCGCCGCTGGGCTTTCGCCTCGGACCTGACCCCGCCAGCGGCGGCGCCTGCACGATCGGCGGCGTCATCGCCAACAATTCGAGCGGCATGTGCTGCGGCACGACGCAGAACTCGTACAAGACCGTGTCGTCGCTGACGCTGCTGCTGCCGTCGGGCACGCTGATCGACACCGGGGGCGCCGACGCCGAGGCGCGCTTTGCCGCGGCCGAGCCCGCGCTCGCCGCCGGGCTGATGGAGATCAAGCGCGAGATCGAGGACGACGGCGCGCTGGTCGCCCGGCTGCGCCACAAGTTCCGGATCAAGAACACCACCGGCTACCACATGGAGGCGTTTCTCGACGGCGACGCGCCGCTCGCCATCTTCCGGCGGCTGATCGTCGGATCGGAGGGCACGCTCGCGTTCATCGCCGAAGCGGTGTTCGACACCATTCCCGACGACCAGTACCGGCTCACCGCGTTCATGATGTTTCCCGACATGCGCGCCGCTTGCGCCGCGGTGAAGCCGTTCGTCGACGAGGGCGCCGCGGCGGTGGAACTGACCGACCGCGCCTCGCTGGCCGCGGTCGAAGGCAAGCCCGGCGTGCCGGAGCGCTGGCGGACGCTGCCCGACGGCGCGACGGCGCTGCTGGTCGAGTTCCGCGCTCCCACCGAGGCGGCGAGGGCGCAGGCGGCACTGCGCGCCGGCGCGACGCTCGCCCGGCTGCAGTTGCTCGAGCCGGCGGAGTTCACGACCGACCCGGCGCTGGCGGCGCAGTACTGGAACGTGCGCAGCGGCCTGCTCGCATCGGTCGGCGGCGCGCGCCCCACCGGCACGTCGTTCATCCTCGAGGACGTCTGCTTTCCGCCCGAGCGGCTGGCCGACGGCGCGCTCGACCTGCAGGCGCTGTTCGCGCGGCACGGCTACGCGGGCGTGATCTTCGGGCACGCGTCGGCGGGCAACCTGCATTTCCTGATCACTCCCGGATTGGTCGAACCCGCCGACGTGGCGCGGTTCGATGCGTTCATGCAGGACGTCGTCTCGCTGGTCGTCGACAAATACGACGGCTCGCTCAAGGCCGAGCACGGCACCGGCCGCAACATCGCGCCGGTCGTCGAAAGGGAGTGGGGCGCGAAACTCACCGGCCTCATGTGGAAGCTGAAGCGGCTCGCCGACCCGCTGGGCATCCTGGCGCCGGGCGTGATGCTGTCCAACGACCCCGGCAGCCACCTTCGCCACCTGCACACGGCGCCGACCGTCGAGAGCGGCATCGACCGCTGCATCGAGTGCGGCTTCTGCGAGCGCGTCTGCCCGAGCCGCAACCTGACGACGACGCCGCGGCAGCGCATCGCGCTGCGCCGGGAGATGGTCCGGCAGCCTGCGGATTCGCCGGTGCAGCGGGCGATCCTCGCCGATTACGACTACGCCGCGGTGCAGACCTGCGCCGGCGACGGCTCCTGTGCGCTGGCGTGTCCGGTGGGGATCAACACCGGCGACCTGATGAAGCACTACCGGCACGTCGAGCACGGCGCCTTTGCCGAGGGCGTGGCGGCGTCGCTGGCGCGGCATTTCGGGCCGGTCGAGCGCATCGCCCGCGCCGCGGTGCGGGGCGCCGGCGCGACGGCGCGCGTCTTCGGCCACCGCCCGCTGATCGCGGCGACCTCCGCCGCCCGCGCCGTCGTCAGCAACGACCTGATGCCCGGCTGGCTGTCCGACATGCCGGCCGCCGCCAAGCCCCGCCTGCCGGCGACGCGCCGCGAGGGCGCCGCGGCGGTCTACTTCACCGCCTGCGTCAACCGGATCTTCGGCCATGCGCCCGGACACGAGCGCGAAGCCTCGATCGCTGAAGCGCTGGTCGCGGTGTCGTTGCGCGCCGGGTTGCCGCTGTGGATCCCCGACGACGTCGGCGGGCACTGCTGCGCGACGATCTGGCACTCCAAGGGTTACGAGCGCGGCAACGCGCTGATGGCCAACCGCACGCTGGAGAGCCTCTGGCGCTGGAGCGAAGGCGGGCTGCTGCCGATCGTGTGCGACGCGAGTTCGTGCTCGCTCGGCATCACCCGCGAGATCGTCGAGTACCTGACACCGGAGAATCGCGCGCGCCACGCGGCGCTGTCGATCTTCGATTCGATCGACTGGGCGCACGACCGCCTGCTGCCGAAGCTGACGATCGCGCGCAAGGTCGCCTCCGCCGTCGTCCATCCGAGTTGCTCGACGCAGCACCTGGGCGTGGCGAAGAAGCTGCACGCGCTCGCCGCCGCGATGGCGGTCGAGGCGGTGACGCCGGAATCGGCCGCGTGCTGCGGCTTCGCCGGCGACCGCGGGTTCCTGCATCCCGAACTGACGCAGGCGGCGACCGCCGAGGAGGCCGCCGAGGTCGGCGCGCGCGAGTACGATGCCTACCTCGGCAGCAACCGCACCTGCGAGATCGGCCTCAAGCTGGCGACCGGCAAGGATTATGCGTCGTTCGTCTATCTGCTCGAGGAGCTGACGCGCCCGCAGGCCTGATTCGCGCAGCGCGTTCCGGCCGCGGGACCTCCCCCGCGTCACGGGGCAGCCTCGGGCTGCCGGCAGCCTGCGGCGCGTGCGCTTTGCGGCGGGCTGCGCCGGGGCCGTTGATCCAAGTCAACACCGGCGGCGGGTGCGGATGTCATCCTACGGTCCCAAGTGGCAGAGAGCGGGTGCCTTCGTGATCCGGAGGCCGAATCGCCGCAAGCCACGTCCACTCGCAGGTCCCAAATTGCCATGAGCGCTGCCGGAATGATTCGCGCGATCCTGTTTGCCGGTCTGGCCGCAACCACTGCGGCGTACGCTGCCACCAAGCCGGCGCCTGCACCTGCACCTGCACCCAGCGTCGCCGAGACCTGCCTGATGTGCCACGCCGACAAGGACGCGAAAGGCGCCGCCGGCAAATCCATCGCCGTCGACGCCGCGAAGTTCGCAAAGTCCGTCCACGGCGAGCTGAATCTGCAGTGCACCGACTGCCACGCCGACGTTTCGGTCGACAAGATTCCGCATCCCGACAAGCTGAAGCCGGTCAACTGCGCCACCTGTCACGACAAGGCGGTCAAGGAATACGCCGGAACGGTGCACGCGATCGCGCGCAAGGGCGGCAGCACGCTGGCCGCCAACTGCACCGACTGCCACGGCACGCACGACATCCTGCGTTCGAAGGAGCCGGCGTCGCACACCAACCACGCCAACATCGAGGCGACGTGCTCGAAGTGCCACGGCAGCGACGCGATGGCCGCGACCGGCAAGATGCCGGGCGGGAACGTCGGCGGCAAGTTCCACGACAGCATCCACGGCAAGGCGATGAAAGGCGCGGCACAGGGCTCGGCGCCGACGTGCAACAACTGCCACGGCTCGCACAACATCCGCCCGAAATCGGACCCGGCCAGCCGCACCAATCGCGCTAGGGTTCCCGAGACCTGCGGCGCCTGCCACAAGCCCGAGCGCGACGAATACGTCAACGGCATGCACGGCAAGCTGCGGCAGGACGGCGTGCTGGCGGCGCCGGGCTGCACCGACTGCCACTCGGCGCACGGCATCCAGCAGCACGAGACGCCGAAGTTCCAGACCGAGGTGATCAAGGAGTGCGGCACCTGCCACGCCGATTACCTTGCCACCTACCGCGACACGTTCCACGGCCAGGTGACCGCACTGGGCTATTCGCGGATGGCCACCTGCGCGTCGTGCCACGGCGCGCACGCCGTGCTGCCCGCGTCGAATCCGGCGTCGAAGGTGTCGAAGCAGAACCGGCTCGCGACCTGCCAGGTCTGCCATCCGGGAGCCCCCCCGGGGTTTGCGAGCTTCGACCCGCACGCGAACAAGCACGACCGGGCGCGCGACCCGATCTACTACTTTGCCGCGAAGTTCATGGAGCTCCTGCTCTTCGGCGTGTTCGCATTCTTCGGCATCCACACCGTTTTCTGGTTCTACCGTGAAGCGCGCGAAAAGCTGGGTCGCGGCAACGGCAAGGAGAAGCACTGATGGCGATCGCAACGGGTAACCCGGCCGCAGTCGGCGGCGGGACAGGCGGAAAGGGCGCAGCGCAGCGCTACTACCGGCGCTTTTCGCCGATCGAGCGCGTGCTGCACTCCGGCCTGATGCTCACCTTCGTCGGTTGCGCGCTGTCGGGCCTGCCGCTGATCTTCGCCGACCGGCCGTGGGCGGCGGTGCTCGCGCGCATCCTCGGCGGGTTCGAGGGCGCGGGGCTCATCCACCGCATCTGCGCGGCGGTGATGATCGTGGTGTTCGCGAGCCACGTCGCGATCGTGTTCGGGCGGGCGATCGCCAACGGCAGCTTGATGAAGATCCTGTGGGGGCCCGACTCGATGGTGCCGCAGCTGCAGGACGGCGTCGACATCTACCGGAATTTCCTGTGGTTCATCGGGCGCGGTCCGCGGCCGCAGTTCGACCGCTGGACGTACTGGGAAAAGTTCGACTACTGGGCACCGTTCTG
>CAIWHR010000152.1 GCA_903912485.1 uncultured beta proteobacterium | reverse complement strand
GCTTCACCGCGGCCGGCCTGCCGGTCGGCGTGCAGCTCCAGGGCGACTACTTCTCCGAGGCGAAGCTCGTCGCGATCGCGCACGCCTTCCAGCAGGCGACCGACTGGCACCGGCGCGCGCCGGGGGGGGCGTGCGCGTGAGTTGGGAAACCGTCATCGGGCTCGAGACGCACGCCCAGCTGTCCACGGTGTCGAAGATCTTCTCCGGCGCGGCGACCGCGTTCGGCGCGGCGCCGAACACGCAGGCGTCGGCGGTCGACATCGCGCTTCCCGGCGTGCTGCCGGTGCTCAACCGCGGCGCGGTCGAGCGCGCGATCCGCTTCGGGCTCTCCGTCGGCGCGACGATCAACCGCAAGAGCGTGTTCGCGCGCAAGAACTACTTCTATCCCGACCTGCCCAAGGGCTACCAGATCAGCCAGTTCGAGATCCCGGTGGTGCAGGGCGGATCGATCGCCATCGTCACCGGCGAGGGAGAGAAGACGGTGCGGCTCACCCGCGCGCACCTGGAGGAAGACGCCGGCAAGTCGCTGCACGAGGACTACCACGGAATGACCGGCATCGATCTCAATCGCGCCGGCACGCCGCTGCTGGAGATCGTGTCGGAGCCCGACCTGCGCTCGTCCGACGAGGCCGTCGCCTACGCCAAGGCGCTGCACGCGCTGGTGCGCTGGATCGGCATCTGCGACGGCAACATGCAGGAGGGCAGCTTCCGCTGCGACGCCAACGTCTCGGTGCGCCGCGTGGGCGAGCCGCTCGGCACGCGCTGCGAGTTCAAGAACCTCATCAGCTTCCGCTTCATGCAGCTGGCGATCGATTTCGAGGTGCGCCGCCAGATCGAGCTGATCGAGGACGGCGGCACCGTCGTCCAGGAGACGCGGCTCTACGACCCGGCGAAGAACGAGACGCGGTCGATGCGCAGCAAGGAAGACGCGCAGGACTACCGCTACTTCCCCGACCCCGACCTGCCGCCGCTGCTCATCGACGACGCCTGGATCGAGCGCGAGCGCGCCGCGCTGCCCGAGCTGCCCGCGCTGCGCAAGCTGCGGTTCATGGCCGCGTCGCGCGCCGACTTCGTCGCCGCCGCCGGCAACGACGCCTCGCTCGGGACCGAAGCCGTCGCCGGCGTGCAGGCGGGCGGCCCGAAGCCGACGTACGCGCTGACCCCCGCCGACGCGACGGCGCTGGTCGCAAGCCGCGCGCTGGCCGACTACTACGAGGACGTGGTGGCCGCCGGGAGCATCGACGCGAAGGTTGCGGCGAACTGGGTGCTGGGGGAACTGGCCGCGGCGCTCAACCGCGCCGAAATCGACGTCGAGGCGGCGCCGATCGGTCCCGCGCAGCTCGCCGGCATGCTCGCGCGCGTCAAGGATGGCACCATCTCGGGCAAGATCGGCAAGGAAGTGTTCGACGCGATGTGGGCGGGCGAAGGCGACGCCGACGCGGTCATCGCGCGCCGCGGCCTGACGCAGATCTCGGACGAGACGGCGATCGAGGCGATCGTCGACGGCGTGCTGGCCGCGAACGCTTCGATCGTCGCCGAATTCCGCGCCGGCAAGGAAAAGGCGTTCAACTCGCTGGTCGGACAGGCGATGAAGGCCACCAGGGGCAAGGCCAACCCGGCGCAGGTCAACGCCGTCCTGAAGAAGAAGCTGGAACCCTAGCGTCGGCGACGGTTACTTCATCAGCGGCTTGTACCGCGGCCGGTGCGGCCGTGCGCCGTCCTCGCCGAGGCGCTTCTTCTTGTCCTCCTCGTAGTCGTGGTAGTTGCCCTCGAAGAACACCCACTTCGAGTCGTCCTCGGCGGAGAGGATGTGCGTCGCGATGCGGTCGAGGAACCAGCGGTCGTGCGAGATCACCAGCACGCTGCCGGCGAATTCGAGCAGCGCCTCCTCCAGAGCGCGCAGCGTTTCGACGTCGAGGTCGTTCGACGGCTCGTCGAGCAGCAGCACGTTGCCGCCCTGCAGCAGCGTCGACGCGAGGTGCAGCCGCCCGCGCTCGCCGCCCGACAGCGCGCCGACCAGCTTCTGCTGGTCCTGACCCTTGAAGTTGAAGCGGCCGAGGTACGCGCGCGACGGCATCTCGAACTTGCCGACGGTCAGGATGTCGGCGCCGCCGGAGATCGCCTCCCACGCGGTCTTGTCGTTGGGCAGCGAATCGCGCGACTGGTCGACCACCGCGAGCTGCGCCGTGTGGCCGATGACGACCTCGCCGCCGTCGGGCTTTTCCTTGCCCATGATCATCTTGAACAGCGTCGACTTGCCCGCGCCGTTGGGACCGATCACGCCGACGATGGCGCCTGCCGGAACCCTGAACGACAGGTCGTCGATCAGCAGCCGGTCGCCGTAACCCTTGGCAACGCCCTTGAACTCGATCACCTCGTTGCCGAGCCGCTCGGCGACCGGGATGAAGATCTCGGACGTCTCGTTGCGCTGCTGGTGCTCGTACGAGGCGAGTTCGTTGAAGCGCGCGATCCGCGCCTTGCTCTTCGCCTGTCGGCCCTTGGGGTTCTGCCGCACCCAGTCCAGCTCCAGCTTCATCGCCTTGATCCGTGCCACGTCCTGCCTGGCCTCGGTCTCGAGCCGAGCCTCCTTCTGCTCCAGCCACGAGCTGTAGTTTCCCTTCCACGGGATGCCGTAGCCGCGGTCGAGTTCGAGGATCCACTCGGCGGCGTTGTCGAGGAAGTAGCGGTCGTGCGTCACCGCGATGACGGTGCCCGGAAATTTCTGCAGGAACTGCTCCAGCCAGTCGACGCTCTCGGCGTCGAGGTGGTTGGTCGGCTCGTCGAGCAGCAGCATGTCGGGGCGCGACAGCAGCAGCCGGCAGAGCGCGACGCGCCGCTTTTCGCCGCCCGACAGCGTGGCGACCCTGGCGTCCCAGGGCGGCAGGCGCAGCGCGTCGCCGGCGACCTCCATCTGCACGTCGCTGTTGGCGCCCCCCGCGCTGACGATCGCCTCATACTTAGCCTGCTCCGCGGCAAGGGCGTCGAAGTCGGCGTCGGGCTCCGCGTACGCGGCGTAGATCTCGTCCAGCCGGACCTTGGCGCCGAGCACGTCGGACATTCCCTCGGCGACGATCTCGCGCACGGTCCGCGCGGGGTCGAGCTGCGGCTCCTGCGGCAGGAAGCCGATGCGCAGGTCCGGCATCGGCACCGCTTCGCCCTCGAACTCCTTGTCCTCCCCCGCCATGATGCGCAGCAGCGTCGACTTGCCCGAGCCGTTCAAGCCGAGCACGCCGATCTTGGCGCCGGGAAAGAACGACAGCGAAATGTCCTTGAGGATGACGCGCTTGGGGGGCACGGTCTTGCCCACCCGGTTCATCGTGTAAACGTACTGAGCCATGGGTTGCCTGTCGAGTCTCGAATCGGATTTCGGGGGAGGGTGGCGCGGGACTGCACGCCGTAATCGGAAAGCGCCGGAACGCGAAGGGCGGCCACGGGGCCGCCCTTCGCCTGGGCACTGTCCGCGATGGGTCTATTTCCTGGGAGCGGGTGGCGGGGAGGGTGTCGGCGCAGGGGGCGGCGCAGGCACCGCCGCCGCGCCCTGCGCGGGCGGCGGCTGCGTCGCCTCGCTGTTCTTGATGGCGTGCCAGCGCTCCTTTTCGGCGTCGTACTTGGCGGCGACTTCCACCAGCTGCTTGTTCTTCTGCGCGATGACCGCGCCCTGGCGCTCGAGTTCGGCGTCGACCGCTGCCAGTTCGTTCTCGATGTCCGCAGGCACCGCCTTGCCGACGTACGCTGCCTTCCTCTGGTTGAGCGCCACCTTGCGCTTGGTCAACAGCGTGCTGTAGCCCTGCGCCGAATCCAGCGCGGCCTGCAGCGTATGCACCGCCCGGCTCCGGGCGAGATCGATGTCGCTCTCGCTCGTATACGAATCGAGCAGCGCGCGGTCGCGCCGGGCAGCGGCATCCCGCTGCTTCGCCGCCTCGCGCTGCTGCTCGCTTTCGGACTCGCGCGCCTTGCGCTGCTCGGGGGCAATCGCCGGGTCGACCCTCTTGATCGGTATGCCCTGCGATCCCAGCTGAACGTTGCCCTTGTTGACCGCTTCGGGCGGCACGCGGTCCGAGTAGTGGACGACGCCCTTGTCGTCGACCCACTTGTACACCGCGGCGCGCGCCGCGTGCGGCTGGAACAGCGCGATCGCCAGCGCGATCGCCGCGGCGACCGCCCACCAATCGGAAGGCCACGCCGCGCGGACGCCTGCCCTTTCGTGTGTGCGCTTCACTTCAACCCAACCTTTCGGTCTCCCATCCCTGCCATTGGAGCATCTGGCAGGGGTCCGGTTCACTGCGCGCCGTAGCGGTCGCGGTAGGCGCCCACGGCCGGCTGCCAAGCCTCGAGGTCCGGCCTGCCGGCGATGAAGCGCATCAAGTCGTCGAGGGTCGCGATCGCGACCACCGGGATGCCGTAGGCGTCGCGCACTTCCTGCACCGCCGACGCCTCGCCCTGCCCGCGCTCCATCCGGTCGAGTGCGATCAGGACGCCGGCGGGGACCGCCCCCTGCGCGCGGATCAGGTCGACCGATTCGCGCACCGACGTCCCGGCGGTGATCACGTCGTCGACGATCAGCACCCGACCCTCGAGCGCCGCGCCGACGATGACGCCGCCCTCGCCGTGGTCCTTGGCCTCCTTGCGGTTGAACGAATACGGCACATTGCGCCCCATTTCGGCCAGTGCGATCGCCGTCGCCGCCGCCAGCGTGATGCCCTTGTAGGCCGGGCCGAAGAGCTGGTCGGCGGCCACCCCCGAGGCGAGCCATGCCTCGGCGTAGAACCGGCCCAACGCCCGCAGGCTGACGCCGTCGTTGAACAGCCCCGCGTTGAAAAAATAAGGGGTCCGTCGTCCCGCCTTGGTGACGAACTCACCGAACCGGAGCACATTGCGTGCCAGCGCGAATGCCAGGAACTCCTGCCGGAAATCAGTCATTGCGCGATCAGCGAGTCGTATAGTCCAGATTATACCGCGCAAGGGGTGCCGTCCCGGGTGCGTCCCGGGGCGCACCGGCGGGCTCCGTCCGACGGGCCGGGGTCGTCGTGTACACTCGCCGCCTCTTCCCGCCGTCGCCCGCCCCCGCGCCGGGGCCCCGAGGATCGCTTGCGCATCGTCACCGTCAACGTCAACGGCATCCGCTCGGCCGAGAGGAAGGGTTTCGCGCGCTGGCTCGCGCGCATCGAGCCCTGGGACGTGGTCTGCCTGCAGGAGATCAAGGCGGGCCACGACGACATCCCGCGCCCGCTCAGGGCCCCGCGGAAGTCGCACGCGACCTTCGTGCCCGCCGAAAAGAAGGGCTACGCCGGCGTCGCGCTGTACGCCAAGCACCCGCCGCAGATCGCCGCCGGCTTCGGCACGCCGGAATTCGACGCCGAGGGCCGCTACGTCGAGGCGACGTTCCGCGACCTCACGGTGATCAGCCTGTACCTGCCGTCGGGCTCCAGCGGGCCGCACCGCCAGGCGTCCAAGTTCCGGTTTCTCGCCGCGTTCCTGCCGCACCTGCGGCGCCTGCGGGAAGCCGGACGCGAGGTGATCCTGTGCGGCGACTGGAACATCGCGCACCAGCCGATCGATCTCAAGAACTGGCGCAGCAACCAGAAGAACTCGGGCTTCCTGCCCGAGGAGCGCGCCTGGCTGACGCAGATCTTCGACGAACTGGGCTTCGTCGACGTGTTCCGCCGCGTCGATCCGCGGCCCGAGCAGTACACGTGGTGGTCGAACCGCGGCGAGTCCTGGGCCAGGAACGTCGGCTGGCGGATCGACTACCAGATCGCCACCCCGGGCATCGCCGCGAAGGCGACCGCCGCGAAGATCTACCTCAACCGGCGCTTTTCCGACCACGCGCCTCTGATCATCGACTACGATTTCGAGCTGAAGCCGTAATCCGGCGGGTTCCGAAGCCGTCCCGAGGCCCTCTGCGCGAGGGCCTTTTCGTGCCATTGCATCAAGGCGTCAGGCTGCGATTTCGGGTTCGGGAGTTCCGGTGGACCCGGTCTCGAGCTCAAACGCAGCCCCGCCACCGCAGGGAATTCACGCACGAGACCCGGAATCCTGTCTCAACAGACGGAGCCCGCTCCGTACTCTGCCGCTGTGTCGCGATAGCTCATCGAAATGGTGTGGAATTCTCCGGCCACGTCGATGAAGGCGTCGACGACATCCGGATCGAAATGCCTTCCACGCTCATCAATGATCATGCTCACGGCCCGTTCATGGGAGTAGGCAGGCTTGTAGACTCGTGTCGAGATAAGCGCGTCGTAGACGTCGGCCACAGCCATGAGGCGTGCTGACAGCGGGATGGCTTTTCCGGAGAGACCCAGAGGGTAGCCGGAACCGTCCCATTTTTCGTGATGACCGTACGCGATATCCCTCGCGCAGCGAAGGAAGTCCGTCGATTCTCCGATGTCGCCTTCCGCCTGGGCGATCGCATTTCGGCCGTATTCGGTATGTCGTCTCATGATTACCCATTCCTCTGCGGTCAACTTGCCCGGCTTCAGCAGTATCGCATCGGGAATGCCGACTTTGCCGATGTCGTGCAGCGGCGCCGACCTGTACAGCAGGCGGATGGTCTCGCCGCACAATTCGGCCGCGAAGCGTGGATGGTCGCTCAGTCTGCCGGCCAGCGACTGTATGTATTTCTGAGTGCGGCGAATATGGTTGCCGGTTTCGTTATCACGAATTTCCGCCAGCGCACAAAGAGCCGTGATCGTGACATCCTGTACAGCGATCACCTGCTCCTTTTCATGCAGCACTTCACGGGTGCGTTCAGCGACGAGGTGTTCCAGCTCAACGTTGCGGTCGCTCAGCCGGCGACGGGCCTGCGCCAGCTCCAAGTGGTTGCGAACCCGCGCCATCACGATCGACCGCGAGAACGGCTTGTGGATGAAATCCGCGGCCCCGAGCGACAGCCCGCGCTCCTCGTCCGCCACGCTGCTGAGGCTGGTCAGGAACAGCACCGGGATGTCCTGCAACGCAGGCTCTGCCTTGATTCTCCGACACGCCTCAAAACCGTCCATTTCCGGCATCACCACGTCCAGCAGGATCAGACTGGCGTGTCCATCCGCCATCAGGTAGTCCAACGCCTGCCGACCGTTACTCGCCGAATGGACCAGGTAATGTTCCGCCAGGAGGTCTTCCAGGATAAGCCGGTTTGGCGGCTCGTCGTCGACGATCAAGATGCGTGTGTCGGCTTCCATTTGCTGGCCTTCTTCGATCAGCTGAAACGTGGTCGGCACCCTCGCCCCGGATCGCAAAGAGGACACGGCTGCCTTCGCGAGCGAACACCAGGCAGGAGGTTGTGCGGCTCGTCGCCGACCGCGAGCAGTCTGGGCGTCAGGTTTCTCCGTCCTGCCGAACGAAATTCGCCAGTTCAGCCAATACGGCCTCCAGCGCGCAAGCCAACGCGTCGACTGTCTCCGCTCTGATGACTTCCCCGCTGCGCGTGGCTGCGTCGAAGGTGTTCGCCAGATCATGCAGTTGAGGTGCTTCCAGGTTGAGTCCCTTGAGGTTGTGCGCCATGAACGTCATGGCTTCCCTGTCACCGTCGCGGCTTGCCACCCGCAACTTGACCGGCATCTCGGCAAGGTGCTCGTGCAACGAAGCGGCCAGCTTCCTGACGAATTCACGACGTCCGTTGTGACGGATGAGCATCGCCGGCCAGTCGACCGAGACGACATCCGCCATCGCCACCCCGGATGAAACCGCCGCGGAAATCGGGTCTGCTGCCGCCCCCGATGCACTGGCTCGCTGCTCGTCGCCGGAAGACATCGATCCGCTGGACGGGACCTGGCGGCGGATAGCCTCCACCAGAACCTTCAGATCAATCGGCTTGGTCACCACGTCCACCATGCCCGAAGCGAGGCACTTCTCTCGCTCTTCGGCCAGCGCGTAGGCCGTCAGGCCCACCACGGGGAGTGCCGGAGCGATCAGTCGAATCCTGCGAGTTGCATCGAAACCGTCCATTCCCGGCATCTGAACGTCCATGAGCACCACGTCAAAGCCTGCTGCTCCCCGCTGAGTCAGGCGGTCGAGTGCCTGCTGGCCGTTCTCGGCCAGCACTACACGCGCGCCTTCATGAACGAGAAGATCCTCCAGCAGCATCCTGTTGACGGGAATGTCGTCCACCGCAAGCACCGAGAGTCCGCACAAGCCTGCGCCCACCGCAGGCGACGCACCGACTTCGCGCTCCACGGCGCTGACTGCAGGCAACCGCAGATGAAGCGTGAAGCTGCTGCCCCTGCCGAGAACGCTTTCCACGCTGATGTCGCCAGCCATCAGACGGGCGAGATTCATGCTGATCGCCAGTCCCAGGCCGGTGCCGCCGTATGTGCGCGTTGTCGATGTGTCTGCCTGCTCAAAGGGACGAAACAGGCGTGCCTGCTGTTCATCGTTCATGCCGATGCCCGTATCGGTGATCCGAAAACGGGTGTCGTCGCCGTCACGATCGACCGCCACGGTCACTTCGCCGGTAGCCGTGAACTTGATGGCGTTCGCCAGCAGGTTGGTGAGAATCTGAGCCAGACGCAGGCCGTCGCCCTCCACCCAATCCGGCAAGTCGGACGCCAGAGACAGGCGCAAGGACAGGCACTTTTCCCTGGCGCGTCCGGTCACGAAGCTCATGACGCCATCGATAGTGGCGTGCAGGGCGAAAGGTCGACGTTCTATCGTGAGCTTGTTCGCCTCGATCTTGGAGATGTCGAGGATATCGTTGATCACTCCGAGCAAGTGCTCGCCGGCCTCGGCGATGCTGACGAAGGTGGCGCCGGCCGAGTTCCCGGCACCGTCCCGCATGCCCATCCGGGCCAGACCCAGGACAGCATTGAGCGGCGTACGGATCTCGTGGCTCATATTGGCAAGGAAAGTGCTCTTGGCCACGTTGGCCTTTTCCGCTGCGGACTTGGCGCCTTCCAGTTCCAGGTTCTTGTCCTGCAGAACCTGATTCAGACGCTTGCGTTCGGTGACGTCACGCGCCGCAACGAACACGCCCTGCAGCTTCCTGTTCCTGTCGTACAAGGTGGTTGCGTTGTAGGAAACTGCGGTTTCCCTGCCGTTCCTGGCACACGCGGTGAGCTCGTAATCGGAGACCTTCTTTTCCATCAGCACCCGTTTGATGCTCTTGTCAGCCTGAACAGGATCGGTGAAGTAGTTCTTGAATGGCGCGCCAATCAATTCGTCCCGCGTGCAATCGGTGAGCGTCTCCATCTGCTTGTTGACGTCGGTGATGATGCCGGATGGATCGGTGGTCATCAGCGCGTCGATGTTGGATTCGAACAGGGAACGCGTATAGAACTGGTGATCTCGCAAGCGCTGCGCGAGCTGCTCCTGTTCTGCCTCGATCTGCTTGCGGGCCGTGTTGTCGGTGCCGATCAACAGGTAGCCGATGATGGTGTCTTCGGCGTCGCGCAGCGCGGTGACCGATACGACGGCCGGGAAGCGGGTGCCGTCCTTGCGGATGTAGGTC
>CAIWHR010000151.1 GCA_903912485.1 uncultured beta proteobacterium | reverse complement strand
GGCGAAGCGCTGGAATGGGTCCTTCGATGGCGTGAGGCCGGTGCTCCAGGTCTTGTCGGAGAACGGCGGATTGGCGACGACGTAGTCGTAGGTGCGGAGTTGCTCGCCATCGAGGAAGCGCGGCTTCACCAGCGTGCCTTCGCCGCCAGAGGCGATGTTGGCGGTGGGGAAGTCGTGCAGGATCATGTTCATGCGGGCCAGACCCGCGGTGGTGCTGTCCTTCTCCTGCCCTTCCAACGTGATGTGCCTGCCGGCCTCCGCGGCCACCTTCAGCAGCAGTGAGCCCGAGCCGCAGGTGGGGTCGTAGGCTGTGGTGGCAGCCACCGTGTTCTCGGGTGAGATGCCGAGCACCTTGGCAATCACGCGGCTGACTTCCGACGGCGTGTAGAACTGGCCCTTGGACTTGCCCGATTCGGTGGCGAAGTGCCGCATCAGGTATTCGTAGGCGTCGCCGAGAATGTCGTCGTGCTCGGCGCGGTTCTGGGCGAAGTCAAGCGCGGGGTTCTCGAAGATGGCGATCAGATTTCCCAAGGTTTCGACCCGCTTCTGCCCGTCGCCGAGCTTGTTCGGATCGTTGAAGTCTGGGAAGTCGCTGCGCGCCAGGCGCGTGTTTGCCTCGATCAGCGGCTGGATGACCTGCGTGTTGATCTTGTTGCCGATGTCGGCGTCGCCCTTCAGCGCGACCATGTCCTTGAAGCTCGCGCCCGGTGGGATGACGATCGGCGGCTCGAAGCCGTCGTAGTCCGCGTACTTGTCGGACACGTACTTGATGAACAGCATGAACAGTACGTAGTCCTTGTACTGGCTGGCGTCCATGCCGCCGCGCAGTTCGTCGCACGAGGCCCAGATGGAGGAGTAGAGATCGGATTTCTTGATGGCCATGTCTTTCTTCTTCTCGTAGGTGCGAGATGCTTCTGGGGCAGGTGATCCGACGCCTACCGTAAGTTGCTGGAATGCGGGACGGTACTATTCTAGGCTGCGGAGGAATGGGCAAAGGTTCTCGGCACACCCTCGAATGCCACCGCCGGGGATGCCACCCTGCGATCTTGATCACTCCAAAGCAATCCTGCCGATCGACGCGTGCACGATCGCCTGGAAGGGTCTGGACGAAGTTGCGTACCGACCCCGCGGCGCACTCTGCACCGCGTTGGTTTGGTCGACGACAAATCGATCGAATCCGCAGCCTCGGCGGTGCAAGCGACGGGCCCGACGATCTTCTGCATCTGGGGACTGACGGTCGCGGGGACCGGCGCCGACCTCACTGGCACGTCGAGAACGCATGGCACCGGCGTTTGCACGGCGACGCTCGTTCCGAAGATCGTCGCAGCCGCGCCGACGCCGTTCACGCGACCGATCAGGCGAGGTCGGCACCGGCCTCCTTGCAGACGCCCTCGACGACGGCCGCCACCTCGTCCAAGAAGGAGTTTCGATCCGGCGACGGAAGTTCGTCAGGAATCGGCGCCGCCCGCTCGTAGATGCGTTCGCCTATGATCGAGGCGCGGACGTAGCTGGATCCGCGTCCGGACTGGTTGAAGGCCGACTGCCATTCCGGCATCCGCTCAGCTCGAACGCGGCGGGTCGCGAGGTCCAGCATTTTGGCGGACAGCGCCTTCGCCAGTGCGTCGAAGACTTGCTGCTTGTGCGCATCGTCGGTCGGTTCGGCGGGTTCCCACCGGCGGGGGTTCTGAAGTAGGACGTACAGCCGGTCCTGAAGCTGCTTGCGAAGGTCCGCCACGGGCTTGAGGTTGTCGTATTCGTCGCGGAAGCCGGGTGTGCTGAGGCGCCTGCTCAACGCCCAAATGCGTTTCCAGTGCTCCTTGCCGACACCGGGCTTGTGGGAGAGACCCAGGCGCGGCCACCACGCATCGTGGAAGCTCTCGGCCGCCCCTTTGATGTGCAGGACGAGATCCATACGGTCGTACACCGGCTTCGCCAGCACTGGCGCTGGCACTTCCACGATCGCGTCGATGGCCGTCAGCAGCGCACGCAGCTGACCAATGGTTCGCTTGTGAGCCTTTCTCGTGACATCCAGGTGCTCGTCGATTCCGCCGACGAAATAGCAGGCATCCTTCAAGCGCCAGCGCAGTGCTCGTTCAGCGAATGGGCCCAGCTCCTCCCCAATCGAGGCTAGGACGTTCTCGGCCGACGCCAGCACGTGCTGTTCCTTAGCGACGGAGTTCGGCAGGTTGTCGCCCTTGACCTCGTCGAAGTGGGTGAAGACCAGCAGCAGCTTGCTGGCGCTCCCGGACGTGATCATCTCCTTCATGGCCGCGACCGGGGCGGCCTGC
>CAIWHR010000150.1 GCA_903912485.1 uncultured beta proteobacterium | reverse complement strand
TGGCAGCGGCGGGAGTCGCCGCCGGCGCAGCGACCGCTGGCGCCGCGGCAGCGGCCGGGGCGGTCGCCGGCGCGGGTGCGGCGGGCTCCTTCCAGCCGGCGCCGGCCTTGTTGACCATGTAGACGACCGCGCGCTCGATTTCGGCATCGGCGAGGTCGGGGTTGCCGCCCCTGGCCGGCATGCCGCGTATGCCCTTGATCGCGTGATCGACGACCAGCGGCGCGCCCTGCGCGATCCGCTTCGCCCACGCCGCGGCGTCGCCGAACTTCGGCGCGCCCGCGATGCCGGCTTCGTGGCAGTTCTTGCAGACCTGGTTGTACAGCTGCTCGCCGGTCTGCTGCACCCGGGGACCCGAGCTGCCGGCGATGACGACGTCGCCGACGGGCTTGATGCGTTCCAGCACCGCGTTGTCGCTGTCGGCCCCGCCCTTGTCGCCGCCGGTCACGAGCTGCGACACGAGCGCGATGAGCGCGATCGGCACGACGAACGCGAGCGCGACGATGACGATGAGCTGCTTGGGAGTCTTGATCAGGGATTCGTGCTGGTCGCTCATGAGCGTTCCTGGTCGGATGGCGCGCGCGGGATGGGGTGGAGGAGGGCGTTCGGGCCGGCGCGACGCGTCGTCGCTGCGCGCGGGTCGGCGCCGGCGAAACCGCTCGATTATACCGTGCCCGCTGCGCCCCCGAAACCGCAACTGGACGCTCGTTCGAGCCGCGCGTTAGAATGCACGTCTTGGCGCCCGTAGCTCAGTTGGATAGAGTGTTGGTTTCCGAAGCCAAAGGTCACAGGTTCGACTCCTGTCGGGCGCACCAGATTTTTCGTCGGCCGGCTGTTCCGCCCCTTCGAGCAGACCGACGCGTCGACCACGCGCCGCTGCGGCGGCACCGGCCTCGGTCTCATCATCACCCGGCGGCTGGCCGGCCACCGCCCAGCGCCTCGCGCACACGCTCAAAGGCACGGCGGCGACGCTGGGCGCCGACCGTCTCGCGGCGCTGCGCCGCTCAATCCGCGCCGATGAGCGCCCGGACGTGCGCCGCCGCCGAACGGGCAAGCGCCGACAGGTCGTAGCCGCCTTCCAGCAGCGAGACGACCCGCCCCTGCGCGTGGCGCCCGGCGACCGCCATGACCTCGCGGGTGAGCCAGGCGTAGTCGCGCTCGACCCACATCAGGCCGCTCATGTCGTCCTCGCGGTGCGCGTCGAAGCCGGCCGAGAAGAAGATCATCTGCGGGCGGAAGGCGTCCAGCGCCGGCAGCCAGCGATTCTCGACGGCGTCGCGCAGCGCGTCGCCGCGCGAATAGCGGTCGAGCGGCACGTTGCACAGGTTGGGGCCGCTGGGCTCCTCGCCGTTGTACGGATACAGCCCGCGCTCGAACGTCGACACCATCAGCACGCGTTCGTCGCCGGCGAAGATGTCCTCGCTGCCGTTGCCGTGATGCGCGTCGAAGTCGATCAGCGCCACCCGCTCGATCGCGCATTCCGCCAGCGCATGGGCGATGCCGACGGCGGCGTTGTTGAAGAAGCAGAATCCCATCCCCGCGCTGCGGGTGGCGTGATGCCCCGCCGGCCGGACGTTGCAGAACGCGGTCGGGGCCTCGCCGCGCGCGACGAGTTCGGCGGCGAGGACCGCCGCCCCCGCCGCGTGCCAGGCGGCGTCGAGCGTGTGCGCGTTCATCAGCGTATCGGGATCGATGCGCGCGTAGCCCGACGCCGGCGCGCCGGCGACGAACTCGGAGATGAGGAGGCCGGTGTGCACGCGTTCGACCTGCGCCCGCGTGGCCGGAGGCGCCGTGTGCGACGCCATGAAGTCCAGCAGTCCCTGCGCCAGCAGGTGATCGTTGATCGCGCTCACCCGCTGGGGAGATTCCGGGTGATCGGCTCCCATCTCGTGCAGCAGGCTGCTGGGATGGGTGATGTAGGCGGAAAGCATTCGGGGCAAGGGTCCGGGTCTCAGGCCTGCGCCGCGCCCTGCACCGCGTGCGCCCAGCGCCAGGCCTCTTCGGCGCACTCCAGCACGTGCGGCAGTCCGCCGAAGCGGGCGGCGAGTCCGGCGGCGGCGTCCAGGTCGTGGCGTTCGAGGTCGATGGCCAGCGCCAGATAGTCGTGCCATTCGCCCCGACCCTCCAGCAGCGCGCTGCGCGCGGCCTCGCCCAGCCGCAGCGGTTGCAGCGCCTCGGCCAGCGGCATCTGCAGCATCACGTCCATGACCGACAGCAGCCCGACGGTGAACAGCGCCTCCGGCGGGTCGCGGCCGTGTTCCCGCGCCAGGATCTCGAGCAGCCTCGCTCGCGCCAGCGATATCTCCTGCAGCGCCTGCGAGGCCGGGCGCCCGTGTGCGCTGGACAGCAGCGTCACCGACAGCCAGCGGTAGAGTTCGTTGCGGCCGAGCAGCATCACCGCCTGCGGAATCGAGTCGATGCTGTGCGACAGCCCGAGCGCCGGGCTGTTGACGTAGCGCAGCAGGCGGTACGTGACCGGGACGTCGGCGCGGATGTCCTGCGCGATGCGCGCGGTGTCCTGGTCCGCCCCGAGATCGTTCAGCAGCTGGCAGATGCGCTGCACGCCCGGTTGCAGCGGCCGCGGCCTGCTGGTGGACCGCATCGCGTCGAAGCGTCCCGAAACGAGCGACACGCCCACCCTGAGCGCCTGCTCGAGATCGTCGATGCTCTCGAAACCGGTGGCCACCAGCTTGACCCCCGGCCGCGCCAGCCGGCAGCTCTGCGCCAGTTCGAGCAGCGCCTCGACGCCGCCCAGCGCCGCATTCAGCGTGAGGAAGTCGAAGCGAACGCCGCTGCCGGCGCGCGCTGCGGGCAGCCCGACGGCCACGCCCTGTGCCCGCAGGCGGTCGACGACGGCACCGCATTCCGCCGGCGTCATCGCCGCGCCTTCGCCCATCTCCTCGATGGCGATCATCGTGCCGCGCGCGGCGCTCGCCACCACGGCCGGGCGCTCGAGCGTGGCCATCGGCAGCGACGCGAGGGCGATGCGGCCGCTCTCGACGGTCGACCGCATCGTGCTCAGCAAGGCGATGGCGTGCGCGGCGCGCGCCACCGGATCGCCGTCCGCGTGCATCGGCGCCGCGAGGCGGAATTCGAAGCCCGCGATGCCGCCATCGGCGGTGACCAGCGGACGCAGCGCGCCGAATCCGGGCGCGGTCGGGGGCTCGGCCGCCGGCGCGCCGCGATGGCGAGTCACCGCGGAGGCCGCGCTCGCCGTCTTCGTCGGCGCGGCATGCGCCGACCCGCTCGCCGCGCGGTCCCTGCCGCCGAACAGGCGCTTCACCCAGCCCAGCATCACGCTCGGCCTTGATCCGGCGAGCCACGCTCCTGCCGGCGGCGATCCAGCCACTTCAGCACCGTCGCGAGCACCTGTTCCGGGTCTGTCGGCTTGGCGATGAAGTCGTCCATGCCCGCGGCCAGGCAGGCGCGACGGTCTTCGTCGAAAGCGCTGGCGGTCGTCGCGACGATCGGCGTCGCGGCCCTGCCCGGCAGCGCGCGAATGGCGCGCGTCGCCTCGATGCCGTTCATCCCAGGCATCTGCACGTCCATCAGGATCAGCGCGTAGTCGTTGCCTTCGGCCCGACGCACGGCCTCGCGGCCGTCGGCGGCCAAGTCCGGCGCGAGGCCGGCGTCGCGCAACAGTTGCAGGCCGACTTCCTGGTTGATTGGATCGTCCTCGGCCAGCAGGATGCGGCTGCCGCCCCAGTCGCGGCGCAGCCGGACCTCCGCGTTTTCGGCCGGCGGCGGCGGCGGCGCGGGTGCGGCGGCCGTGCCCTTGCCCACGCGCGCCGTCAGCCAGAATGTGCTGCCCTGCCCGACCGTGCTGGTGACGCCGACTTCCCCACCCATCAACGCGGCGATCCGCCTGGTGATCGCGAGCCCCAGCCCGGTGCCGCCGTGGCTGCGTGTGAACGATTCGTCCACCTGGTGGAACGGCGCGAACAGGCCTCCCAGCGCCGCTTCGGGAATGCCGGTTCCCGTGTCGCTGACCTCGAAGCGCAGCAGGCAGTCGGCGGCGGTCTCCTCGACCAGGCGGCCCCTGAGCGTGATGCTGCCGCATGCGGTGAACTCGACCGCGTTGGCAACGTAGTTGACCAGCGCCTGGCTGAGCCTGGGTGCGTCGCCGTGCAGCGCCTGCGGCACCCCGGCGACGTCGACGTTCAGCGCCAGGCCCTTGTCCTTGACCTTGTCGGCGACCACCGACGTGACGTCCAGCAGCAGTTCGTCCAGCGTGAAGTCCTTCTGCTCGGCAGCAACCTTGCCCGCCTCGATCTTCGCCAGGTCGAGAATCGCGTTGATGACGGCCAGCAGGTGGCGGGCCGATGCGTCGATCTTGTCCAGCCTGTCCGCCTGCTGCGGCGTGACGCCGCCCCGGCGGAGCAGGTAGGCCATGCCCAGGATGCCGTTCATCGGCGTCCGGATCTCGTGGCTCATGTTGGCCAGGAACGCGCTCTTGGCGCGGTTGGCGGCTTCGGCGGCATCCCTGGCGGCGGCCAGCGCGGCGGTGCGCTCGGTGACCAGTTGCTCGAGGTGGTGGCGGTGCCTTTCGAGTTCGGCTTCGGCCTGGATGCGCTCCGTGATGTCGTGGACGATCGAAACGAGGATGACCTGACCCTTCACCGTGATCGGGGACGAATGGACCTCGACGGTCCTCGTCTCGCCGCTGGCCAGGCGGTGCGGAAAGACGAAGTAGTTGCGCTGCTGCGTGGCTGCGGCCTGCCTTTCGATCGCCACCTGTTCCGGGCTCAGCGCGTTGATTTCCTGGATGGTCATGGCGCACATCTCGTCGCGCGACCAACCGTAGAATGCGAGCGCCGCGGCGTTGGCGTCCAGGATCCGGCCGCTGGCCGGGTCGATCTGGAGAATGATCGCGTGGTTGCGCTCGATCAGGCTGCGGAACCGCTGTTCGGATGCGGCGAGCGACTCCCTGCTCGCCGCCAGCAATGCCGTGTCCTGTTCCTGCCGCAGCCACCCGCGGTGGATCGCGCGCGCATACGCCAGCGAGGCGAGGATCAGGA
>CAIWHR010000149.1 GCA_903912485.1 uncultured beta proteobacterium | reverse complement strand
TCGCCGGCAGCGGCGATTTCCTGTGTCCGCGCCGCGAGGTCACCGCGCACGGGAGCTACGCGCTGCACCTCCTGCACGATTACGCGCTCGAAACGAGGCTCCGCTGCAGCGAGCGGCCGGTCATCCTTCTGGGCGGCGCCGCGCCCGCTGGCGCCGACCACCTCGTCGGCGTGTCGCAAGGGATCGCCGCGAAGCTGCAGCTCCCGTCGCCGCTGCACCGGGTCGGTCCGATCGCGCTGTTTCCGCTGGCGCAGGCCGTCCACCCGGCGGCGGGGATGGCCGTGCCCGACCATCATGCCTACCCCCCGCTCACCGAGGAATACGGCCCGGTGCAGGAGCGCGCCCTGCGCTTCGACGCCCGCGGCGACGAGGTCGTGCTGGTGACGAACCTGTCGTTTGCGCTGGCGCCCGACCCCGAGGTCGCCGCGTCGGTCGATGGGGTCGACGTACCCGTCGCGGCCCGCGACCGGCTCACGACGGCCTTCGCTTGCCCGGCATGCGACGGGGGCAGGAGCTACCGGTGGACCGTGGCGCTGCGCGCGACGGCGCCCGAGCGCATCGATGTCGTCACCGTGCGGAGCGCGCGATGACGGGGCCGGTGGCCGCCGCCCCGGGCGCGTCGGCGGCGACCGTCGTCGTGCCGGTGTACAACGCGCCGGCGGATCTCGCCCGCTGCGTCGACAGCGTGCTCGCGCACACGACCGGCGCCTACCGGCTGGTCCTGATCGACGACGCGTCGCCCGACCCCGCCGTCGACGCCATCTTTCGCGAGCTTGCCGGCCGCGGGCTGCCGCAGCTGACGCTGCTGCGCAACGACGTCAACCTCGGCTTCACCGGCACGGCCAACCGGGGCCTGCTGGAGTCGCAGGGCGACGTCGTCCTGCTCAACTCGGACACCATCGTCACCCGCGGCTGGCTCGACGCGCTGCTGCGCTGCCTGGCCTCCGATCCCCGCATCGGGACCGCCACTCCCTTCTCCAACAACGCCGAGATCTGCTCGTTCCCGCGCTTTTGCGAGAACAACCTCTGGCCCGAGGGCGTCGACCCGGAGCCGGTCCGCGCCGCGCTGGTCCGCGCCGCCGTGCCGACCTACCCCGACCTGCCGACCGGCGTCGGGTTCTGCCTCTGCGTGCGGCGGGCGCTGATCGACGCGATCGGCATCTTCGACACGGTGTTCGGCAAGGGCTACGGCGAGGAGAACGACTTCTGCCTGCGCGCGGCTCAGGCCGGCTGGCGCAACGTGCTCTGCGACGACGCGTTGGTCCTGCATCTGGGCGAGCGCTCGTTCCAGGGCCGCAAGGCCGAACTCGGGGTCCGCAACACGCAGATCCTGCTCCAGCGCCACCCCGGCTATCTCGACCTCGTCCACGGCTACATCGCCGCCGATCCGCCGCGCCCGATCCGCGGCGCGGCGCTTGCGCAGCTGCGCATCATCGACGGCGCCGCGAGCGGGGTGCTGCACGTGATCCACGGCCACGGCGGGGGCACCGAGCATCACGTGCGCGCGCTGATCGAGGCGTCGCGCTCCCGCTTCCGCCACTACCTGGCCACGGCGGTCGGCGACGACTGGCAGGTCGAGGAGCACCAGGACAGCGGCGAAGTGCGCAGGTTCCGGTTCGCTCGCGCGCCGGGCGAAGCGTGGCGAGAGTTCGTGGGCGGCGTGTGCGCGACCTTCGGCATCGGATTGTTCCACCTGCACAACATCTCGGGATGCCGCGACGGCATCCTGACCGCGCTGGCCGAACTTCCGATCCCCTACGGCTACACGGTGCACGACCTCAATTTCGCCTGCCCGACGATCACGTTCCTCGGTCCCGACGGGATGTACTGCGGGGCGCAGACCGACGCCGCCGTGTGCACCCGCTGCCTCGAGACGCGGCCGGCGTTCGCGGGGATCGACATCGTCGCGTGGCGGCTGCGCCATCGCGAACTGCTGGCGCGGGCGGCGTTCCTGGTGGCGCCGTCGCCGTGGGTGGCGCGCACGCTGGCGCGCTACTTTCCCGAACACGCCGTCGACGTGGTTCCGCTGGGCGCGCCGGGCGTGCGCGCCGCCCGGGAACCGGCCGCCGACGGCCCGGCCCGGCGCGATCCGCTGGCCGGCGCACTGGCGCTCCCCGACGACGACGTCCCGACCGTGGCGGTGCTGGGCGCGATCGGCCCGGACAAGGGCGCGCGCAGGCTGGAGCGGATGGTCGATCTGGCCCGGTCGCGGGGCCTTCGGGTCCGCTTCGTCCTGATCGGCTACCTCGACCGCCTGCAGAAGCCGTGGCAGAGCGAGGATGCGGTGTTCACGCTGCATGGACGCTACCTGGCGCACGACCTGCCGGAACTGCTCGCGCACTATCGCGCGCGGCTTGTGGCTTTTCCTTCGGCCGGCCCCGAGACCTTCAGTTTCACGCTGTCCGAGGCGTGGGCGGCCGGCTGTCCGGTCGTCGTGCCGCCGATCGGCGCTCTCGCCGATCGCGTGGCCGGCACCGGCGCCGGTTGGGTGCTCACCGACGACGAGTGGCGCGACGAGGCGCGCATGCTGGACAGGATCGCCGAAATCCTCGCCCCGGACCACGCGGCGGCGTTGACGGCGGCGGCGCAGTCGGCGTGCGCCGTGCCCCAGCAGACGCAGGAGGCGATGGCCGAGCGCTGCCTCGCGCTCTACGCCGCTGCGTTGGCGCAGCGAGGCGCGCGCGGCGGCGAGGCGCCGGTTCCGCCGCTCGCGCCGGCGCGCGTGCGCGACGCGCTGGGCTATGTGCCGTGGCAGCCGCCGCCCGCACCTACACCTGCACCTGC
>CAIWHR010000148.1 GCA_903912485.1 uncultured beta proteobacterium | reverse complement strand
GGCGATCAGCTCGACGTCATCTACACCAGCAACGACGGCAGCTTTGGCGAGAAGGGTTTCGTTACGACGCCGCTCGAAGCCATGCTGAAGGACAACATGACGAGCAAGGGCCGCAAAATTGCCGAAGTGGTCACCATTGGCCCGCCGCTGATGATGCGGGCTGTGAGCGATTTGACCAAGCCCTACGGCGTCAAAACCGTGGCCAGCCTGAACTCGATCATGGTCGACGCCACCGGCATGTGCGGCGCCTGCATGGTGCCGGTCACGCTCGACGGCAAGCTGGTGCGCAAGCACGCCTGCATCGACGGGCCGGAGATCGACGCCCACATCATCGACTGGGACAAGTTCCTGCCGCGCTTCAATGCATTCAAGGTGCAGGAGCAGCGCAGCAAGGTCGCGCACGGCCTCGACTAGATCCGCCACCCGCCATGCCTGCCGCCCATCGGGACATCGAACTCCGGCTGCGGTTCTGGGACCGCGTTCCGGTGCGACTGGGCGCCGGCGTCGTGCTGATCGCTTCGGCTGCGCTGGCGCTTGCGCTGTGGCTCGTCAATGCGCAGGAGGAGCGGCAATTCGAGAGGGAGCGCGTCGCCGAGGCAGCCAAGGTCGCGACGCTGATCGCCAGCGACCTGGCCCGGCAGATGCAGGTCGGCGGCGGCGCGGCGGTCTGGTCGGCGGTGAGCGCCGAGGCAGTCCGTTACGTCGGAATCACCGGGACGTTGCGGATCCTGGTGCTCAATCGCGACGGCCTGGTCAAGTCCGCTTCCGAGAGCGCCGCCCAGGGCTCGCGCATCGAGGTCCGCCGCAATCCGCAGTGTCCCAAGTGCGACAGCGACCGGGCGGAGGATTTTCCCGCGGCCGGCGTGTTCGCGCTGCCGGGAGGCGCCCGGATGCTGCGCATCGTCAGCCGGATTCCGGCGACACCGGCCTGCAGCGGATGTCACGAGTCGAGCGGAAGCTGGCGCGGCCTGATCGCCGTCGACTTCGATCTGACTGCGCTCGAACGCGGCACGGCGCAGCGGCGCTGGAGCGTGCTCGCGGTCGGGCTGGTCACCGGCCTGCTGCTGACCGCGCTGATTTCGCTGCTGTTCAGAGAGCTGGTGATGCGCTCGATTGCGGCGCTTGCCCGCACCGCGCGGCGCCTCGCCGACGGCGACCTGACCGCACGAACCGAGGTGCTCGGGCGCAACGAGCTCGGGCTGCTGGCCCGGCACTTCAATCGCATGGCGAACCGCATCGACGACCAGGTCCATCGCATCGAGGCGGCGCAGATGGAGTCTTCGCTGCTCTACACGCTGGTCGTCGAGTCAGCGAAGAGCCTCGAGACGGCCGACATGGCGGCGGGCGTGTTCCGGGTGATTCTGGAGAGGCTCCGTCCGGATCACGTCGCGTTCTTCCTCGATGCTGCCGACGGCCACTGGATCTGTGCGGCGACGGTCGGCGAGCCGGGGGGAGCCGTGACCCGCGGTGAAGGCGATCTCGAGACCGCGCTGACGTCCACGGAGGAGCCGGTCGCGAAACTGCTCGGCGGCATGGACCCGGACCTGGTCGCGGACGCGTGCCGGACCCGGACGCTCCGGATGCTGCACGACGGCGGCGGCCTCACTTTCGCGCTGCCGCTGGTTTGCGATGCCAAGCTCGTCGGCATGCTCGCCTGCGTCGTGGACTCGGCCACCTTTCGCGTGCAGCAGGACATGCTCGAGCATCTGGGGGCCAATCTCGCGCTTGCGGCGGCCAACGCGCGTAACTACTCGGGCGCCATCACCGATCCGCTGACCCGCCTGCGCAACAAGCGCTACGGCATGCTGCGCCTCGACGAGGCCGTCTATGCGGCGAAGCGCTACCGGAGCGGCCTCGCGCTGGCGATGTGCGACATCGATTTCTTCAAGCGCGTCAACGATACGCACGGACATCCGGCCGGCGACGCGGTCCTCAAGGAGGTTGCGCGGCGGCTGGCCGCGGTCCTGCGCCGGGCGGACGTCGCGGTGCGCTACGGCGGAGAGGAGTTCATGGTGATCCTGCCGCAGGCCAATGCGGAAGAAATCGTCGCGATCGGCGAGAAGATGCGCGAGTCGATTGCGGTCGCGTCGATCCCGGCAGGGACCGCGCAAGGTCCGATTGCGGTGACGCTGAGCGTGGGCATCGCCGCTTTTCGCGTCGAGTCGGACACGGCCGAGTCGCTGCTGGCGCGCGCCGACGCCGCGCTCTACCGGGCCAAGGAAGGCGGACGCAACCGGGTCGAAGTGGATGCTTGACCGCCTGCCGGTCGAAACAGGCGCCGATTGCATCGCGTCCGGCGGGTGGAAGTCGCGCGTCAAGCTGTTCCTGCTTCGCCTCTGGCAACCGACCAGCGCCTGCCTGACGTGCATGCCGGGAAGCCTTGCCAACGTGTGGAGCCTCGGGCACTGGGCGCTGGCGCTGCAGACGGGTCTCGCCACCGGCATCCTCGCGGTGCTCCTGAGCTTCACGCCGGCGCGCAGGCTCTACGCCAACCGGTACGGCAACGCGCTGGTGGTCGCGGCGCTCACCGCGCTGGGCGACGCCTATGCCCATCCCAGCCACTACGGCTTTCCGTACGCGGAGTCGCTGCTGACGGGGGGTGTTTCCGGCCTGCTGGCCCTCGCCGGGTGGGTCCTGTTCGAAGACCGCGCACGGCGGATTCGAGCCCTCTGGTCGCGTCTCACCGGCTGATCTCCTTTCGCCTGCGCAGGAATAGACGGGTCGAACCCGCTGTTCACTAAGGCAATTGGCGCTGCCGGAGGGAAGCGATGTCCACGATTGCGGATTGCAGGCGATTCGCGACGACCACGGGTGCCTGCGCCCGAGTGGCACGCCGTGCACTGACCATGGCGATGGCCATGGTGATGGCGATGGGCGTGGCACAGGCCGGTGCGGCGGCCACGATCGACGTCACCGCCGAACGCCGCGGTGAAGGCGTCGAGATCCACGCGCACGCGCTGCTCGGGGCCGACGCCGCGAGCGCGTGGCGCGTGCTGACCGACTACGACCGCTACGCCGAGTTCATTCCGGACTTGCGCATGAGCCGAGTGATTGCCCGCCGCGGCACCACCGTCACCGTCGAACAGGCTGGCGACGCCAGGCTCTGGCTGCTGCGGACGCCGCTGGACATCACGTTCGAGATCACCGAATCCCCGCCCTACGGCGTGCAGTCGCGCGCCGTGGCAGGCAGCCTGCGGGCGCTCGAAAGCCGCTACCTGCTGACGCCCGCGTCCTCCGGCGTCCACCTGGACTACACCGGGGACATCGCGTCCGGGTTCGAGCGCTTCGGCCACATCGAGCAGTACGCGGTCCGGCACAACGTCGCGCGCCAGTTCCAGGCGCTCGCCGACGAAATCGAGCGCCGCGCGGCAGGACGGCGCTGAGCATGTTGCGCAATACCGACCGGTCGTGGGGCGCGCCGGCCAAGCTGATGCACTGGGCCGTCGCGGCGCTGGTGCTCGCGCAGATGGCGCTGGGATGGGCGGCAGTGAGCTGGCGGCTCTCGCCGACGAAACTCGACCTCTTCGTCTGGCACAAGTCGACGGGCATGCTGATCCTCGCGCTGATGGTCGTGCGGGTCGCGTGGCGCTCGGCCAACCCCCCGCCGGCACTGCCTGGCGACATGTCGCGGCTGGAGCGGCGCGCGGCGCAGGCGAGCCACGGCACCCTCTACCTGCTGGGATTTGCCTTGCCGATTTCCGGATGGATCGTCGCTTCGGCCGCCAATGTCCCGTTCCGGTTGTTCTGGCTGCTGCCGGTGCCGGGGATCGTGGCGCCCGACAGGGCCTTGGCGGCGGTCGCGGCGCGCATGCATCTGGCGCTGTTCGTCGCGTTGTCGCTGCTGCTGGTCGTTCACGTCGCGGCGGCGCTGCGCCACCACTTCCTCGAGCGCGACGACGTGCTGCTGCGCATGCTGCCCCGCCGGCGAGGCCGAACGTGATCCGCCGGCTGCTGCTCGTCGCCGGCCTGATGGTCGCGGCAACCTGCCCCGCACGCGCCGCGGACTGGACGATGGACGCGGGGGCGAGCCGGCTCGAATTCGCCGCCACGTTCGAAGGGGCCGTCGCGCCCGGCGTGTTCAGGGAATTCGACGCCCGGATGCGCTTCGACGCCGACAGGCCGGCGGAGGGTCGGCTCGACGTCACGATCGTGGTGAAGAGCGCCGACATGAACAGCGCGGACATCAACAAGGCAATCGGCGGCGCCGAATGGTTCGACTTTGCCCGCTTTCCGCAGGCGGCGTTCGTCGCGACGGACATCCGAACGACGGGTGCCGGCCGGTATCTGGCCCGCGGGACGTTGAGCCTCAAGGGCGTGCAATCGCCGGTCGAGGTTCCCTTCACCTGGGCCGCGACCGGCGACACGGCGCGGATGGACGGCGAGTTCGTCGTCAAGCGCGGGGCCTTCGGCATCGGAACCGGCGAGTGGGTGGCTACGCGCGTCATCGGCGCGGACGTGAAGCTCAAGTTCACCGTGCGGCTGCGCAAGCGTGCGTGACCGGCGCGTCGCGCTTGGCGCCGTCGCGGCCCTCGCCGCGGTGCTGGCGGCGTGCGCGCCGCAGGTCGCGGCGCCGCCCGAAGCCGGGGCGCTGGCGCCATCCGATTTTCCGGCGAGCCATTACCAGCGGCTGCTGGCGCAGGGGACGCCGGTGTTCCGCGTCGACGCCGCGCGCTCGATCGTCGTCGTCGAAGTCCGGCGCGGCGGTTCGCTCGCCCGCTTCGGGCACGACCACGTGGTCGCGAGCCACGACGCGGCGGGTTACGTCGCACCCGACGAAGGGCGGGCCGACCTCTACCTGCCGCTTGCCGCGCTGGTGGTCGACGAACCCGCGCTGCGCGCCGAGGCGGGATTCGACACGCAGCCCTCGCCCGCGGACATCGCGGGCACCCGCAGCAACATGCTGGACAAGGTGCTCGAAGTCGACCGCTACCCCCATGCGCTGATCGCCGTCCGCGAAACCGGGGCCGACGGCTCCACGGGCCGCTTCCGGGTGACGGTCACGCTGCACGGAGTCAGCCGGCCCGTTGAAGTTGCGGCGCGGATCGCAGTGGCCGCGGACGGGGTCGCCGTCACCGGGACCGCGTCGATCGACCAGTCCGAATTCGGCATTGCGCCGTTCTCGATCCTGGGTGGCGCGATCGCCGTGCAGGATCGCGTGAACGTCTCGTTCCGGATCCACGCCCGACGCATCGAATGACGTTCGGATCGACCGGCACCGGCCGGGCGCCCGCGAGGAGGTCGAGCCATGCGCAGCATGATTCACCGGGTGCTGTTGTCGCTGGCCTTGCTCGGCCAGGCCACGCCCGCGCAAGCGGCGGCCGACAACAGCGAGAGCGTCGCCTCCGACAGCCCCGAGGCGTGGGCGATGCGCTACTTCGCGGGTACGTCGCTGATGACCTCGTTCGGCGACACTGCGAAGCTAGCACCTTGGCGTTGGAATGTCGCCGCCGACCTCGGCAGCATCCCGCGCCTCGACGACGCCCAGCAGCGTGTGGGCTTCGGAGGTTTCAAGAACGAAGACCTGAACAAGTCGCCGGCATTCGGGCGCCTGCGGCTGGCCATCGGGCTTCCCGACGACTGGGTCGCCGAACTGGGCTACACGCCGCCGCTGGAGATCAACGGTGCACGGCCGCGAAACGTGGTGGCGGCGGCGATCGGCAGGCGGCTGCTCGAGCACGACGCCACCACGCTGTCGGTGCGGGCGCTCGGCCAGCTCGGCAAGGTGCGGGGCGACATCACCTGCCCTGCGAGGCTCGCCGGCGTGACCGATCCCGAGCGAAACCCCTACGGTTGCCAGGCGCCGTCGCAGGACACGTTCACGACCGACTACTACGGCGCCGACGCGACGCTGGGCTGGAATGCCGGCGACTGGCAGGCGTACGGCAGTGCGGGCATCGCCCGAACCCGGCTTTCGGTGCAGGTCGACGCGCAGGTCTTCGCGCGCAGCGATCGTTCGCGACTCACGTCGAACGACCGCCTGGCGTGGTTCACGGCCGGAGTGCGGCACGATTTCGGTGCGCGCTGGAGCGTCGGCGCGGAATTCATGTACGTCCCCCTGAACGTGCGGCGCCCGCCGGACTTTGCGCTCGATCGGGATCCCCTCCGCAGCGTGCGCCTGCAGCTGCGCTATTCGGCCGATTGAAAGACGGACCGAAGGAGTGACCTGCGCGGCCCATGGGCGGCGGCACCTCGGGCCGCGGGCCAATGCGGATCCGGGACGGAGTTGCGGCTCGCTGCGGAATAACCGCGGGAAGGCAGCTGTTCACCACAGGCGGCCGTCCCCGACCCGGGTCACGCCGCTGCGGTCCGCCATTCCCCGCCCAAGGAGAGCACGATGCCATCGATCTTCCGCTCATGCTGCGCTCTTCCGTGGCTGTTCGCCGCGACGACAGCGTCGGCAAGCTTCCACACCTTCCAGATCGAGCAGCTGTTCTCCAACGCCGACGGCAGCGTGCAGTTCTGCGTGCTGCACGAGGCCAGCGGCGCCGACGGCCAGGAATTCTGGGCCGGTCATTCGTTCACCAGCACGCACGCCGGCGTCACGCACACGCTCGTCTTCCCCCGCAACCTCCCCGCCGCCGCGACCCACGGTCGCCGCGTCCTCGTCGCGACGCAGGGATTTTCCGACCTGGCGCTGGTCGCGCCGGATTTCGTCGTTGCCAACGGGTTCTTCGCGACCGACGGCGCCGCCGTGAACTTCGCGGGCGTGGACCAGGTCACGTACAGCGCGTTGCCCGGCGACGGAATCCACGCCATCGATCGCAACGGCGCGATCGTCCAGAACCTCGCGACCAACTTCGGCGGCCAGTCGGCAGCCGTGGCCGCGCCGGCGGCGGCGCGCAATTTCCAGGGCCTCTGGTGGAATTCCCCGGCCGGATCCGAATCCGGCTGGGGCATCAACTTCGCGCACCAGGGCGACATCATCTTCGCCACCTGGTTCACGTACGACGCGGCACGCCAGCCGTGGTGGCTGATCGCGCAACTGGACAAGACAGCGGGTGGCGCCTACGCCGGGCCGGTGTCGACGGTGGCCGGGCCGCCGTTCGACGCGGTGCCGTTCCCGCCAGGCGGCAGCCCCGGCGGAGCGGTCGAGACCCTCGTCGGCACGATGACGGCGACCTTCTCCGACGCGACCCACGGAGCGATTCAGTACACGGTCAACGGCGTCACGCAGGCGAAGGCGATCGTGCCGCAGGTGTTCGGAACGCTGCCGACCTGCACCTGGGGCGCCGAACCCAACCTGGCGCTGGCGACCAACTACACCGACCTGTGGTGGAACGCCGGCGAGTCGGGGTGGGGGGTCAATTTCACGCATCAGGGCGACGTCATCTTCGCCACCTGGTTCACCTACGACGCGGCGGGGAAGCCCTGGTGGCTGATCGCGCTGCTCGAAAAGACCGCGGGCGGCGCCTATGCCGGACCGGTGTCGACGGTGGCCGGGCCGCCCTTCAACGCCGAGCCGTTTCCGCCCGGCGGCAGCGCCGGCGGCGCGATCGAGACGCAGGTCGGCGACGCCAGCGTCAGCTTTGCCGACGGCAACGCCGCAACCTTCGCCTACCGGGTGAACGCGATCGCGCAGTCCAGGACGATCACGCGGCAGGTGTTCGTCGCGCCCGGAACGGTGTGCCGGTAGCGTCGAGGCCCGATGCGCGCGATGGGTCGCCGGTCCGCGGATCGCGGGAGCGCCCGGAAGTGCCCCGCGTCACGACCTTCCGATCGCGATCAGGGCCGCCTTGCCGACGGCGCGCCGCCGACGGGACCGCCGACGTCCTTGGCGCCGGGGAAGATCCGGGTTGCCGCGGCATCGCCCCGGATGCGCTCGGCTGCGCTCCTGGCCGCGAGCGCGGCGGCTGCCGCCGAGCGATGCGCCTCGCGCGCGGCGCCGTCCACCCGGCGGTCGTTTCCGGAGCGACGATCGCTCCCGTCGGCCTCGCCGCGCTCGCCCCAGCGCCGCTCCTGCTCCGACCGCCGATTGCGGCTGCGCCGATCGGCAACCTCGATGAAACGACATCGGCATCGATGAGATGCCGAGCAGCGCGGCAGCGGCAGAGGCGGCACCGCCCCGCGGGAAAACTGCTTGCCCGCGATGGCCAGGGCGCCCCGGCAGGCCCGTTTCCGGGACGGGATGTGCAGTTGGGCGTTGCACTTCCTGGCCACAGCGCCTGCCGCCCCCCGGCCGGCGGGGCCTCCCCCTGCCCTGCCATTCGCCCGCGCACCGGCCGACGCCCCGATTTCATCATTCGGGCGTCGATACACGCGCCGGCCCAACCATGCGGCGAGGAGCAAAACGGCAACGACAGCGAGCAGGCTCGATCCGTCCATTTTTGATGGTCTGAAATAAGGAATTTCCTTATATCATGCAAGGATATTGTCTGTACATACGTGCATGGGCATATTGTCTCCTGTCCAAAATCGTGGAAGTGTGCCCCCCCCCACGCGGAAGGACCCCAGTGGCAGCCGGACCAACCCCGATTCGAGCCCGGGCGCCGCAAGGCGAGGGACTGGGAACTGCAGGTGGGGGATAATGCCGCCTTGCATTACCGGTTTGGGGTGGACGAGTGGGGCTGGTACCTGACGTGTCGATCGCGGAGATACTGGCGCTGTCGCGAGATCGCAAGTGCGCCGAGGCCGTCGAGCAGGCGGGCAACCTGCTGGCCTCGTGCTCCGACGACCGGCGCCCTCTCCTGGAGAGCTGCAAGGCGGTGGTCCAGTGGCGCGCCGCCGCGGAGGAAGGGCGTTTCGGTGACGGACTGACCGAGGCCATCGCCGGCATCTCCCGGTTGCGTGAGGCCGGCTACCGGCCGCTGCTCGGCTGGATCTCGTCCAACGTCGGTTTCGTGCTGGGCCTGTTCGGTGATTTCGAGGCCGGCCTCGAGTGGCTGGAAGGCGTGATCGCGGACGCCGAGCAGCGCGACGACCGGGGGCAGCTGATCCGGTCGCTCTCGCACAAGGGTTCGCTGCTGGCGTATGCCGGCGAACTCGACCGTGCGACCGAGATCTTCGCGCGGACGCTGGAGCTTTGTCGCGACGAACCGGGAATCCTGCGAACCGATGCGCTGAACAACCTGGCGTACTGCTGGATCGTTCAGGCGGACCGACCGGAGACTTCGGCCGCGGCACGGGCCGACTTGGCCTGCCGGGCGCTGCAATACGCCGCCGAAGCGATGCAGGGGATGGACTCGCCCGAGTTTGCACTCTGGTGCTGCAACGCGCTGAACAACAAGGGCATGGCCCTGGGCATCCTCGGCCGCCTCGAGGAAGCGGAGGGCGCGTACCGGCAGGGGCTGGCGCTGTCGGAAACGAATCCGCGGACGAGCGCGGAACTGATGACCGGCTACGCCTCGCTGCTGATCGAGACCGGCCGGTACGCGCCGGCCGCCGAACTGCTGCAGCAAGCCTGCGCCAAGCTGCCGCAGGACCTGATCGAACCCACGGCGGATCGCATTCTCGAGCTGCAGATTCGCCTGGCGCGCCTCGGGGGCCGCGTCGACGAGGTCGTGTCGCTGGGAGAGCGCCGCGTCGCGCTGGCGCAGAACCGGAACCGCGACCGCCTGCGCCACGTGCGCCGCCACGCCCAGATCTTCGCCGAGCTCGGCCGGGTGCGGCAATCGGAGCAGGCGGCCCGCGCGCAGGTAGACGCGCTGCGCGAGAGCGAGGAGAAGTTCCGGCTGGCCTTCGACAACGCCAATACCGGGATGTGCCTGGTCGACCTCGAAGGCAGGCTGCTGCAGGTCAACGACAAGATGACGGCGATCTTCGGTCACAGCCGAAGCGAGCTTCAGGCGATGACGGTCAACGAACTGGCTCTGGCCGAGGACGCCGCGGTGAGCCCGGAGTTCATCCGGCACGCGGTCGCGGGCGACACCGATCACGCCGAGTTCGAGAAACGCTACCGGCACCTCGACGGCCACGTCCTGCACGCCGTGGTGTCGTCGTCGCTGGTGCGCGATACCCGGGGGCAGCCGCGCTTCTTCATCTCGCAGGTCCAGGACGTGACCGAGCGCAAAGAGGCAGGGCAGAAGATCCGGGAACTCAATGCCGGACTCGAGACGCGGGTCGCCGAGCGCACCGCCGAACTGGCTGCGACCAGCGAATCGCTGCGCCGATCCAACGAACAGCTGCAGGCGATCTTCGATACCGCCACGGCGGGCATCCTTCTGATCCGCAACCGCAGCGTCCAGCAATGCAATCGTCGCTTCGAAGAACTGACGGGGTACGCGGAAGCGGAGTTGATCGGCCAGCCCGTTCGCCTGCTCTACGCGGACCCCGCCGCGTGGGCTGCCGCCGGCAAGGAAGGCTACGAGCGATTTCCGCGGGGCGAGCCGTATGTGACGGAGATACTGGCGCGGTGCAAGGACGGCAGCACGTTTTGGGCCTTGATCGCCAATCGCGCCGTCGACCCGTCCGACCTCGACCGCGGTATCGTCTCCATCGTCGAGGACATCACCGAACGCAAGAGGGTCGAGTCGGAGCTGATCGCCGCCAAGGAGGCCGCCGAGGCGGCCAATCGCGCCAAGACCGCGTTCCTGACCAATACGAGCCACGAACTGCGCACGCCGCTCAACGCGATCACCGGCATGGCGTACCTCCTGAAGCGCTCCAGCCTGACGCCGCAGCAGGTCGAACGTCTCGACAAGATCAATGCGGCAGGCTGGCATCTGCTCGGGACCATCGACGCCATCCTCGACCTGTCCAGGATCGAGGCCGGCAAGTTCCAGCTGGTCGAAGCCGAAGCCGACCTTACCCGGATCACCCTGGACGTCGTTTCCATGCTCGCCGACCGCGTGAGAGCCAAGGGACTTCGCCTGTCGGTGGAGCCCCCGCCACCGCTTCCACCGCTGGTCGGCGACCCGGTGCGGCTGCGCCAGGCGCTGCTCAACTACGCCGCCAACGCGGTGAAGTTCACCGCAGCGGGCAGCGTTACCCTGCGCACGAAGCTCGAGGACGAGTCGGAGCAGAGTGTGCTGGTCCGCTTCGAGGTGCAGGACACCGGCATCGGCATCGACCCCGAGAGCGTGCCGCGGCTATTCACCGCTTTCGAGCAGGCGGACAACTCGCTCACCCGCCAATACGGCGGCACGGGCCTCGGCCTTGCCATCACCAGGCAGATCGCCCGACTGATGGGAGGCGACGCCGGGGTCGCCAGCACGCCGGGGGTCGGCAGCAGCTTCTGGTTCACCGCCCGGCTGAAGAAGGCGCCTTCGCTTCCCGTCGCCATGAGCCCCGCACCGGTCGATTCGGCCGAGGCTGTCCTGCGCCGCGACTACCCGGGCCGTCGCATCCTGTTGGCCGAGGACGACCCGGTCAACTGCGCCATGATCGTGGATCTGGTGCGGCTCGCGGGGCTCGCCATCGATACGGCCGCCGACGGCGCCGAGGCCGTCGAACTGGCGAGCCGGAACCGCTACGACCTCGTGCTGATGGACATGCAGATGCCGCGCATGGATGGCCTGGAGGCGACGCGACAACTGCGCAGCCGTCCCGCCGGCGCGACGGTGCCCATCGTCGCCCTCACCGCCAACGCCTTCGCTTCGGACGGGGCGAAATGCGCCGACGCCGGGATGGACGACTTCATCACCAAGCCCGTCGAGCCTCAGAGCCTGTTTGCGACCATGCTGAAATGGCTCGCCAGGCCTGCGTGAACGCCTGCCTCGTGCGATCCTGCGTCGGACCCAGAATGTCTTCTCCTCCCCGAACCGCCCCGTGAGCACCCCTCCCCCCGTTCGCTATCGCATCGCGCCGCTCGACCCGCACGCGCATCTGTTCGAGGTCCGCTGCAGCGTCGAGGATCCCGACGCACAGGGACAGCGCTTTCGCCTCCCGGCCTGGATTCCGGGCAGCTACCTGATCCGCGAGTTCGCGCGCCACTTCGTTTCGGTCCGCGCCGAGTCGCAGGGCCGTGCCGTCGCCATCGCCAAGGAAAGCAAGGACACGTGGCGCACCGCGCCCTGCGCGACGCCGGTCACGGTGATCGCCGACGTCTACGCCTTCGACCTCTCGGTGCGCACCGCCTACCTCGACGGGTCGCGCGGCTATTTCAACGGGGCCTCGGTGTTCCTGTGCCCCGAGGGACGCGCGGACCGGCGCTGCGAGGTCGAGATCGTCGCGCCCGAACACGCTGCCGGCAGCGCGTGGCGCGTGGCGTCGACGCTCGCGCCGGCGGCGTCCTCGGCCGCCGGCTTCGGCCTCCGCCACGCGGCAGACTACGACGAACTCATCGACCACCCGGTCGAGATGAGCGATTTCGCCAGCGCCTCGTTCGTTGCCGGCGGCGCGCGCCACGACATTGCGGTCAGCGGCCGGCAGCACGCCGATCTCGACCGGCTGGCGCGCGACCTCGGGCGCGTCTGCCAGTGGCAATGCGACCTCTTCGGCGGCGCCCCGGACAGCCGCGCGCCTTTCGACCGCTACCTGTTCCAGGTCGCCGCCGTCGGCGACGGCTACGGCGGCCTCGAGCATCGCGCCAGCACCAGCCTGCTGTGCAAGCGCGACGACCTGCCGCCGCCGGGCGTCGCGCCGGTCGGCGACGGCTACCGCCGCTTTCTCGGCCTCGCCAGCCACGAGTATTTCCACAGCTGGAACGTCAAGCGCATCAAGCCCGCTGCGTTCACGCCCTACGACCTCGGTCGCGAGAACTACACGCGGCAGCTGTGGGCCTTCGAGGGGATCACCTCGTATTACGACGACCTCGCGCTCGTCCGCAGCGGCGTGATCGACGCGAAGAGCTACCTGCAGCTGCTGGGCCGCACGATCACGACGGTGCTGCGCAACCCCGGGCGCCACGTCCAGAGCGTCGCCGAATCGAGCTTCGACGCCTGGATCAAGTTCTACCGCCGCGACGAGAACACGCCGAACGCCGTGGTCAGCTACTACGCCAAGGGGTCGCTGGTGGCGCTCGCGCTCGACCTCAGGCTGCGCTCGCACGCGTCATCGCTCGACGCCCTGATGCGCGCGCTGTGGCAGCGCTTCGGGCAGACCGGCGTCGGCGTCCCGGAAGACGGCATCGCCCGCCTCGCCGGCGAGCTCGCGGGCCGCGACCTCGGCGACTTCTTCGCCCGCCACGTCGACGGCACCGAGGATCCGCCGCTGGCCGCGCTGCTGGCGGAGTTCGGCGTGACGCTCGAGCTGCGCGCGGCACGGTCCGCGGGCGACCCGGGCGGCGATGCCGGAACGCCTGCCGCAGGCGCCGGCGGCAGCACCGGAGCGGCGCGCACCACGCTCGGCCTCGACCTCGCGGCCGGGGGCGAGGCGC
>CAIWHR010000147.1 GCA_903912485.1 uncultured beta proteobacterium | reverse complement strand
TCGACCACGATGGGATCGACCGTTCCGGCATCGTCGGTTACGGCAACGAGGAGTTCACGCACCGCGCCGTGGCCGCCACCGTCGCCTCGGGCGGGGCCGACGTCGGATTCGGCCTGCGCGCCGCGGCGGCCGAACACCGGCTCGCGTTCGTCCCGCTGGTCCGCGAGCGCTACTTTCTCGCGGTCCGCGCCAAAGCCGTCGCCGGCGCGGCGGTCGCGCGCCTGATCGAAGTGCTGCAGGGCGCAGCGTTCGCGGACATCGCGCGCAGGCTCGCCGGCTACCGCGCCGACGCCGCCGGCTCCGTCGTCGGCGTCGACGCGATCGGCGATGCGGCGAAGGCGTAGAATGAACTCTCGTTTCCCATCGACGCCAAGGTTCCCATGAAGATCAGCGCACGCAACAACATCGCCGGCACCATCACCCACGTCAAGCTCGGCCCGGTGAGCGCCGAAGTGACGATCAACGTGGCACCAGGCATCGACATCGTGTCGGTCATCAGCACCGCTTCGGCGGAAGACCTCGAGCTCAAGGTCGGAACGCGGGCTTTCGCGGTGATCAAGGCAAGCAGCGTGATGGTGGGCGTCGAGCACGCGTAGCCGCCGCGGGAGCCGGCCCGCCGCCTCCCGCCGTTCAGCGCGCTGCACCCCCCAGCGGAAAGCTGATCGTGGCGAACAGCGCGTAGCCCTGGACGCGGTGCTCCGCCCAGAACTCCTTGTACCCGCGCAGGTTGATGTACGCCGGCGCGCCGTTGATCTTGTACAGGTAGCCGAGTTCCGGCCCCACCGAGGCGACGCGTGACTTGAACGCGCCGACGCGATCGCCGCTGCCGCCGTCGGCGGTGAGCTGATAGTACGCATAGCCGACCACGCCGGCCTGCCAGTGTTCGGTCAGCAATTTCGACGCCGCCCAGTCGAGGTGCGAGTCGACGCCGTTCCTGTAGTCGGTGCTCGCGTTCTCCCAGTTGTAGGTGAATCCCGCCACCGCGGACAGCTCGAACCCGGTGTTCGGGTTGAAGTAGGTGTAGCCGCCGCCGGCGTCGAGCGCGCCGTGCCCGATGCCGAGGTTGGCGAGCCGCCGGCTGTCGTAGGCGCCGACCGGAACGTCGCCGGTGACGTACGCCATCCAGTTGTCGACGCCGCGGTTCCACGCCAGGCTCGCGTAGGGGTAGAGATCGGTGCCGCCGTAGATCGAATCGGCGCGACCCAGTTCGCCCAGGCGCGACAGCGACAGGTCGACCGACGTGCGATTCCCGCCCGCTCCCCACCCCAGCGCGAGGTAGGGCTGGCCGCCGAGAATCTTCGAGTCCGGCGCGTAACCGAGCTGCGCGATCACCAGCGGCGCGTGCGATTTCAACCCGGCGGAAACGGTCGCCCCCGTCTGGAACGTTTCCGACGTGTCGGAACTGCCGTTGTAGTAGTAGGGCAGGAACGCGACCGACCACCCTGGCGTCGCCGGCACCGCGGCCAGGCTCGCGTACTGCCCCGAGAACCAGAAGGCGACCCCTCCCTGGTCGGCCAGCGCTCCGGCGCAATGAACGCCCAGCGCGCACACCAGCGCCGCCCTTGCGCCGTATCCTGCCAGGGGCTTGCGACGGACTTCAGCCGATGCTTTCACCGAACCTCCCACGAGCGTCGTCAAATTCGCCCATTGTCCCCCCAGTCGCGCCGCGACGCAGCAGCGCGCCGCAGCGCCGCGGAATCCTGTCGACGCATTCGCCGGCGCGCAGGAAATCGAAATCGACGCCCTGATCGGCCTGCGTGACGCGCTCGAGGAACAGCTTGTGGTAGCCGCGTGCGCCGATCGGCGGCGCGACGGCGTGCGCCGCGGCACGCCGCGCGAGCTCCTCGTCGTCGACGAGCAGCGCGAGCTCCCGCCGGCCGACGCTGAGCCGGATGCGGTCGCCGCTCTGCACATAGGCCAGCGGGCCGCCGATCGCCGCCTCGGGCACGACGTGCAGCACGACGGTGCCGGCCGCCGTTCCGCTCATCCGCCCGTCGGAGATGCGGACCATGTCCTTCACCCCGGCGCGGGCGAGCTTTTTCGGGATCGGCAGGTACCCCGCCTCGGGCATCCCCGGTGCGCCCTTCGGCCCGATGTTCTTCAGCACCAGGATGTCGTCGGCGGTGACGTCGAGCGCGTCGTCGTCGATGCGCAGTGCCAGGTCCGCGACGTTCTCGAACACGACGGCGCGCCCCTCGTGTTCCATCAGCCTCGGGTCGGCCGCCGACTGCTTGATGATCGCGCCGCCCGGAGCGAGATTGCCGTGCAGCACGGCGATGCCTCCCCGCGGATAGACGGGAGCCGCCCGCGACCGCACGACGTCCTGCCTGAACCCCGGCCCCGAGCGCTCGATCTCCTCGCCCAGCGTGCGCCCGGTCACCGTCAGCGCATCGAGGTGCAGCAGCGGCTTCAACTCGCGCAGCAGCGCCGGCACGCCGCCGGCGCGGTCGAAATCCTCCATGTAGTGCTGCCCGGACGGCTTGAGGTCGAGCAGCACCGGCGTCTCCTCGCCCATCGCGTCGACCTGGTCGAGGTCGATCTCGATGCCGAGCCGGCCGGCGATCGCGGTGAGGTGAATGATGCCGTTGGTCGACCCGCCGATCGCCAGCAGCACGCGCAACGCATTCTCGAACGCCTTGCCGGTGAGGATCCTGTCGGGCGTCAGGCCCCTCCCGATCATCTGCACCGCGGCGGTGCCGGTGCGCTCGGCGACGCGAATCCTCTCGGCGGTGACCGCGGGCGGCGACGCTCCGCCGGGCAGCATGATGCCGAGCGCCTCGGCCAGGCACGCCATCGTGCTCGCCGTTCCCATCACCGAACAGGTTCCCACGCTGGCGACCAGCCGGTCGTTGACGCTCGCGACCTCGTCGGCGTCGATCTCCTCGGCCCGGTACCTCGCCCAGAAGCGGCGGCAGTCGGTGCAGGCGCCGACGCGCTCGCCGCGGTGCGATCCGGTGAGCATCGATCCGGTCACCAGAACAATGGCCGGCACGCCGGCGGACGCGGCGCCCATCAGCTGCGCCGGCACCGTCTTGTCGCAGCCGCCGATGAGGACGACGGCGTCCATCGGCTGCGCGCGGATCATCTCCTCGGTGTCCATCGACATCAGGTTGCGCACGTACATGCTCGTCGGCTGCGCAAAGCTCTCGTGGATGGAGATGGTCGGAAACGCCATCGGCAGGCCGCCGGCGAGCATGACGCCGCGCTTCACCGCCTCGACCAGCTGCGCGGCGTTGCCGTGGCAGGGGTTGTACGCGCTGCCGGTGTCAGCGATGCCGATGATCGGCCGGCCCAGCGCGTCGTCGGTGTAGCCGGCGCCCTTGATGAACGCCTTGCGCAGGAACATCGAGAAGTCGGGGTCGCCGTAGCTGGTCAGCCCCCTGTGCATGCCCTGCGGCGGTTCCCCGCCCGGCTTGGCGGGCTGGTCGTCGGTCATCTTCGTCCTCGAGCGTGTGGCTGCGGCGGATCGCCGCATCGCCTCCGGTCAGGCAGGCTTCAATCGGGAATGTCGTGCCCGCAATTCACTTGCCGCCGACGCCGAACATCGCGAGATCGATCGCCGCCGCCATCGCCTGATAGCCGATGCGGTTCGGATGCAGCTTGTCACCGGGGCCGCCGACGGTGTTGTCGGGGACGAACTCGGCCTTCATGCCGCCGGTCTGCGGGTCCGTGGTGACGCGGTCGAAATCCGCGACGCCGTCGAAGACGCCGCTGCCGCGAATGAAATCGTTGAGCTTCCTGCGCTTTTCATCCTGCAGTTCGAAGCCGTGCGCGGGGCTGCTGCTGCCCAGCGCCGAGGTGACCGTGGCGCCGATCACCTTGACCCCCGGAATCGCGGCTCGAATGCGCGCGACACCTTCCCGCATGCCGGCGATCACGGCATCGGCGTCGGCGTTGCCGTTCCTGCTGAAATCGTTGGTGCCTTCGAGCCATATCACCGCCTTCACGCCCGACAGCGTGAGCACGTCGCGGTCGATGCGCTGCAGCGCCGAAGGGCCGCCGGGGAAGGGCTTCCGCGGCGAATATTCTTTCGGGCCGACGACCTGGTTGCCGCCGATGCCGGCGTTGACCACGACCCAGCGCCCGTCAAGGCGCCGCGCCAGCACGTCGGGCCAGCGATCGTCCCCGTTCATCGTCGACGCGGTGCCGTCGGTGATCGAATCGCCGAACGCGACGACTGCGGCCAGCCCCTTCGGCGCAGCCATGTCCAGCGCGTCGAGGAAGAACCAGGAGGCGGTGGCAAACGGGAATGCCGCCTCGGAAACGTCGTCGCCCTTCGAGCCGGCCCCCGGCAGCGTGGCGTAGGAGGACTGCAGCGCCTTGGCGTGCCAGGTCATCGGACCGCTGCTGCCGACGACGTGGAAGCTCACCGCCAGCTTGCGGCCGCGCAACTCGTTGCCCGCCTTCACGAACGGAAGTGCCACCGCGTCGCTCCACACCGATTCGCCCGGCGCGATGGTCACGCTGTTGCTGCCGCCGAAGGTGATCGTGCGGTTGCTGCCCGGCATCACCGCCGAGCCCGACCACTGCAGGCCGACGAATGCGCCGTCGAAGGTGACGGGTTGCGTGCCGAGCGCGTTGGAGAAGCGCATCCGCGCCTTGGCGCCCCAGAACCCGGGCTTGACGACGAGGCGCAGCGACTGATCGCGCGCGCCCGTTTCGGCGGAAGGGAACACCAGAGAAAGATCCGGCGGCGCCGATGGATTGCCGACCGGATAGGGCCCCTGCGCCGAGGCGGCCCAGCTGGTGACCCAATGCGTCTGCCCGGCGGCCGCCGCGGCAGACGACGCGGCAAACGACGCGGCAGCCATGATCGACAGCGCCATCCAGCGCCCCCCAACGCGCAGCATGATGTTCCTCCTCGGCAACGACCCCTGCTCATTCCGCGAGGATTATCGCAGCCAACGCGATCGGCGCGCGAACTTTCGACAGCACGCGCCGCCCGCCGGCGGGCCGGTTGACCCGCGCCCGCCGATCCGAAATACTCCGAGTGGCACGGCGGCCGACCTTCGCCCATCGGCACGCTCGGCGCGCCGACACGATGCACGCGGCGCGGGAACCGACGGGCAGTCCAATTTCGGGAGAGCAGCATGGCAGCGCATACCGCCATCGCAGGCACGGCGCTTCAGCTTCGCTCGCTGGTGAAGGCGAGCGGCGGACTGGAGCTCTCGCTCGCCGCGGTCGATGTCCCCTCCCCCGGGCCCGACGAGGTGCTCATCCGCGTCGAAGCCGCGCCGATCAATCCTTCGGACATCGGGCTGCTGTTCGGTCCCGCCGACATGGGCACCGCGACGCAGTCGGGCACGGCCGCGAATCCGGTTGTCACCGCGGCCATTCCCGAGCGCCTGATGCGCAGCGTCGCGGCGCGCGTCGGCCAGTCGATGCCGGTCGGCAACGAAGGCGCCGGCGTGGTCGTCGGCGCCGGCGCCTCGGCCGAGGCACAGGCGCTGCTGGGCAGGACCGTGGCCGTGTTCGGCGGCGCGATGTACACCCAGTATCGGTGCGTGAAGGCCGGGCAGTGCCTGGCGCTGCCCGAAGGCACCACCGCCGCCGAGGGAGCCTCCTGCTTCGTCAACCCGCTCACCGCGCTGGGCATGGTCGAGACGATGCGGCGGCAGGGCCACAAGGCGCTGGTGCACACCGCGGCGGCGTCGAACCTCGGCCAGATGCTCAACCGGATCTGCCTTGCCGACGACGTCGGCCTCGTCAACATCGTGCGCACGCCGCAGCAGGGCGATCTGCTCCGCGCCATCGGCGCGCGCCACGTGTGCGACTCCAGCGCGCCGACGTTCGTCGACGACCTCACCGCGGCGCTGGCCGCCACCGGCGCGACCATCGCCTTCGACGCCGTCGGCGGCGGCAAGCTGGCCGGACAGATACTGACCGCCATGGAAACCGCGCTCAACCGCGCGGCGACCGAGTACAGCCGGTACGGGTCCGCGACGCACAAGCAGGTCTACATCTACGGCGGACTCGACACCGGCCCGACGCTGCTCAACCGCAGCTTCGGCTTCGCCTGGGGCGTCGGCGGCTGGCTGCTGTGGCCGTTCCTGCACAGCATCGGACCGGCGGCGGCGCAGGCACTGCGCGAGCGGGTCGTCGCCGAACTGCGGACCACGTTCGCCAGCCGCTACACCACGGAGGTCTCGCTGTCCGGGGCGCTGCAGCTCGACGCGATCCGCGTCTACGGCGCCCGCGCCACCGGCGCCAAGTACCTCATCAACCCGAACCAGCCTGACCCGACGTGAACCGGGTCGTCATCGGCGTCGACGTGGGGTCGGCCAGCGTCAGGGCCGGCGTGTTCGATCTCGCGGGCCGACGCCTGGCGTTCGCCGTGCGGCCGATCCTGCAGTTCCGTCCGGCCACCGGTTTCGTCGAGCAGTCGTCGGCCGACATCTGGCGGCAGACCTGCGCTGCCGTGCGCGAGGCGGTGAACGTCTGCGGCGTGGCGCCGGCCGCGGTCGCGGCGCTGGGCTTCGACGCCACCTGCTCGCTGGTCGCCGTCGGCGCCTCCGGCGAACCGGTGTCGGTGGCCGCGGGCGGCGAGCCCGAGCGCGACATCGTCATGTGGATGGACCACCGCGCCGTCGAGGAAGCAGCGGCGATCAACGCCACCGGCGACCCCGCGCTGGACTACGTCGGCGGCGAAGTCAGCGTCGAGATGCAGCTGCCGAAGCTGCTCTGGCTGCGCCGGCACCTGCCGGATCGCTACGCGGCGGCCGAACGGTTCTTCGACCTTGCCGACTACCTCGTCTGGAAGAGCACCGGCGCCGACGCGGCCAGCGTGTGCACGCTGACCTGCAAGTGGAACTACCTCGCGCACGAGGCACGCTTTCCCGAGGCGATGCTGCGCGCGGTCGGACTCGACGACCTCCTCTGCCGCCTGCCCCAGCGCATCCTGCCGCTGGGGTCGTCGCCGGGAACGCTGACCCGGGTCGCTGCCGACGAGCTCGGGCTGACGCAGGACGTCGCGGTGGCCACCGGCATCATCGACGCGCATGCGGGGGGGCTCGCTCTGATCGGCGCGCAGCCCGAAGGCAGCCTGGCGCTGATCGGAGGCACGTCGAACTGTCACATGGTCGTGAGCCCGACGCCGCTGATGGTGCCGGGGGTCTGGGGCCCCTACTTCGGCGCGATGCTGCCCGGTCGCTGGCTCAACGAGGGCGGCCAGAGCGCCGCCGGGGCGCTGGTCGACTGGACGCTGCGGCAGAGCGAGGCGTGGCCGCTGGCGCAGGCGGCCGCCGCGCGCGAGGACCGGAGCGTCTACGCGGTGCTCAACGACTGGGTGGCCGATCTGCGCTCGCGCGAGCGCCACCCTACGCGCGACCTGCACGTGCTGCCCGACCATCACGGCAACCGCTCCCCCCGCGCCGATCCGCACGCGCGCGGCGCGGTCTGCGGGCTGACGCTGGAGGCCGGGCCCGACGCGCTGGCGCGCCTTTATCTGGCGACGCTGCAGGCGCTCGCCTACGGCACCCGCCACATCATCGACAGCATGAACGCGGCGGGCCACCGCATCGAGCGCGTCGTCGTCTGCGGCGGCGGCACGCACAACCCGCTGCTGCTGCAGGAGCACGCCGACGCCATCGGCCGCGACCTGCAGCTGGTCGAAGAGGAGGACGCGGTGGCGCTGGGCGCCGCGCTGCTGGCGGCGACGGCGAGCGGCGCGTTTGCCGACCTGCCGGCGGCGGCCGCGGCGATGGTCCGCCCCGGAGGCCGGGTCGCGGCGCGCGCGCAGGAGCGCGCCTTCCACGACGCCAAGTACCAGGTCTTCTTGCAGCTCTACGACGACCAGCAGCGCTGCCGTCGCCGCATGGCCGGCTGGCAGTGACGCTCACCGAGAGAGGGAATCCCATGCTGACGCTGACGCTGCCCGAAGCCCGCCCGCAGATCAAGGCCGCCGCGAACGAAGTGCTGCTGGTCACCAACGCGGATCTGCGCGAGTCCGCCAACACCCGGTGCTGGCCGGTTCAGCAGAAGTTCGAGGCGCGGCTGCAGGAGATCCTCGTCACCCGCTTCGGCTGGCGGATGCGGCGCGCGCACCCGGTGAAGCGCGACCTGGGGCACGGTTTCATCAGCACGCAGCGCGAGGGCAGCGACGTCTTCGCCGGTCTCGACCCCGACGCGCCGGTCATCGTGCTGCTGACCGCCTGGCAGTACTCGCATCACCTGGCGCCGAGCCTCGTCCACCACCGCGGGCCGATCCTGCTGCTGGCCAATTTCGAGGGCACCTGGCCGGGGCTGGTCGGCATGCTGTGCCTGGCCGGCACGCTGACTGGCCTGGGCAAGCGCTACGCGCGGCTGTGGTCGGCCGATTTCGACGACGCGTACTTCTATCGCGGCCTCGAGTCGTGGCTGAAGACCGGCGAAATCGCTCACGACACCGGTTATCTCCACGCCGTCGACGCCGCGCACGCGGTGCTCGACTCGCCGGACGGGCGCATCGGCGCCGAGGTCGGCCGCTACTCGCTGCGGCACAAGGAGATCATCGGGCTGTTCGACAGCTTCTGCATGGGGATGATCAACGGCGTCTTCCCGCAAAAGGCGCTGGCCGACATCGGGATGCCGCTGGAAGGCCTGTCGCAATCGGACCTGCTGGCCGAGATGGCGCTGGTCCCCGACGCGCTGCGCGAGCAATGCCTGGCCTGGTACGAACAGCGGGGAATGAAGTTCCATTTCGGCACCGACCCCGCGACCGAACTGACGCGCGGCCAGGTGCTGGAGCAATGCGCGATGCTGATCGCGATGGGGCGCTTCGTCGAGCGCTTCGGCCTTTCCGCCGTCGGCGTCCAGTACCAGCAGGGACTCGCCCGCTGCTGCGCGGCGTCCGACTTCGCCGAGGGCGCGATCGGCAACGCCGAGCGTTTCCCGATCCCGGCGCCGGACGGGGGCGTCGTCCGGCCGGGCAAGGCGGTGCCCTGCGTCAACGAGGTCGACATGGGGACCGCGATTCCGCAGACGATGCTCTGGCGGCTGCTCGATTCGCTCGGTCTACCGGCGGAGACGACGCTGCACGACATCCGCTGGGGGAGCGAGTTCGAGGGGACGTTCTACTGGGACCTCGAGATCTCCGGCGCCGTGCCCTTCGCGCACCTCAAGGGCGGCATCGCCGGCGCCGCCGGCTACCGCCAATCGCCGATGTACTTTCCCATGGGAGGATCGACGATCACCGGCCAGGGCAAAGCTGGCCGGTTCCTGTGGGCGCGCGCGCACTACGAGGGGACGCAGGTGGTCATGCACGTCGGAACCGGGCACGCGGTCGAACTGCCGGCGGCCGAATTCGAGCGGCGGCGGCGCGCCACGTCGTGGGAGTGGCCGCTGCTCAACTGCGTGCTCGACGGCGTGTCGCGCGACCAGCTGATGGCGGGACACCAGAGCAACCACATCACCATCGCCTACGTCGACGAGGCGGCGATCGACGGCGTGCTGCGCGCATTCGTGGCGCAGGCGCTGACGCAGAACATGCGCACGCTGGTGGCGGGCGCCGCGTTCGGGGTGCTGTGAGCCGGCGGCGGCTATCCCGCGTCGGGCATCCACGCGCCGACCGCGGCCTGCCAGTCGAGCAGTTCCACCAGCCGACGGACGACCCACCGCGCCTCCGGCTCGTCGACCACGGGTCCGGCCCTGAGGCCCGCGTACGTCCTTTCGACCACGTCGGTCTCGGCGATGCCGAGTTCGAGGAGCCGGGCCCGCGCCGGGTCGGTCAGCGCCTGCGCCAGGTCCTCGCACAGGTCGTAGCGCGCAGCGATATGTTCGCGCGACGCGTTCGGCCTGGACGCCCCTCTCGGAATGAACAGGTCGACGAACGAGCGGGGAATGACCGTCTGGTTGTGTTCGGGCATGGGTCCCTGCCGCTGCGAATCCCGATCCGGCCGTCGTCACGGCAGCCGTTGCCGTGATCCGCAGCGTGCTCAGTCGGTCGTCTTCTCGCCGCCCAGCGCGGCCACCAGCTGCGGCAGGAAGCGCGAGAGCTCTCCCGTCATCAGCGCGAAGTCGGCGTCGAACTGACCGTCGGCGTCGGCAGCCTTCGTCGCTTCCCCTTCGCTGACGAGGTCGAGGAAGGCGAGGCGCTTGATCTCGGCCTTGTCGGTCAGAACGAAGGAGATGCGGTCGTCCCAGGTCAGCGCCAGGCGGGTCGGCAGCTTGCCGTCGGCCAGGTGCGCCCTGACCTCATCGCCGTCGAGCGCGTGCCGGACGTAGCGGACGACGGCCTCTTCCTCGCCGGCCGCCTTCAACTCGCAGTCGCGGTCGATCGTGAATCCGGCGGGTGCCTCGCCGCCGGCCAGCCAGTCGGCCATCGCGGCCGTCGGCGACAGTTCGGTGTGCAGCAGCGCCAACGGCAGGTCGTCGAGCGACGAGCGCAGCTGCTCGACCAGATCCTCCGCCTTGCCGGAGCTGCCGGCGTCGATGCACAGCCACCCCGCCCGGGGGTCGATCCAGGCGTGCGTCGTGCGGCGGCGCGTGAAGGCGCGGGGCAGCAGTTCCTCGCCGACCCGTTCGCGCAGTTCGCGCAGCTGCATGCGGCCGGGTGGATGGCCCTGCTGCTCGGCGAGGGCCGCCGCGCGCTCGCGCACTTCGTCGTTGATCACCGAGGCCGGCAGCAGCCGCTGCTCGACGCAGAGGGCGATCAGCCACTGCCCGCCGAGTGCGTGGACCAGCCCAGCAGCCGCCTGCGGCGCAACCCAGCCGCGGGTCGTCGCCTCGTGGCCGCCGCAGCGCCGGAAAGGACTGCGTGCGAGCTGCTCTTCGAGTGCCGCCAACCCGATGCCCCACGGCGTCGGCAGGCGATAGATCTGCAGGTTGCGGAACCACATGGCGTCGCCTTCGAAAAAAGTCCGGATTGTACGTGTCGCTCGCCGTCACCGGCGCGATCCGGGACCTGTTCGGGGCAAATTCGCCGATCGAAGCGCTTCCGCAATGGCTTGCCGGCCCTGCGCGGGGCCCGGCAGCTGCCTTAAGCCTTGGCCGCAGCCATGGCCTCGGCGGCCTGCAGCTGCTCGAGCCGCGCCGCCACTTCCCGCTTCCCCAGCCCGCGGACGGCCGCCAGCTTGGCCAGCTGATCTTGGCGCGGCCGCGCCTTCTCGGCTTCCCAGTTGTAGATCGACTGCGTGCTCACGCCGAGCAGCTTCCCTAGGTCATTCGCCGACAGTTCCATCCGCGCGCGCATCGCCTGCAGCCTCGCGGCGCTGAAGCGAAAGCCCTTGGCGACCGCCTCGGCCTTCGCCGCCGGCAGGGCGCCGAGCGCCTTGCGCGACAGCAGAGCGACCTGACGTTCGAGCTGCGCGACCCGGCGCTTGAGTTCTGCGATGTCCTTGCGCTGCTGGGCAACCGCCTTCCTGGCCGGCTCGACCTGGCTGCGAGTCTCCTTGCGGGACAACCTCGTGATTTCTTCCCTAAGCACGGTTCCGATATTTGGCATGGAATTCCTGAGTATTGTCCAATGTTCCAACTGTACCAAAGAGAAGCGCGGCTTTCCATCGGGCAAAGCCCGTCGGCAGCTGCGGATTCCCCCCTGCGCGACGCCCTTCGCGACAACGGCTGGCGGCCCGGACCTCGACGGGTTGCCGCCCCTCGCGCGACTCGCCAAAGTCCGCCCTCTGCCGAGGATGCACAAGCGACGAACAGCGCCTGAACGTTGCGCCAGAGAACGGATGGCTGGCGAGGCGGGAGGCGGCCGCGCGGACATCGGCATTTCCGATGATGTCTATCGGAAAGAACGATTTGAAATGTCCGCGCCATCCATCTAATGTGGTCACCGGTGATGCTCGATAGTCCATGCGCATCGAACCCTGTAGCTTCTACCTCCTCCTTGAGGTTACAGCCTCGGCCCTGCACGCGACGTGCGGGGCCTTTTTTTTGTTGCGCCCGCCGTCGAATGGACGCGCGCCGGAGGCACGCCTAAGATCGGGGGTGCGGGGGCCAAGCCCGTTGTTCGGCTTGCGGAACCTGAGCACGGATGCGGGTGCTGCTTCGCCCTGCCTGCGCGGGACCCCTGCACGATCCGCCTGACCCGACGGGGTCGTCCTGCAGCAACGCCAACCAGGGTGGTGACCGTGTCACTCGAGAACATCGCCGTGCTCATCGACAAGCACCGACTTGTGGATGGCACAGACCGTGATCAACCCGCCGCGCATCAGCGTCCCCCCGACGCGGCCGAACTGGACAGCCGTCTGGCCGGCCTTTCCGCCGAGGAGATCGGCACCTTCCTGGTCGCATTGTCCATCGACGACGCCAAGCTGCTCTGGGGCCTGGTGCCGGAAGCGCGTCAGAACGAGGTTCTGTGGGAGGTCCCCGACGGTCTGCGCGAATCTCTCGCCGACAGCAGGGCTCCCGTGTACGCCGTCAGCCAGATGAATGCGTTCGAGCTCGTGGATGGACGCGTGAGGCAGGCGGCGATCACGAGCCGCAAGGACCTCGAGCGAGTCCGTCCCCTCTGGATCGACCTGCTCAATCCATCCAAGGCGGAGAGGGCCTACGTCGGCGAGCACTTCGGACTCGATCTTCCGGATCCCGGCGACGCGATGGACATCGAGGTGAGTTCGCGCTTTCACGTGGTGGAGAACGACGAGATCCACCTGCACTCCAATTTCCTGCTCGACCGCGAGGGCGAATCGCGCAGCGTGCAGGTCGCGTTCATCCTGCACGACGGCATTCTGTTCTCGGTGCGCAATGCCGAACTGCCGGTCTTCCGCCTTCAGCGACGCCGCGTCCTCACGCAGCCCGGCTACGTTTCGGACTGCAACGATCTGCTGCTCGATCTCTACGGAGCGGACGTCGAGTACTCGGCGGATTCGCTGGAGGACATCTACGCCACGCTCGCGGACGTGGGACGCAAGGTACTGAGCGAGCGGATGAGCGACGAGGAAGCGGCCGCCATTCTCGCCGACATCGCACAGGAGGAAGATCTCAACGGCCGGATCCGCAGCAACATCCTCGACACCCAGCGCGCGCTGTCGTTCCTGATGCGCTCGAAGATTCTCTCGTCCGGCCAGCTCGACGATTCGAAGCAGATTCTCCGGGACATCGAATCGCTCAACAGCCACACGTCGTTCCTGTTCGACAAGATAAACTTCCTGATGGACGCCACCATCGGTTTCATCAACATCAACCAGAACCGGCGCGTTTCGCAGTTGACGGTGTTCGGTGTCGTCTTCATGCCGCTCAACATCCTGGCAGGCGTCGGGGGCATGTCGGAATTCTCGATGATGACGCAAGCGATCCCGTGGCCGCTTGCGTACGGCGCCTTTGTCGCCGGCATGATCCTGCTGGGCTGGACCACTTTCGTCGCGCTCAAGCACGCCGAGAACCGCAGGGTCAGAAGCACCGGCAAGGCCGTGCAGGCAGCGCGACCGTGATGGTGAAGTACCATGGAGGTCCGCGACCACCGGTTCCGGCGACGGCAGTCCCGCTCATGGAAAATCCCGTCTACGAGGAGCGCAGGCAGTTCCTGCGGACAGCCGCCGTCGTTGGCGGCGGCGCGGCGGTCGGGATCGTTCCGACGCTGGCCGGCTGCGGCGCCGAGGCGCAGGGAGCGAGCCCCGCGTCGGTCCGCTTTCCGGAGCCGCTTCGGCCGGGCGCGATCATCGGGATCACGTCCCCGTCCGCGGGCGTCAAGTCGGTCCTGCGGCCCCGGATGCAGTTCGCCTACCAGACGCTGCGGGGCCTGGGCTACGTCTGCCAGGAGGGACAGTGCCTCTGGGGCGAAACGCTGCAGAGCGCCCCGGCGCGGGACCGGGCGGCCGAACTGCAGCGCATGCTGCTCGACCCCGCGATCGCCGCGGTGTTTCCGCCCGACGGCGGGGAACTCCTGATCGACATCCTGCCGTTCATCGATTTCGAGGCGCTCGGCCGGGCTCGTCCCAAGTGGATCATCGGCTACTCCGACCTCAGCACGTTCATGCTCCCCTACGCGCTGCGCACGGGAATCGCCAGTCTGTCCGGAACGAACGTGTGGGAGAGCCCGATCTACCCGACCGATCCGAACCTTGCGTACTGGCACGCGGTCGCGACGCTCGCACCGGGTTCGGCCTTCGACCAGCGCGCGGCCGCGCTCTACCAGCCGCACGACAGCGACTGGGACAAGCTGCCGCCCGAAACGCGGCAGTTCGACCGAACGGCCCCCGTCCGCTGGAAGTGCCTGTCCCACGAGGACGATCCCGCGTACGCCGTTGCCGCGTCCGGCCGCCTGATCGGCGGGACGCTGGACGTCGTCGCCATGCTGTGCGGATCCGAATACGGGGACGTCGCCGGCTTCGCCCGCAGCTATGCCCCCGAGGGTTTGCTCGTCTATCTCGACAGCTGCGACTTCAACACCGCGCAGTACTGCCGCGCATTGCACCTGCTCAGGCTGGCCGGCTGGTTCGACGCGGCGAAGGCCGTTCTGGTCGGGCGCACCGCCGCCGAGACCGTCGAGGGATTCACCCCGCGCGACGCGCTGCTCGATGCGCTGGGCGGCTTGAGCGTGCCGGTGATCTACGACATGGACATCGGGCACTTGCCGCCGCAGCTGATGCTGGTCAACGGCGCGGCAGCGACGCTGACTTTCGGCCCGACCGAGAAGGCGATGCGCCAGACGCTGGCCTGAAACACGAGCGATGCACCGGAATGATGGCGAGAAGGCTGGGCAGGACGCGCTTCCACCGACTCCTGCTGCCGCTGGCCCTGGGCCTGGCTGCTCGGGGGATGCGACAGCGATCGGCAGTCCGCCGAGCCGCTGCGCGTGCTGCTGATGCCGGCCGTTCCGGAGGTCGTCGACCTCGGTCCGGTTCATTGGGGGCAGACGTTGCCCCAGAGCGACGTCAGGCGCGACAGCGGCATCGCTCCTGACTGGAATCCCGGCGCGGTCGTCGACCACGTCATCGTGCCGCTGTCGCATCCGGTGAAAGTGACGACGATGCGGCCCCAGGGCACTTCGACAATCGTCTGCGGATCGAACAACGGCGGAAACCTGCCGCCTTCCACGATGAATGCGTCGGCGAAATCGATGGTGACGCCGCCGACGCTGCCGAGAGAGCAGATCCATGTCCGGTTGCCGGCGGCGTCGAAGGTGAACCAGCACATCCAGGCCCGCGCGCTGTCGAGCAACTCGACCGTGATGCCGTGCCCCGCCTGGGCCGGGTTGTACCACGACGCAGACATCCAGGGTCCGATGGCAAACGGGTTTCCGCCGCCAGACTGCAGGAACAGATTGTCGAAGTGAGCCGCGGCAGTCGCCCTCACGCCTTCGGGCTTCCACACGCCGAGCGTCACGCGGATGCTGTGGACGCCGGCAAGCGTGGTGAAGCTGCGGTCGACGGTCCCCCACTGGCCGACCGTGGCGCCGTGCTCCTGCGCCGTGGACACGACGCTTCCGCTGCAGTCGCCCGAGTAGTAGGACACCGCCCACAACTGCGCTCTGGTGTCCGCGGGCTGTCCCGCGGGGATCATCAGGCGCCCGCCGAACGAGTAGCCGGCCAGAGGCGTGACGATCACGCACTGCGCCAGCACCAGCGGGACGAAGCCGTTGCTGGGGTTCATGTCGTTGACGATGAGGGCCGAGCCGGAGTTGGCGTTGCCGCCGGCGTCGACCGGGCTCCAGCTGGCCGGGTAGTCGCTCAGGACCGTCCACCCGGCCAGGCTGCTGTCGAAGCTCGGGTTGGCGAGCAGATTGACGGCCGCGAACCCCGTGCCCGCCATGATCGACAGCGTCAGTCCGCAAAGCATTACGATGACTCGATGCCCGATTCGGTCAGCCATGATCCCGTTCTCCCGTGCAGGTTCCGAGTGCAGGTTCCGATCGCATTGCCAGGCCGATCCCGCCGTTCCCGCTGCAGGCCTGGACCCGCGTGCGCTTTTCCTCCCTCCCCAGAAATGATGGTGCACCGCACCGGCAGAAGAAGGTCTTGCTGCAGATCAAGGGGGCGGTTGCAGGAGACGAAACGTCCGCTGACGACCGGACGCGGAAGAGTTGTGGATTTCCATGCCGGAAACCGCGTCGGGTCGCACGCTCCACCCGAGCAGCCCAACGCTGTCGCGGGCTTGCCGTCATGGCGCCGGTTCGACCCGCCGCGCAACATCGAGCCACGCCGTGATCACGATTCCATTGCAGGCCCATGCACCCGCCGCATTCAATCTCGGCCGGAGACCCATGACTGTCGTCGGCGGGCACACCGATTTCCTCGACCCCGAACTCTCGCACCTCGTCGACTACGAGCTCGTGCCGTGTGCGGCCAACTTCGTCGAAGGCTTCTTCACCTCGGAGCAGTCCTGGGCCGCCGCCGATCATCAGTCTGCGGTCGACGCCCTCCGCGATGTCCATGAGAGCCGCGCGGACGCGTTCGCCAGGGCTCGCGTCCTGCAGTCACGGGTTCGCGACCGCTATTCCGCCGAGCGTCTCGCGCCCCGATGGATTGAAGCCATCGAGGCCTGCCTCGCGGCGTGTTGGCGCGTCCGGTTGCCGCTTCCACCCGCACCGACGTCCTCACCGCCGGCAGCACTTGTCCGGCCGCCGTCGGCGGCGCCACCGTCAGCGCGAATCTCTACTCGCTGATCGAAACCGCCAAGGCCAACGGCGTCGACACCTACCCGTATCCGGTCGCGCGCTTCAAGGCCCTGCCGCACGCCCGCATTACAGTCCGTCGGAACTCCGGCCGGGAAGGTAGAAGTCGAGCAGCGATCGTTCCTGCGACCGCATGGTGGAAACGATCGCTGCCCGTGCCGCGGTGCCGATCTCCTGCCGCCGGACGGGGTCGTGCTGCAGTTCGCGAATATGCGCGATCGCCTGTTCC
>CAIWHR010000146.1 GCA_903912485.1 uncultured beta proteobacterium | reverse complement strand
GGTGCCGTTCCCGCCGGAGGGCAGCGCCGGCGGCGCGGTGGAGACTCCCGTCGGCAGCGCGAGCGTGACCTTCGCCAACGGCAACGCCGCGACTTTCGCGTACACCGTCAACGGCAGCGCGCAGTCCAGGGCCATCACGCGGCAGGTGTTCGTCGCCCCCGGCACCGTCTGCCGGTAACCCGGGTCGCTCCGCCAAGCCCCGCCCGTAGCCCGGGCTTCGCCGCCACCCTCGCTCGCCGCCGAGCCTCGGCACCGACCGGCGAAACCCGGAGCCGCACGCCCATGAATCTCTCCCCCGAGGAACTCGAACGGATCGCGCAGGCGACGCTCGACCACTACGAGCAGCGGGCCGACGATTTCTGGGCGGGTACGCGCGACCACGACGTGCGCCAGAACATCGAGGCGCTGCTGCGGCACATCGACGGTGAATCGCCGCACGCGATCCTCGATTTCGGCTGCGGACCGGGGCGCGACCTCAAGGCTTTCGCCGAACTCGGCCATCGTGCGGTGGGGGTCGAAGGTTCGGCTCGCTTTGCCGCGATGGCGCGCTCCTACAGCGGCTGCGAAGTCTGGCAGCAGGACTTTCTCCGGCTGCAACTGCCCGGGAAACGCTTCGACGGCGTCTATGCGAATGCCGCGCTGTTCCACGTGCCGGCGCAGGAACTGCCGCGCGTTCTCGGCCAGTTGCGCGCGGCGCTGCGGCCGCGCGGCGTGCTGTTCAGCTCCAACCCGCGCGGGCACGGCGAGGAGGGCTGGAATCGCGGCAGGTACGGCGTGTACCACGATCTCGAAACCTGGCGCGGCTACCTGGCCGGCGCGGGGTTCGACGAGGTCGAGCACTACTACCGGCCTGCCGGACTGCCGCGGGAGCAGCAGGCCTGGCTTGCCGTCGTCGCGCGGCGCACCGCGCAGACGGGCTGAAGCGCCTCGGGCTACTCGGTCTGGTAGACGTACGCCGGCTGCGCGACGCGGCCCTCGTCCATCGTCCTGCGCTCGGCCAGGGCCTGCGGCTCTTTGTCCCACCAGAGGGCGCGACCCTTCTGCTGCGCCTGCGCGAACTCCGGCTTCCCTTCCATCAGCGCGCGCATGAACCGGGTGTGCTCGGACTCGTAGTTCCGTGCCGGGAGCATCAGGTCGATCAATTTCATGGCGGCGCCCGGGTCAGAACTTGAACTGGCCGTACATGCGCACGCTGTTCGTCTTCCAGCCGAGGCTTCCGTTGAAGTCGCTCTTGGTGACGTCGGCACTGACGTCGGAGTACATGTAGGCCAGGCCGACGCCGAGATTGCGCAGCAGCATGTACTCGGTCGCCGCGCCGGCGATCAGGACCGACCCGTCGACGTCGCCAATGTTCGCCTTCATGCCGCTGACGTTGCCCGAGACCTTCCAGCGCGGGTTGATGTACCAGTCGAGCGTGGCGCCGATCACCGGCAGCGGCACCGTCGTCGACGCCGTGGTGCTGAACTGCACCGGGTGCGAACCCTGCGCCGACGCGTTGACGTTGTACTTGAACTGGCCGCCGTAGAAGCCGAGCAGGCCCGCGAACTCGATGGTGGGCGTCTTGACGAAGGAGAAACGGTAGTCCGCCAGCAGGAACGAATCCTTGGCTTCGACGTCGAGCGTCGCGTTGACGGGAATCACGGTGCCGTCGATGTCGATGTCCCGGTTCAGCGTCTTGCCGCCCGAGCGCTTGGCCTGGAAGTAGAGGACGTCGATCCGGTTGCGCGACAGGAAACGCCACGTCGCCCCGGCTTCGAAGCTCGAGTTCTGCTTCTTGAGACCGGCGCCTTCGAGCCCGATGTCGGTGCCCTGGCTGGTCGTCCCGTTGAGCTGCAGCGAGGTGTTGAACTGGTTGAGGATGCCGCCCAGGTCGAGCGTCAGCGTTTCGTCGCCACCCTTGATGAACTGGTTGGCCATCGCTTCCTGCGACAGCGCAGCGCCTGCGTGAAGCAGCGAGGCGGCGAGGAGGGCGGAAGCGGCAGCGGTGCGGGGGGTATGACGCATGGCGGGAAACCTCTTGCGAAAAAGTAGTCGACTATTCTACTCCATTGCTCGCTGGTGACGCCCGGCGACGATCTCGAACCGGCAGAACCGGCATTCGATCGCGCCGTTGAACAGCACCGTCCGCCGCGAGGGCTTCAAGCCGATCAGCTTGGGCAGCCGCGGGTCGCCGCTCAGCAGGTACGCGGTCCAGCCGGCGAACCGCTGCTTCAGCGCGTCGCCGAGCTTCGGATACAGCGCGGTCAGCGCCGCGTCGCTTTCGAGCCGCACGCCGTAGGGCGGGTTGGCGATCAGGACGCCGGCGCTGGCCGGGGCGGCGCGCAGGAGCGCGTCGGCGACCGCGACGTCGACGTAGCCGGCGACGCCGGCGGTCGCAAGGTTGCGCCGGCAGACTTCGACCACGCGCGCGTCGATGTCGCTGGCGAAGATCGCCGGCGCGTCGGGTGCCGGACGGACCCGATCGTGCGCGCGCTGCCGGATGCGCTGCCAGGCGGGGCCGTCGTACCACGCCAGTTTCTGGAAGCCGAAGGTCCGCCCGAGCCCCGGCGCGCGGTCGGCCGCGATCAGCGCCGCTTCGATCGCGATGCTGCCGCTGCCGCACATCGGATCGAGCAGCGGCGACTCCGGCGTCCATCCGGACAGCGCGATCAGGCCGGCGGCGAGGTTCTCGCGCAGCGGCGCCGCGTCGGTTTCGCGGCGGTAGCCGCGCTTGAACAGCGCCTCGCCCGAGGTGTCGAGGTAGAGCGTCGCTTCGCGCTCGGCGAGAAACGCGTGCACGCGGACGTCGGGGCGCTGCTTGTCGACCGACGGGCGGATGCCGGCGACGGCGCGGAAGCGGTCGCATACCGCGTCCTTGACCTTCAGCGTCGCGAATTCCAGGCTCTGCAGCGGCGAGCGCGTCGCCGCGACGTCGACGCGCAGCGTGCGGTCGACGTTGAAGTGGCGCTCCCATTCGACGGCGTTGACCAGCGCGTAGAGGTCGTCCTCGTTGCGGTAGCGCCCGTGCGCGATGCGCC